>CAYMRI010000049.1:0-12400 GCA_964392835.1 uncultured Eubacteriales bacterium
ATGATACAATGAATCAAATGAGTGAAAGTGAATGGAGGCATCTTAGTATGGCGGGAATGAGCATAACCTTTTGGGTACTGAGCGGAATATCCATTTTGTTTTTAATTATAGTACTAATTTATCTGTTAACCAGAAAGGTAAAATAGCAATTTAAAATACAAAAGAAGTTTTGGGGGATGACAACATGGAGAACACATTGCAGAAGATTGTGCAAAACATGGAGCATGTGATTGTGGGCAAGCGGGGCGCAGTAGAACTGGTGGTTATTGCGTTGGCGGCAAACGGTCATGTGTTGATTGAAGATGTGCCGGGGGTGGGAAAGACCACTTTGGTAAAGGCATTGGCAAAATCGGTAAACGCCACTTTTGGAAGAATACAATGTACGCCGGATGTGTTACCGTCAGACATTACTGGGTTTAATATGTTTAACATTAAAACCGGTGACATGGAATATAAAGAAGGTTTGATTTTTCATAATATTATTTTATCCGATGAAATTAACAGAGCTTCCCCAAAGACCCAGTCCAGTTTGCTGGAAGTTATGGAAGAAGGACAGGTAACCATTGACGGCAATACCAGAAAAGTGCCCAAGCCCTTTATGCTTTTGGCTACCCAGAACCCGGTGGAATATATGGGGACATTTCCCCTGCCGGAAGCGCAACTGGACCGTTTTATGATAAAGATTTCCATGGGATATCCCAATTATAAAAATGAATTTGAAATGATGGAAAAGATGACCAAAGCCAGCACATTGGAAGTTTTGACGCCGGTGGCTACTTTGGAGGAAGTGATAGAAATTCAGACCGCAGTAACGGATGTGTTTGTAGGCAATCCGGTGCGGAAATATATTTTGGATTTGGTGACTGCAACCAGAAAAGACCCGTCAGTTATATTGGGATGTAGCCCCAGAGCCAGTTTGCAGTTGCTTCGGGTGGCCCAGGCAGCAGCTTTATACATGGGAAGAGATTATGTGATTCCTGATGATGTGCAGAAAATGGCACCCCATGTGCTGGCCCATAGAATTATGTTGCGGCCGGAGGCTAAAGTAAAAGGGGTACAGCAGGAACAGGTCATTATGCAGGTTCTGCGTTCTGTAAAGGTTCCGGTGACATAAGCCTATGAATTGGAAAGCTGTTTTATGGATTCTTGCCACAATTACTTGTGATATTTGCGCATTGTATTTTGGCTATGCCAGTTTATGGACCTTGGGGTTCTTTTTGACACTGGTTTTGATTATCTCTGCCATTTTGATTCTTTGCAGCTTTTGGATGTTGTCTTTTCGACAGGTCTTGTTACATCCTGCGGTAGAAAAACATACAGAAGCGCAGTTGGCGGTACAATGCCACAATCGGAGCGTTTTTCTTTATCCCAATGTAAAGTTCTACTATCAATATCAAGACAAAAAAAGAATTGCCGTATATCCCGGCACACAGGAAATGAGAGTGGGTTATGTTTTTCCACGAAAAGGACAGTACAGCATCGGATTGAAGAAAATTGTAGTTTATGAACCGTTCGGTATTTTTTGCCGTAGAATTCGCATTCGGGAACCGGAGATTTTGTATGTATTGCCGCGGGCAGGTCTGGTACCCATGGATTTGCGGGAAGATACGGGGAAAAGTTCTGAAGAGGGCGCGAAGAAGAAACAGGTGCCGGACCGCAGTACCATTTCCGATTTGCGAGAATATGAATATGGCGATACGTTGAACAGCATTAACTGGAAAGCCACCGCAAAGCGAAACGAAGTGATTGTAAATCGCTATGAAAATGAATTTTGTACCAAAGTATTTGTTTATGTAGACGGTAGCCTTCGAACGGAGGATAGCTTAAGCGTAGCAGCTGCATTAGATGATTATGCCTGTGATTTGGCAATTACCTGTGTAAAAGCTGTGCTGAATCAGGAAGGCATGGTAACTTTATTTTACGGTGGGAGGGACCGAATTTTAGAAAGCAGTACGGTAAAGTCTTTTCAGGAGTATGGTATTTATTTGACAGAGTATGGCGATGCAGCGCCGGAAAGAGAAAGCCGGGATGCCGTATTGCTGGAAAGAACATTGTTTCAAAAGGATATTTATAATCGGGCTGTTTTCTATTTGCGGGATTTGACACCGGAACTTGCAAGGATAGGAAAACAACTGGAAAATCAACATGTAAAAGTGGAAATGTATCGAATGACAGTCGTACAAGACGGGGAACGAGCAAGGTTGCAAGCCGTTTTGGTGAATGGGCAGGAAGGAGTGGACACCTATGGCACAACGACTTAAACGAAGACTTCCTTTATTGCTCATGACATTTTTACTGACCGTTTGGGTTTCCTATGCCTATCTGGACTTTATTCAGGTGGAATTGGAAGCTTTGGACGTTGTGTTGTGGGGACTGCTGGTGGTACTGTTGGCAGAAATCATTACCACCAATCGATGGACATCCATTATCACCGGAGGGGTAGGTCTAACTCATGTTCTTTGCTCGCTGATTCCGGTGCCGGGATTGCATGAACTGGCAATGGCGGTGAATGAATGTGCATTGGATACCTATGAAAAAGTGTTCTGGACGGACAGACATTTCTTCGTCAGTGAAGCAGGCTCTACATTTCTTGTGTTTTTTATCGTGTGTATTTCCATTCATACGCTTTATACCAAGCTGAAATCCATTGGGCTGACCACTTGGGTGCTCATGCTTTATATCTTTTTCATGGAGTTTTTCAATGTGGCAGAGCCTTGGTTGGTGGTGGTATGTCTGCTCCATCTTGTATTGGCTTTGCTGGTGTTGTACGGCTACCAGTGGCATCATAAGGCAGAGAACAAAAGAAAAAAGAAGATTAGTCTGAAATATGGCGTACCTTTATTGTGCGGAATTTTAGCGGTAACTATGGTGTTTACCCTAATGGTGAACCCGGAACCCAATGAAGATTTTCAGGATTGGTTGAATGAAGGACTGGAAAATATGTGGGCGCCACCGGACAACATCCAAATTGCACCGCGTTTTTCCCAATCCGTTTTTAATAAAAATGGAAGAATTGGCGGAGATGTCTCTTTTCAGAATGAATATCTGTTTTCCGTAGCTGTTACGACTCCCAACGGCGAGGCACTTTCTGACGACAGCGTATACCTGCGGGGAATTGCCTGTGACTATTTTGAAGACGATATTTGGCAGACTGCCATTGATACGGGAAGCGATAAGCTGTTAGAGGACTATTTTGCAGAGAATCCCTATTTTTGTGCAGATGGAGTGAATAGTTTTGTGCAGAATGCGCTGGTAGGAAATACGGGATTGTATCAGTCACGTACGTTTACGGTGGTGTATGATGAAACAAAATCTGACACTTTGTTTAACCACACCTATACTACCAATATACTGGCATATGGAACGACATACGAAGATGTTTATTATGATTATTCCACTTATACTTATCATCAGGGAATGGTGGAGTGGTATAGTGTTTCCTATTTGGGGCTGAATCGGAATAGCGATGCTTTACAGACTTTTTTGCTGAAAAATCCCAATGCCACCTTTGCTGCTTATGACCGGCTGGATGCTACCACAAGAAAGCAATTGAAAAATTATTATTTACAGATGCCGGCGGATATGACAGAGGCGGTTACGGCTATGGCACAGCGTCTGACCGATGAATATAGTAATGATTATGAAAAAGCAGAAGCGATTGAGTCTTATTTGAAAAATAATTATACCTATACTTTAACCCCGGGGAACGTACCCGGCGACAGAAATCTGGTGGAATATTTTCTTTTTGACAGTAAAGAAGGATATTGTGTGTATTATGCTTCTGCCATGGTAATGCTGTGCAGAAGTATTGGGATTCCTGCCCGCTATGTACGTGGGTATCGTGTGGACGATGTGACCAACGGCGTATTGCTGGAAGTAACAGATGCCAATGCCCATGCCTGGGTAGAAGTGTTTATCCCCCAATTGGGATGGGTTACTTTCGATCCCGTTGGTGCAGCTTCCTTTGCACAGAACAATCCATCCTTTGTGGCAGTGCCCAATACACCGTCACCTACGCCGTCAACCACGCCGACGACGCCACCTATTCCTACGGTAACCGTAACCCCTACGCCGTCCGGACAAACCACGACTACGGAAGGGGAAACACCCAGCGCAACTCCTACGGCTACGCTCACTGTGCCTCCAACGGCCACACCCACAATAGAAACGGAAACACCTATCCCAAGCCCCACGGAAAATGTGACAGATGTTCCGGAAAAAGAAAACGGAGCAGTTGTTTGGTGGCTTTTAGGCATTGGAGGACCCTTGTTACTTGTAGGTTTCTTCCTTTGGCTATTCATGCGAAGGAAGAAGCAAGCGCCGGGCGTATCGGAACAAGAGATATTGCAAAGCGCACCGGTTCAATTCTATCATCGGATTGTGCGGGTAAAGACATTTATGGGCATGCCCTTGGAAATGGGAGAAACGGTATCTCAATATTTAAAACGACTGCAGAATCCGGAACTGGAAGCGATGGCTGCCATTTTGGAAGCATGCTTCTATCATCAAGCGGTTTTGACCAAAGAACAGTATAAATCATTGCAAGCCATCTTACAGCAGGAAGAAGGCAGTGCAATAAAGCAAAAAGGAAAATTAAAATGGATGTGGTTCTGTCTCAGATATAAATCTTGAGACTGCGGGGCAGTATTTCACAGCGCATAGGTGCGTGTTGCACCAATTCACCGTCAATGTTTAAGGGTTGGGTGTGATTGGTAGAATCCATTTCTACCTTTTTACATTGGTAATAACGGACATATTGTTTACAATCAAGGTGCTTGCCTTTTAACAATTTTATTAAAATCCAGGGAACTTTATAAAAAGGCAGTTTAGAGACAACACAAACATCCAAGTAGCCATCCTGCAATTCTGCTTTCGGCGCCACAGGGAAACCACCCCCATAGGAACGGCCATTTCCTACGGCAAACAGAAAAATATCATCTTCCACGGTGGTTGTGCCGTCAATGGTATAACGCACTGGATAAACACGAAGATTGCATATGGTAATTAAGGTGGCCAAATAGTAACTCATGGAGCCTTTAATATGCTTCTTGATCTTCGTTTGCCGAAGTGCTAAGTCTACGTCTAAGCCAAAACCGCAAACATTGAGGAAGCGACCTCCATTGATGACGCCGCAGTCCACCCAGGTGGGTTCTGCTTGAAAAATATAGTCCAACATTTCTTTGGTGTTTCCTGTTATGGAGGTGTTACTGCGAATAAAGTCGTTGCCGCTGCCGGCAGGAATTAGTCCTAACGTAACCGGGTCTGCTTCCGTGGATGCTTCTAAACCGTTGATTACTTCGTTAAAAGTGCCATCGCCGCCAATGACGAAGAAATGGCGATAGCCTTGCGAAAAACCTTGCCTGGCAAGTTCTGTAGCATGTCCTGGATGTGCAGTTTTCCATGTGGTAAAGGAAATTCCCTTGTCGGTTAAATATTGCGCGACTTCCTCCAAAACTCTGTGCCCTTTGTTGGTTCCGGAATGTTCATTTCCAATGACCAAATATTCCATGCAAAGTTACCTCCAAACAAAATACAATCATAACGATGTTGCCATTATAGCATTTTGTACATGTTCCTGCAATGAAATTCCGTCTTGAATCTTTGTATAAAAAAAGGTATGATAAATATATCATTGGTAAGGTGGGTACAGAATTTGTATACAACAAAGAGCAAACTGAAAAAAATCGGAATAAAGATTTTAATGAAAATCTGGTCTGCTGTCAAAGATGTTTTATCACTGGTAGGCAATTTGACAGTGATTGTTGTTACCGTTGTTGTTATTTTTGCCGTTGCCCGTGTGGTTTTTCCTGTGGATATTGTAGGGAATGAAGAAGAGGAAGAAGTGGTTGTTGTTACAAAATCCGGCGTGGAAGCCAATCCTGTTTATGAACTGGTAGGCGAGGAAATTGACGGTACCATAAATGCCTATGAACCCATTGATGGCGCTATGCGAGAGGGAGAAGAGGCAGACCCTTACAGTAAAATTGTCTTCAACCCAAGAAGATTTTGGGATATTCATGATGCAGCGGCTGTGGGGAATCCCGGATATATTCGGCATGGTTTTTTGAATTTTAATCAGATTGTAGATTTAAGCACCGGGGATACTTTGGTGTTTCCGAATGTGAACTTTGGAGAAGTAACACCGGAATATATCAGCATGCAAATTGCAAAGACTTCTAATGAAGGTGGAACCATTGCAGTTTATGTGGATGAGATTGAAGAACAATCCTTGTTTGCTATTTTTGATGTGACTGAAGTCAGTATGGGTGCGGGTGAAACAGATTTTTTCCAAGTGATTGAAAAGATAGGCCGTGGAAAAGAAGTTACCGGTGTACACAAAGTGTATTTGCAGGTGGAACAGGAAGGCATTTCCATTGGTGAGATTCGTTTTGGCAGATAGCCGGCAAGTAAGTATAAAAAAAGAGCGAATGCGCAAAATAACTTCCGAACCTAAAAAGGTAGAGGAGGTTATTTTTTATGGCACAAGCATCAAAGGAAAAATCTGCAAAACAGAAACAAAAGGAGATTCAACATATCTGGAATCATGGCAAAGAAGAAATTTCATCAGATCTGTTGGGGAGTTATACAGGAACACCTGTACACGATGACAGCCTGTATGGGAACGACATCCCGGTACAGGATCAGGACGACTTATAATTTACGCCGAAATAGGAACGTTGCAAAGAAAATAGCAGCGCTGATTAATACAATGGTGGGGCCGGTGGCAAGACCGGCATAGTAGGAAACAACCAGGCCGCTAATGCCGGAAAACATGGAAAAACCAACGGAAAACAAGTGGTATTGCCGCATATTTTTCGCAACATTTCTGGCAGCGGCTGCAGGTAGAATCAATAAGGAATTAATAATCAGAATACCAACCCATTTAATGGAAATGGTTACCAGCATGGCAAGGATAATAACGAAAGCAGTTTCAATGAGAGTGGTAGGAATTCCACGGCTTTTTGCCAAAGACACATTGGTACTCACTGCCAGCAATTGATTGAAGCAACAAACCCAAAAGACGAGGACGATGGCAAACAGGATTGCCAGGTAAGTTAATTCTTCCGGTACGATGGTAAGAATATCACCGATTAAATAGGAAGAATATTTGGAAAAAGAGCCGGAGAGGGATAGCACCACAAGCCCTAATGCCAGTGCCGTAGAAGAAAACACACTGATAATGGTATCACTGGAAGACACATTGGAGCGCTTAATACTGTTTAGCAAAAAGGCAAACAAAATGGCAAAGAGGCTCATGGATACCAAAGGGTTGGAAATTCCAAGCAACACCCCAATGGCGATACCAGTCAAGGCAGAGTGCCCTAAAGCATCGGAAAAAAATGCCAGCTTATTATTGACCACCATGGTGCCAATGAGGCCAAACAAAGGGGTAATCAAGAGGATGGCCCAAAGGGCATTTTTCATGAAATCATATTGCAGCATGGGAATCCTCCTTTGTAAATCCAATTTGGAAGGTTTGCCGGAAGGCATCGCTGTTTAACACCACATCCGGGGTTCCATCGCATAACACTGTTTTATCTAACAATATCACTCTGTCAGAATACCGTTTTACATAATCAAAATCATGAGAAATCATTAAAATAGCAATGTCGTTGTGGGCTTTTAAGTCCATGAGCACCTGATAAAAATGTTCCATGCCTTCTCGGTCCATGCCGGATACCGGTTCGTCCAATAGTAATAAATCCGGAATAGGAGTCATGGCTAAGGAGAGTAATACGCGTTGCAGCTCGCCGCCGGACAGGTCGCAAAGACGTTTGTCCAGGAGAGATTCAGCGCCAAAAGCCTTTAATTGCGTGGTGATTTTCTTGGAAAGTGATTTTCCTTTACACAAGAAAACAGGTTGGCGAGATAAAAAAGAGGCGCATAAATCATATACGGTAGAGGGGGCGTTTTCATCCAGATTTAGTTTCTGAGGAACATATCCAATGCGCAACTTTTTATGCTTTCCTTGATGGTTATGAAACCGAATGGTGCCGGTATGTTTTATTTCCCCTAACAGTGCTTTCATTAATGTGGTTTTGCCTGCACCATTACGACCGATGATGGATGTCAACTGGCCGCAATGGATGTGAAAGCCTACATCATGCAAAATGGTCTGGTTGCCTTTGGTAACGCCAAGGTCCTGCACACGGGTACAACAATAACCGGTTGTACAAGAATCGCTCATGACAATGCCTCCTTTAATGTTTTTACATTTTGCTGCATTGCCAGCAAATATGCATCTTTATTATCTTCATACCGATTGGTGGTAATAGGGTCAAGGATGTACACGGTTGCGCCGGTTTCTCGGGCGATGACATCAATAGCCGCTTGTGAATAGTCCGGTTCTGCAAACAAGACATAGCAACCGGTCTCTTCAATTAAATCACAGGTCTCTGCCAACTCTCTGGCTACCGGTGCTTCATCCGGTTCCCGTTCTACAGTTGCAACAATGTTTAAATTGAATTCTTCTGCGAAATAGGGGAATGCTTCGTGAAACACAATGATGTCTCTGGAAGAAACGTCGGACAACGCTTGCGTGGATTCTGCTTGTAACGCCTGTATTTTTTGCAAATAAATTTTCATATTGTTTTGGTATTGTTCTGCGTGAGCAGGGTCTGCCTCCGTCAGTCCTTCCGCAATATTTTTCACATATTCCATATAAGGAGAAATGCTGAGCCAAATGTGTGGATTGTGTTCCAATGTGGGAATCCCTTGGCTGGCCTCTATGATGGTAAGGGTGGGGCAGTTCTGTACCACTTTGTCTGTGAAAGATTCCATGTCTGCACCGTTTTGTACAAAAATATCTGCTGTTTCCAGGGTTTTTAGGTTTTCTGTAGTAAGCTGGTAGTCGTGAAGACAACCGGTAGTATATGGTGTTAAGTTAATTGCGTTCACACCTTCAATGCCATCTGTCAGATTCAGCACAGTAATGTAAACCGGATAAAAGGAAGAAACAATGGTAAGTCCTTCTAAATCAGCAGTTTCCGGTGCGCAAGAGACACATGTTACCAATAAGCAAAGGCAACAAAAATATATGCATATTTTTTTGCTGAAAATTCCTTTAAATCCCATAAAAAACCTCTTGTTTTTCTTGCATTTTACCAACCACTATAGTATAGTATAACCAGTACGAAATCAGCAAGTACTAATTTTTCAAAGACAAAGGAGAAAGTGAATTATGAAAATGAGAGCACCGGCAGTACCTTTGATTACTGTAGACCCTTATTTCAGCGTATGGTCTGAATCCGATCGTTTAACGGATACAGATACTCGCCACTGGACCAACAAGTCTAATAAGATTGTTGGTATCTTAGAAGTAGACGGAGAAAAGAATTGTTTCATGAGTACCGTAGAAGGCATGAAGGTAATGGAACAAAAGGCATTGGAAATTGATGCATTGAATACTACTTATGTATTTGCAAATGACAAGGTAGAATTGACATTGCAATTTACCACACCGGTAGTACCTTATGATTTATATTTGTTAACCAGACCGGTTAGCTATTTGAAGGCATCCTGCAAATCCGTAGACGGTGTTGCACACAATGTGGTAATCCGCATTCATGCTTCTGAAGAGCTTTGCTTGAACGAAAGAGGCCAAATGGCAGTGGAAAGTGCAGAAGTAGAAATCGGTAATGGCATCCAGGCAATTAAAATGGGCGGCGTTGAGCAGAATATTTTGAACAAACTGGGTGACGACGTGAGAATTGACTGGGGTTATTTCTATTTGGCAGTAAAGGGTGAGGCAGCTAAGACCTGCACCTGCAAGCCTGCTGCAACAGAAGAAATGAGCTACATTACAGTAAGCGCAGATATCTCCAACGAAAGTGCTTTGATTGCATTTGCATATGATGATATTCAGAGCTTGATTTATTTTGGTGATCCTTTGAAATCCTATTGGAACAAAGACGGTGAAACCATTGAAACTGCAATTGCAAAGGCATATGCAGATTATGATTTGTGCATGCAAAAGTCCGCTGTATTTGCTGCTGATTTAACTGCAAAGGCAGTTGCAGCAGGCGGAGAAAAATATGCTGAACTTTTGTCTTTGGCATACAGACAGATTATTGCTGCCCATAAGTTGGTATTGGATAACAACGGCGAATTGTTGTACATTTCTAAAGAATGTTTCAGTAATGGTTGTGCAGCTACCGTTGATGTAAGCTATCCTTCCATTCCTATGTTCTTGTACTATAATCCGGAATTGGTAATCGGAATGATGAGACCGATTTTCAAGTATGCAAATGGTTGCGTATATCCATACGACGAAGCAAGAGTATGGCCGTTTGACTTTGCTCCTCACGATGTAGGTTGCTATCCGTTCTTGAACCAACAGGTATATTCCAGCGGTATCGATCCGGCACACCAGATGCCTGTAGAAGAATGCGGTAACATGTTGGTAATGGCTGCTGCTACTTCCGTTGCTATGAACGATGTTTCTTATGCGGCAATGAACATTGAAAATTTGGAAAAATGGAGTAAGTATTTGATTCAATACGGTAACGATCCGGAACATCAACTTTGCACCGACGACTTCGCAGGCCACTTGGCACACAACTGTAACTTGTCTTTGAAGGCAATTATGGGTATTGCAGGCTTGGGTGTTATCTATAAGATGATGGGTAATGTTGCAAGATATGAAGAATTGGTTGCAAAGGCTAAGGAAATGGCTGCAAGCTGGGCAGAAAGAGCTGCAAATGGCGATGGTTCTTATCGTTTGGCATTTGACGTAGAAGGTTCCTTCAGTATGAAGTACAATGCAATTTGGGATAAGTTGTTTGACTTGAACATCTTCCCGAAGGAAGTATTGCGTTCTGAGTTCTTAAGCTATGCAGGTCGTATGCAAAAATATGGCATGCCTCTGGATAACAGAAGAACTTATACCAAGTCTGACTGGTTGGTATGGACTGCAACATTTGCAGACACCAAGGAAGAATTTGAAGCATTTATCGCTCCGTTGTGGGATGCTTACAATGAATCCGAATCCCGTGTACCCATGACTGACTGGTATGAAACCACCGATGCACATCAATGTGGTTTCCAACACAGAACCGTACAAGGCGGTTTGTTCATCAAGATGTTGGCTGACAGCGGTATCTGTAAGGTGAAATAAGAAATTGTAACACGATAAAGTGTACGCCCCTGTATCTTATGACAGATGCAGGGGTTGTTTTTTGTTGAGAACGAGTGGATTTCGCCACTTCGCCGGTATCTTTCGAGTTGTGGCGGTTCACTTTCGGTTATCTTACCAGATATGGTGGAAGTCTTTCTGTATCTTTGCATGAACGGCGATATTCAAGCAGACATCTTGATTTCATCTGCTATTTTGTAGCCTGTACCTATACAAAAACCGAGATACCGATTCTAATTTCGCCACAAATATAAAGATGCACCATATCTTACCGCCATAACTTGAAAGATACCGGCGAAGTGGCGGATTTGCTATTTTTTTGCAAATGCAACCAATAGTTGCGCCACAAAATAGAAAAGAGACCACCATGAGCTGCAGCACACACAGGGTCTCTTTCTTTAAAAAGGAGTTAAATGAAATATAAAACGTTGCTTGCGGGAACGTCCTACATCTTACGAAATACGCCGCTCACTTTTCCTAAAATGGAAAGATTTTCGCGGACAATAATGGGTTCCATGTACGGATTCTCCGGTTGCAGACGCACATAACCGTTTTCTCTGTAGAAAGTTTTTACGGTTGCTTCATCTTCAATCAGGGCAACTACAATATCGCCATTCCGAGCAGTAGACTGTTTGGAAACCAATACAAAGTCGCCGTCTAAAATACCGGCTTCAATCATACTTTCGCCACGCACCTTTAACATGAATGCATCCTGATTCCCTACAAACTCCAGTGGAACTGGAAAGGTATCTTCAATGCTTTCCACTGCTAAGATGGGTTGTCCGGCGGTAACCTTACCTACAATAGGCACATTGACCACTTCACGGGTTGCTACATCCGGGAAAGGCGTTACATTTCCCTTTGCAGCGGAAGACGCAGTGGGTGTAGTAGAAGAGGTTACTTTTAAAGCACGGGTTTTAGATGCGTCCTTATGTAACAATCCTTTCTTTTCCAATGCTTCCAAATATGCATGCGCACTGGAGGTGGATTTAAAACCGACTGCGGCACAAATATCACGGACGGAAGGGGGATAGCCCTTTTCCTGAATATGTGCGGCAACATAATCCAGTACCTGTTGCTGTCTTGGGGTTACAATATTTTCATCGGCCTTTTTTCTTGGCATAGTATCGCTCCGTTCTTTATTATTTTTCTACAGTATAACACAACAAAAAGAATAATGCAAACATTTGTTCCTAATTTTCTTAAATTTTTGTAAACCATTTATGATAATGTCTCAATAAACCACAAAGGAAAATGTCCCAATGT
>CAYMRI010000050.1:0-12343 GCA_964392835.1 uncultured Eubacteriales bacterium
GTTTTGACATTAGTTGGTCTTCTTGACTCACTTGGAAACGGTATGCTTGCCTTCACAACGATTGTCTACCTTTATACATTCCGTTTAAGTGGCCTTGCATACGGACTTTTAGTCTCACTCATATCATTTGCCGGTACTCCCCCGGATTTCTTCACGCCATATTTCATTAAGAAATTCACAGTATAGAGGGGATGAGAGGCCATTTTGTCTACTTCTTTGCTTCTGAGCAGTGCCCTCACCAAAATTATTGTAACAGACCTGTTTTTCTACCGCAATTATTTCCCAATAGTGCTGGGAAATACTCCCGTAAAAAAGGCCCCACCTATCGGTAGGACATTGCCAAACAAATTTATACAACAAACAATTCACTGCTTTTCCGCAACCGCCAACTCCTTCAGCTTCTTTACCGCTTCCGGAATATCTGCAGCACCAAACACAGAAGTTCCTGCCACAAAAGCGTTGGCACCTGCGGCCGCCGCTTTGACAATGGTGCCGGTACCGATACCGCCATCCACTTCCAATTCAATATCCAGCCGATTTTCATCGATATATGCCTTTAACTGCGCTACTTTGGGCATCATGTGTTCCATGAATTTTTGCCCGCCAAAACCCGGCTCAACCGTCATAACCAAGACCAGCTCTACCTGAGACAAATAAGGAAAAATTTCTTCTGCCGGCGTATTAGGCTTTACAGAAATTCCCGCTTTTGCCCCACATTCATGAATCGCAGCAATGGTATCCCAAACTTCTTGTGCATCTTTACAAGCTTCTACATGAAATGTAATCCAGTCTGCACCTGCTTTGCGAAATTCTTTCACATAGCGGATGGGCTCTGTAATCATCAGGTGTACATCCAATGCAATATCACAAGCCTTTTCAATGGATGCCAATACCGGAATCCCAATGGAAATATTAGGAACAAATACACCATCCATCACATCAAAATGCAACCACTGTGCACCTGCTTCTTGAATTTGTTTAATTTGTGTTCCCATATGCATAAAATCTGCCGCCAACAAAGATGGTGCTATGATAATTTCACGGTTTGGTTTCTGGTTCATATCGGTATCCTTTCTCACAATATTGCTACATTATTTATATTTATTTGCTTTTCGCACGGCAATTTCCTGTTGATAACGCAAATATCTTTGATATCGTCCGTCATCAATCTCTCCCCGTTCTACTGCCGCTTTCACAGCACAGTTGGGTTCATTCCAATGAAGACATTCTTTAAAACGGCAAGTTCCTTCATGGGCAGCAAATTCCGGATAAAGACTGCGCAACATACCCGCATCATAATCCGGCAAGTCATGAGAGCTAAACCCGGGGGTATCAATCAAAAAGCCACCAGTATCAATGGAAAACAGTTCTGCATGACGGGTGGTATGCTTCCCTCTTTCCGTTTTCATACTGACCACGCCGGTCTCCATTTTTTTCTGTCCGAATACACCATTGACTGTGGTGGATTTTCCGGCCCCGGATTGTCCGGCCAACACGGTAATCTTTCCGGTTAGAAATTCAGATATTTCTGCAATCCCAATGCCATTTACCGCCTCCATACATAACACTTTCACCGGTAATTTGCCGTAAGACTGCTGAATATAAGATGCTACCTGTGCCTCATCACAATCGCATTTATTGACACAAATCAGCACATCGATATGATGTTCAAAGGCTGTCAATAACATTTTATCCAATAAAAAATAATCCGGTTCCGGTGATTTCACAGGAACAAAAACGGCGATTTGATCCACATTGGCAACGGCAGGACGAATCAACTGATTTTTTCTGGGTGCAATTGCCACAATCACACCATCTTCCACGGTTACAGTATCCCCCGGCAGCGGTGTGATTTTTTGTTTGCGGAATACACCCTTGGCAACACACTCTAAATGTGTGCCTTCTGTATATACAGTATATTTCCCGCTGATTCCTTTAATAATGATTCCCTGCTTACTCACAAATTGTTCCTATTCGTCCGATTTTAATATGTACTTACAGTAAAATGTATCATTAATATAAACGCTGACTTCAGATTGTCCGCGGTACGGCACCTGAGCCTCAAATACAAACGGGAAATTGCTTCTTTGCCATACATCCTGGAACAGCACTTCCGTTGTCTGAGTATCGCTCCCTACCATTTCTATCCGCAAATCAAAGGTATTGGAAATGTTCATATTGTCTGAACGTTCTAAAATCAACGTTGTTGTTGTCCGATAGAGCTCCGGTGCAGATAAATAGAGAATAACGGTATCCCCTTCTTCCAACACCGTTCCCACCGGCGGATATTGTGCCACTACCAATTCCGGTGTAGGCGTCTCATCCGGCGCAAGGGTTTCTGCAATCCCTCCACCGATTGTTGCAGTGGGCGTCGGCGTGGGCGTTGGACTTTCAAAGAGGGCATCCCCTGTCCCTGTAGACTGGCTTGTGGTTAACGATGCACTTGGAGTTGCTGATACAGCCGGTTGCTCCGGTGTTTCCACCACAATTTTTTCCAAAATAACACATTTTAAACCGTTTGCCTCAATCGCTTTTTTAGCATCATCCGGTGCCATTCCTACATAATTGCCACTGGTAAGCGGATACTCTGGGGCTCCCAAAGAACGGTATACATACAAAGTATCCCCTGCATTCACAATTTCACCTGTTCCGGGCCGAGTAGTAATCACATAATCTTTTGCTACCGTATTGCTGTATTCATAAATATAAACAATGCTTACCCCTGTATTTCTAAAATCATTTTCCACAATTCGGATATCCGTCTGAGATGCACCATAATTAGAAATTACAAAATCCGAAGAGCCATAACTCACATTCATGGTAATCGTATCTCCCGGTTGTATTATCCCGGAAGAAGGGGTTTGGGACATAATCACATCCTTAGGTACAGTGCTGCTGGCAGTATAGGTAATTTCCACTTGAATTCCCAATTCCCTGATATTTTCTGCCACTTCAGAATAATTCTGGCCGGTAAAATCTTCTACAGCATATTCCGCCAGTCGAAAAGCCGCAAGATTCCCGGAAATACTGCCCAAACACAAAACAAACACTACAATTGCCAATACAAAAGCACCCACAGCAACAATGGCCTCACGGTAATGCTGTTTCAACCACACCGCAAAAGGCACCTTTTTCTTCTGTTCATTTACTTTACCAGGTGCTTTTTGAGGCACTTTCCTAGGGTCGTTTTCCCTGTGTACTTCCGTGCCCTTTGCCGGAGATACTACACGCTTCCCTTCTGTAGATATCTTTTTTTCCTGTTCCTGATATTGCAGATGCTCATTGGGAATCAAAAGCACGACTTGCATGGAGGACATCATATTCATGGCAGACTGATAGCGGTCTTTGGGTTCTTTTTGTGTTGCTTTGAGTACAAAATCACTGACTCCCACAGGAATAGCCGGATTCAACTCACACGGAGGTGTCATAGGGGTACGAATATGCTGCATGGCTACAGAAATTGCTGTTTCCCCATCAAATGGCACTTGTCCTATCAACATTTCATATAATGTAATACCGATAGAATACAAATCGGAACGCTCATCACAAGATTCCCCTTTTGCCTGTTCCGGAGATAAGTAATGGACAGAACCGATATTCATATCGGAGGTTTCCCGGGTATCTGTAGAAACCACACGGGCAATACCGAAATCCGCCACTTTAGCGGTTCCATCATAGGTCAGCATAATGTTATGTGGCTTAATATCCCGATGAATAATATTATTCTTATGTGCCACTTCCAATGCCGATAAAATCTGACCGGTAATAGACAAAGCATCTTTCCATTTTATGGTCTTCTTACGATCAATTAATTCTTTTAATGTAATCCCATTTACCAATTCCATAACGATATAATACAAATCACCATCATGACCGGTATCAAAAATAGAAACAATGTTTGGATGTGTCAAACTGGCCGCTGACATCGCTTCATCACTAAATTTCTGTACAAAACTTTTATTCTCTATAAATTCGCTTTTTAAGATTTTAACTGCAACATAGCGGTTAAGACGGAGGTCCATAGCTTTATATACGTAAGCCATACCGCCTGACCCGATTTGTTCCAATAATTCATAACGGTCACCCAGGACTCTATGTTCCAAATTCTCGCTCATGCTTTCTCCTCTGTCGATTTATCTTTTGTATTTTTCCTGATTACAATCGCGGTAATATTGTCATGACCGCCTCTGTTGTTGGCCTCTGCCAACAAGGTATTGCAGATTTCTTCTGCATTCTTCCCTTTCAAAAATACTTCTAAGATACTCTGTTCATCCATTAAATTGGTCAATCCATCCGAGCATAGCAAAACAGCATCTCCTGCACCGATGCCAATGACATCTACATCCACCTCAACAGATTCTTCTACTCCGACTGCACGGGTAATCATATTGCGGTCAGGATGATATTTTGCCTCTTCTCTGGAAATAATTCCTCTCTTTACTAATTCCTCCACATAGGAATGGTCTACTGTTAACTGCCAAATGGTATTATCTGAAATAAAATAAGCACGGCTGTCACCTACATGGGCAATGCAAACCCGGTTATCCCAAAGTGCCGCTGTCACAATTGTGGTTCCCATACCCTGCATGGTAGAGTTGCATTTTGCCAAGGCAACTACCTGTTCATTCGCCTTTTTAATTGCATCTACAGATAGCTTCTTGATTTGTGCTTCCTCTAACGTTTCCTGATTGCTGTTAATAAAGGCCACAGCTGTAGAAAGAATGGTTTCTACCGATATTTTGCTGGCAATTTCGCCGGCATTATGCCCCCCCATACCATCTGCCAAAACGAACAACGACAAATTGCTGTCATCTTTAAAATAACAGCCGCAATAATCTTCATTCAGTTTCCGCAAACGTCCAATGTCGCTTTTTAGTGCAAAATCCATTTAGCCTCCTGCAGGATTGCCATCCTGTTCGATAACGCTTCGTCGCAACTGTCCGCATGCCGCCTCAATATCGCTTCCCAGTTCCCTGCGCACGGTTGCCTCCACGCCGTATTTCCCTAAAATTGCTACAAATGCTTCTATCTCTTTTCTGTTACTTCTCTTATAGCCGGTTCCCTCTACAGAGTTTACCGGAATTAAATTCACATGACACAGCATGCCTTTGAGCAACTGTCCCAGCTCATTGGCATGGGCAACGGTATCGTTTACCCCTGCAATCATAGCGTATTCAAAGGTAATTCTGCGTCTTGTTTTATTAATATATATCTTACATGCTTCCAATAATTTGTCAATAGAATAGGTCTTATTTACCGGCATAATGCGACTTCTGTCGGTGTCATTGGTACTATGTAAAGAAATGGCCAATGTCAGCTGCAAGTTTTCTTCCATCAGGTCATAAATCCGCGGCACAATCCCGGAGGTAGAAAGGGAAAAATGTCTCCCGCCGATATGTAACCCTCTGGAATCATTTGCCATTTTCAAAAATTTAATCACATTGTCATAATTATCCAAAGGTTCGCCGATTCCCATAAGTACCACATTGGAAATGGTTCTGCCGGAATCTTTGCTTGCCGTAATGATTTCTCCCAACATTTCTCCCGCGGTCAAATTGCGACGAAAGCCTAAAATAGCAGAGGCACAAAAGGTGCACCCCATTTTACATCCCACTTGTGTAGAAATACAGATTGTAGTCCCGTGCTTATATTCCATCAGGACACATTCTACAATGTTGCCATCCCGCAATTCCAACAAATATTTTATGGTACCATCCAGCTTAGAAACCAACTTTGCGCGCACACCCAAATAACCCGTATGGGCTTTGGTCGCCAGATTTTGCCGTAACTCTTTGGAAAGATTGGTCATATCCTCTACGGATTCCGTGCCTTTCTGCACCCAATCATACACCTGCTTTGCCCGAAATTTGGGCAACCCTTGAGAAAGCAGCCAAGCTTCCAATTCCTCATATGTCAAATCCATTAAATTGAGCAAATTGTCCATGTTTATATGCCCCTTTTCATCTTTGCAATAAAGAAACCATCCGTACCATAAGTTTGCGGCAAAATCGTCATAGGACTTTCTTCCCGACGCAAAGAAAAATCCTTGTGGTTTCTTAAAAATTCCGCCACCTGTGCTTCATTTTCCCGCTTTAAAATGCTACAGGTACTGTAAATCAATATACCACCCGGTTTCACATAACGGGCAGCACATTCCAGAATCTTCTGCTGTAACGGCAGCAGTTCTGCAATTTCCTTTTCCGTGCGATGAAGACGAATTTCCGGTTTCTTTCGTAAAATCCCAAGACCGGAACATGGCACATCTGCCACCACACAATCAAACTGTTTTTCATAAGCAGGCACAAACTGTGTTGCGTCCTGTAACTTGGTTTCCAAAACAGTAATCCCAAGCCGACCAGCGCTTTCTTGTACTTTTTGTAACTTTGCAGGATAAATATCTCCTGCAATCACCTTCCCTTGATTCCCCATTTTTTCTGCCATATGGGTTGCTTTTCCACCTGGCGCACTACATAAATCCAGCACCCTACTGCCGGGTTTCGGATTGGCAATTTGTCCTACCAGCATGGAGCTTTCTCCCTGCACATAAAACCAGCCATCGTGAAACCCTGGAACCTTAGTCACATCGGAAGCATGTTCCAATAGAATACCATCCTCAGTTACCGCACTTGGTTTTGCAGCAATTCCGCTTTCTGCAAGGCTTGTAAGCAGCTGTTCCCGACTGCATTTTAAACGATTTGTTCGTATGGAAAAACGTGCCGGTTCCCCATAGGCTTTTAAAATTTCCAAGGTGGTTTCTTTTCCATAATCTTCCACTAACATATCTGCCATCCAGTCAGGATAGCCATAACGTCGAGCCATAGAAGGAAATGAAATCCTATCTATATTGCCTTCTGTATTTCTGATGACACTGCGCAAAATACCATTGACGAACCCCTTAGAACCCTGATGTCCGTAGTGTTCTGCCAGCTTCACACTTTCATTGCAGGCTGCAGAATGGGGTACTTTCTCCATGAAAAAAATCTGATACAACCCCATACGAAGAATGGTCAAAATCCATTTGGATATTTTTCGAAACTTCACCTTGGAATATTGGGCAATGACCCAATCAAAGGTCAAAGTATATTTTAATGTGCCATAAACCAATTCGGTCACAAAACTTCTGTCCAACACGCTCAAATCCGGTGTTCCAGCCAACCCCTTATTTAAAACCACATTGGAATACGCTTGTTTTTCATAAATATCATACAAAATTTTTAACGCTGTGTTTCTGGCCAAATCGGATTTCATAAAACTTAATCCCTCCGACGATTTCGGGTAAACAACAGTACCAGACGGAGCAAGTTTGCCAAAGCGGTCAACATGGATGCCACATAGGTAAACGCCGCTGCGCTTAACACTTTTTTCACGCCGTTCAATTCTTCATTCGTAAACATCCCCATACCATCCAGAACCTGTACTGCTCTTCGACTGGCATTCAATTCTACCGGCAGAGTAACCAAGGTAAACAAAAACACGGTTGAATACAGTGCCAATCCAATGATTACCATCAGTTCGCCACCGAAGAACAACCCCATAATTGCTAGTAAAATACCCAAATTAGAACCGATATTTACTATTGGAACCATGGAACTACGCAGCCTTACAGGAAAATAATTGTCCGCATATTGAATTGCATGTCCTGCCTCATGGGCAGCTACCCCGATGGCACCTACTGTGGAATTTCCACCTGTAGATTGAGACAAATTCAACGTTTTATTGGTGGGATTATAATTATCTGTCAAATTTCCCCCAATCTGTTGCACCGACACATCATGAATGCCATGTTGTGTCAGAATACGTTGTGCCACTTCGTTGGCCGTAAGACCGGCCCGCACAGAAATTTTGTTATATTTTTTATACACCGCATTCACCCTGGCGCTGGCAATCAACGACAGAATCATCATGGGTACTACTAATACCAAATACCAATAATCCATATAAAAAAACGGCATATGCTTTCCTCCTTATTTTTTCATTCGTTGCCTAACAAGGCCCCTTCCCTAATATGGTGCCCGCGGATATAGTCTTTCACGGACATTCTTTTTCCGGAATCCACCTGCACCTCTTCGACTAAAATCTGACCGTCCCCTGTGGACACTAAGATTCCGGCATCACTAACCTTCAAAATGGTCCCTGGTTTCTCTTTGTACACATTTTGCCACATCATCTCCGTCTTGGGATTGGTGCGAAAAATACGCATTCTTTGTCCTTCATAGAAGGTGTATGCTACCGGCCAGGGATTGGTTCCCCGCACCAGATTGTGTATTTCCCGGGTCATAGAGTCCCAATTGATTTGACCAAGCTGCTTTTCAATCATGGGCGCGTGGGTTGCCAAAGAAGCATCCTGAGGCGTTCTTTGCAGGGTACCTTCTTGTAATTTCTGCAAAGTTATCAACAAAGTCTTTGCACCCAAAACAGCCATTGCATCGCTTAATTCTCCTACTGTCATATCTTCCGGAATTGGAAATTCCGCCACATCGATGATATCACCGGTATCCATACCCACATCTGTGTACATGGTAGTAATCCCCGTCTTTTCTTCCCCATTGATAATCACCCACCATAAAGGCGCAGAACCTCTGTATTTCGGCAACAGGGATGCATGCACATTAATACACCCCAAAGGCGCCGCCTGTAATGCTGCTTCCGAAAGAATCTTGCCATAAGCTACCGTAATCATCAAATCCGCCTTGCAAGACTTTAGTGTTTCCACAAAAGCATCATTTTTCACCTTTTCCGGTTGATATACCGGAATATGATGTGCCAAAGCCAACTCCTTTATAGGTGGCATGGCCATTTTATTTCCTCTTCCTTTTGGTTTGTCCGGTTGCGTTACCACCAAAGCAATATCATGCCCTGCATCTATGAGCGCCTGTAAGGAAGGCACCGCAAAATCCGGTGTTCCCATAAAAATAATCCGCATTATGCCTCTCCACCTTCTGCATCCACATCTGTACGTTCCAAATGGGTTGCCTTGTCTTTAAACAAAATACCATCCAAATGATCCATTTCATGGCACATTGCCACAGCCAGCAGATCACTTGCCCGATAGGTACATACATTCCCATGTCTGTCCATAGCCTGTACTTTCACTTTCGCAGGGCGCTGTACATCTCCCCACACACTCGGTATACTCAAACACCCTTCCTGTCCTACCTGTGCGCCGGAGGATTTGAGCATTTCCGGATTAATCATTTCAATGAGCCCATCTCCCACATCAATGACCACCACTCTCTTTAAAATGCCCACCTGGGGGGCTGCCAATCCTACACCGTTTGCTGCATACATGGTTTCTGCCATATCATCCAACAAAGTCCAAAGTCTTTCGTTATATTCTGTCACTGGGCGACATATTTTTCTCAAAACCGGGTCACCGTCTTTTCTGATTTCTCTCAATGCCATTTATGCTATCTCCTTCTACACATATCATTTTTCATTCTTTTAATTTTATCACAAATTACAGCATATTCCTAGGGTTCACTTCTATTCCCGGACCTGTAATGCCCGGATAAGTATTACTTTGTATGTTGGCAAGTACTTTTCCGCAAAGTTGTTCCAGCAGTTCTCGGTCGTTACACTTCAACAAAAGGCGCCAACGGTACTTTCCATTCATTTTACTCAAAGGATATCGAGCTGGTCCTAAAATCTGCACCGGAATGTCTCCCATAGAAGCCTGTTCCTGTAAAAATCTTTGTTTTACATCACACATGGCATCATATACTTTTCTGTCCTCTTTGCCGCTCATGCCCACAATTGCCAGATTGGTATAAGGTGGAAAATTCAGTTGCCTGCGAATTACCGTCTCTCTGGTATAAAAATATCGATAATCCTGTTTCGCCGCTGCCTGCACAGTGTAATCATCAATATTTTGTGCCTGAATAATCACTCTGCCCGGCAAAGCTCCTCTGCCTGCCCGGCCAGCTGCTTGGGTAATCAACTGAAACGTTCGTTCCGATGCCAGATAATCCTCTAAGTACAACCCTGCATCTGCCGCCAAAATCCCCATCAGTGTGACATTGGGAAAATCATGGCCTTTGGCTATCATCTGGGTACCGATTAAAATATCCGCGCCGCCTTCGGCAAACTGCTTTAAAATGTCAGCATGGGAAAAACGCCCCTTGGTGGTGTCCATATCCATGCGCAGAATTCTGGCATGGGGATACATTTTCTGCAATTGCTGTTCCACCTGCTGGGTGCCTACCCCGGATTGTTTCAAATCCGTGCTTTGACAGGATGGACATGCATGCACTGCTTTTTCTGTATAGCCACAATAATGACAAATCACCCGCTGATTGGATGCATGATAGGTCATGGTCACATCACAGGAAGGACACTTTTGGGTATACCCGCAGGTTTTGCAAATAATCCCATGAGAATACCCTCGCTTATTCAACAGCAACATAGACTGTTCTTTTCGTTCCAAATTTTGTTCTAATTCTGCGCAAAGTCTATCGGAAAAAATGCCCCTGTTACCACTTTCGTATTCTTGCTTCATATCCACCAAAGTAACTTGTGGCAGGCAAATGCCCGTGGCACGTTGTACCAGTTTTAAATACCCGATTTCTTTGGTTTGCACACGATAAGAAGTGGCAATGGAAGGTGTGGCAGAACCGTAGACTAACAGAGCATTGTGATATTGGCAGCGGAACTTTGCAATATCAGCCGCATGATACTTGGGTGTTTTATCCGACTCATAGGAAGTTTCATGCTCTTCGTCTATAAAAATTGCCCCTAACTTTGCAAAAGGCGCAAACACCGCAGACCGAGCACCAACCACCAAATTTACCTCACCTCGGCGAATGGCCTGCCAATGTTCATAACGCTGTCTGTCCGTCAATTTAGAATGGAGCATCACCACACCATTGCCAAATCTGCCTTGAAATCTAGCCTGCATTTGTGGGGTCAATGAAATTTCCGGCACCAGTACAATGGCCTGCTTTCCTTTGCGCAGTACTTCTTCAATGACACTTAAATACACTTCCGTCTTACCGCTGCCGGTGACCCCGTGAAGCAAAAATTCTCTGTGCTGTCCGGAACATAGCGCCTCTTTTAAGGTGTTTGCTGCCACAGCTTGCTCCGCAGTCAACGCCTTTGGCGGCGCATAATAAGGTATCTGCACTTCACTTTGTAATTTCATTTCCTTTCTTCGCTCCCCAAAGGTCACATACCCATGTTTCCGCAGGGTATCCAAAACTGCAAGGGTAATAGAAAAACGGTTTTTAATTTCTTCTATGGCAGTTTCCCCCATCTCTTGTAAATACCGGAGGATTTCAATCTGATGGATTCGTTTAATGGTACCGTTATCAATAAAGGTATCCAACTCTGTTGCTGTAAGCGCAAGGGCGACTGTCCTTTCCTTTTTGTCTTCTATGGTTTCTCCTCCAGGCGGTGACATCAGGCGCAGTACAACGCTTTCCGTACAATAGTATTTTTTACTCATCCAAGATACCAGCGCAAGTTGTTCCCTGTTTAATTTACGGGAACTGCTTTTTACGGACAAAATAGATTTTAATTTTTCCAAAGGATAAGTATCTTTGTAATCGGAGACATCTATCATTTTTTTTACAAAAGCCTCCACTGCACGGTTTTGCGCACCAAAGGGCACCATAACACTGGTACCTTCCTGTAATGTAGCCGCCATTGTCTCAGACGCCACATAACTGTATAGCTGCTCAAAGGCTTTTGTACTTTTCTTCAACACCACATAAACAACTTTCATGTAAAATCTCCCGTTTTTCAAATAACTTTCACATTGTTTTTATAATAACACACTTGCTATCAAAATCAAAATATAGTAGAATATGGGTACAACCAAATACTACATATCACAGGAGGTAATTCGTATGATTAAAGTACTTTATGGTAAGAAAGGCATGGGAAAGACCAAGACAATGTTAGAAGCAGCAAATAATGCTGTAAAAGATTGTGCAGGAACCGTTATTTACATTGACGACAGCAATGAATTATTAACAAAGTTGTCTCACGACATTCGTTTTGTTAATGTATTGGACTACCCCGTTCATGGTTCTCACGAATTTTTAGGTTTTATTTGCGGTATTGCATCTCAAGATTATGATTTACACGAATTATTTATTGATGGTCTTACCTACATTGTAAAAGAAGACATCGGTGATATGGAAAACTTCTTTATCGGCGCAAAGAAAATTTCCGAACTTTGCAATTTCGATATGATGATTAGTATTAACGGTGATGAAAACAACCCGCCTGACTTCATTAAAGAATATTTATAAGAACTGCTCATAGTAAAGAGAAAGGGGCTGTCGCATGATGTGCACCCTGTCAAGAGGACAATGAAATAAAAAAGATTTTTTCGGCTGGTAAT
>CAYMRI010000051.1:0-12247 GCA_964392835.1 uncultured Eubacteriales bacterium
ATTGGGACACAAACGTTACCAGCCCATTTGGGAGATGGTGCACAAAATCCGTAGGGCAAAGGGCATGCCCCAGGATAAAGTGAATGCCTATATGACCTTGTATACCACGTTGGTAACTTTGGCAAAAGTGGCAGCGCCTATGATTCCGTTTATGACAGAAGATATTTATCGCAATTTGGTTTGTTCTGTGGACAAAAATGCCCCGGAAAGCGTACATTTGTGTGATTTCCCGGTAGCAAACAAAGAATGGATCCAAAAGGATTTAGAGGCAAAAATGGAAGAGGTATTGGACATTATTGTTTTGGGTCGTGCCGGCAGAAATGCAGCCAACATTAAGAACAGACAACCTATCGGTACCATGTTTGTCCATGTGGACACTTCTGTTTCTGACTTTGCAGCAGACTTGCCCGATTACTATCAGGCAATCATTGCAGACGAATTGAATGTCAAGTGTGTGAAGTTTGTGGCGGATGTGGCAGATTTCACTTCCTACAGCTTTAAGCCACAGCTCAAGACATTAGGTCCTAAGTTTGGGAAAAATATCGGGGTAGTTCGTACCTTGCTTTCTGAACTGGATGGCAACAAAGCGATGCAGGAATTGAAAGAAAAGGGTGCGATTACCTTAACGGTAGATGGTGCTGATTATGGCTTGACAGAGGCAGATTTGCTCGTTGAATCTGCACAAATGCCGGGTTACGAATCCGTTTCCGATTATGGCATTACTGTGGTGCTGGATACCAACCTGACACCGGAATTGCTTGAAGAAGGTTTTGTTCGTGAAATTATCAGTAAATTGCAGACTATGCGTAAGGATGCAGGCTTTGAAGTGATGGATCATATTACGGTTTATGCAAACGGAAATGCTAAGATTCAGGCAATTATGGAAGGGCATCTGGAGGAAATCAAGAATGTAGTATTGGCAGATGCGGTAATATTTGGAGACGTAAGTGGTTCTGTCAAAGAATGGAATTTAAACGGGGAAACTGTCACGTTAGGAGTACAGAAACGGTAATATGCAGAAGCGTTTTGGAAAAATATTGCATAGAGGCGTCGCATTGTTCTTGGGGCTGGCACTGTTGTTTGCTGTGCCGGGAGAATTGGTTGTAGTACAGGGAGCCGGTTCCTATACGGCTAACGGTGTTACGCTCCCTTTAAAAGGGTATGGTAACGGGGCACCATCTTATGGAAAAGCGAACTGCCGTGCATTTGCCGGCATGGTATACAAGAAAATATGGGGGACTACCTTTACCAGTTATCGTGGCACAAATGACGATATGCTACGCAATGTGCCTACCGGTTCTGCCAGAGCGATTACAGTGGAGAATGTGAAAAAATTCATTTCTGCAGCGGCTTTGGGGGCAACCATTCGCATTACTACCGATATCCGCGGGAACGATGTGTATGGTACAAATTTGCATTCACAGATTCTCATTCAAAAGGATGACAAAGGGTTTACCATTTATGACAGTATTGATTCTCAAATCCGGGTAAAATATTATACTTGGGAGGCCTATGTTGCCAGTTACGGAAAATATAAATACTTTAAATATATTAAGTGGCCGGATGCACCGGCTTATGACAGCAATATGGAAAAGGCCCCTGAAATTTCCGTGTTGGATATGGGTGTCATAGGAAAGTATGTAACCATACAAAGTGAAGTGGAGAATGCTGTTGTTTATTACACCACGGACGGCTCTGTGCCGACTGCGGAAAGTACTTTGTACACCGGCATTTTTGTAGCAGATGCCGGAACAGAAATAAAGGCAGTGGTTGTAAAAGAAAATTATGGGAACAGTCCTGTGGCCACACAAACCATTTCCTTTGCGGAATATGTCTGTGCATGGAAACCTGTTTTTGGGGGCGTCCCTTTTTCTGTAAAACTACCTACGGTATGGAACCCAATTTCAATTAATAGATATGGAATCCTCGGCCGATGAACATGGCTAAATAACAAAGTTGCAAAGCAAGCAGCAGGGCAGACACAATGCGGTCTGTCCATTTATTTTTTACCAAAGCCGTAATGGAAAACGCCAACGGGAAAACCACAAGCAAGTAGCGAGGGGCTGATAGTAACCAAGTAACCCCCAATGTAATCACAAAATACACTAAATAATAGACACTGTAAGAAGGACGCACTTTCTTTGCTGCTGCAATCATCAGGCCCAAGGAACCAAAGAAGGCAAGGATGTTCGTACCCCACAGGCCTATAATTTTTTGCAAAGTGCCGTCTGTGAAGTTGGAAACCAACTGATTCATCTGGATGGATGCGGTGCTGAAAAAATAACCAAAACGCTGATTCCAGTGTTGGTCCTGATAAATGGAAAACTGGAAGGGATTTCCGGTTACCAAGTAGTTTATGAGCAAATATCCCAACAGGCCTAAAGGGACAATTAACATACAAAAACCTCGACCGAAGAAAAGTTTCCGGAAAGTGCTGCGGAAATGCTTTCCGTCTTTTTTATATTGTAAGATTAAATCTTTTACATATTCTACAAAAATAAGTGCCAGTAAAAGCACGCCGGGGGAGCGGGTAAAGGAAGCCAGAGCACCCAACAGACATGCAGGGAGATAGCGCCCCTTTCTTATGTAATAAATGCATCCTACAGACAGAAGCAGAAACAGACTTTCGGTCATGGGGGCTGCAAAAAAGATGGCGGAAGGTAGCAAGAATAAATACTTGACAGTCCGCAAAGCCCTTTGAGAAGGCATGTCCAAGGCTGCCAGCTCATAAAGGAAGATGGCAGCGCCGTAGGCACATAGATTGGAAACCACTAAGGCGGACACGAAATAGTTTTGGAATACCAATTGGAATATTTTGATAACGATGGGGTAGAACGGGAAAAATACAATGTGAAACCTGGGGTCCCCCTCTGTGACATACCAGTTCTCCGCAATTCCTAAATAGCTGTTGGCATCCGTAGAGCCGGTCCAGATGGTTTGCATGGTGCTGAGGAGGGAGTCGCCCCATCTGCCATTTAACCAGGCAAACAGCAAAGAAAGGCCATAGATTACGAAATGACTGACTGTCATCCAAAGCAGAATTTGCAACCAGGCCTTTTTCCGGGTTTCCTTGGGAACGGACATCAAAGGCGAATCTTCTTCAGAAGTCCAAAAATCATAGAGCTTGGAAAATACCAATTGTAAGCAAATGTAAAAGAAACCAACTGCCAAAAGGGAAGCAATCAAGCCATGCGTGGTCATACTGCTTTGCGATTGTATCCAGTCAACATATAGAAAGGAAAGCACCAGCGCAGACAAAATCCCCATTGCCGGTTGCAAATATTTTTTCATAGAACCCTCCGTAGAACAAAGCTGCTTTTCAATATACCTATTGTATACTATTTTTCCGGGATTGAAAACCCGTTTTTCCTATGCTAAAATAGCTTTGTATGTAATTTTGAAATGACTGGAGTGTAGGTAGTTGTATCTGAAAAAACTGGAAATGCAGGGATTTAAATCCTTTGCAGACAAATTGTCTTTGGATTTCGGCAGCGGTATTACCACTGTGGTAGGGCCTAACGGT
Source organism: uncultured Eubacteriales bacterium (assembly GCA_964392835.1). GTDB lineage: Bacteria > Bacillota > Clostridia > UBA1212 > CASDQQ01 > CAYMRI01. Next base: position 3,524 of record CAYMRI010000051.1, read on the forward strand.
AGCGGAAAGAGTAATATTTCCGATGCAGTGCGTTGGGTATTGGGGGAACAAAGTGCCAAGTCCCTTCGTGGCGGCAGTATGGCCGATGTGATTTTTGTGGGAACGGAAAGCAGACGCCCGGTTGGCTTTGCGGAGGTTTCCATTGTCATTGATAACAGTGACGGCATTTTACCTATCGAATTTCAGGAAGTAAAAGTCACAAGAAGACTGTTCCGCTCAGGTGAAAGTGAATATCTGATTAACATGGCGCCCTGCCGGTTAAAGGATATTCAGCAGCTCTTTTTTGATACCGGTATCGGTGTAGATGGCTATTCCATTATTGGGCAAGGACAGGTGGATAGTATTCTAAGCGGTAAGGTGGAAGAACGGAGAGCTATCTTTGAAGAAGCTTCCGGTATTATGAAATATAAGACCCGGAAAGTGGAATCCGAGCGGAAACTGGTGCTGACCACCCAGAATATTGAAAGAATTACAGACATTATTACAGAGTTGGATAGACAGGTGGGTCCTTTGGGGGAACAGGCAGAAGTGGCAAAGAAATACCTGGCCTTAAAGGAAGAGTTGAAGGATTATGAAATCAGCGTCTATGTAGACTCCATTACCAGAATTACAAAGCAACTACAGGATATTTCGGAAAAATACACCAACGTTCAGGCGGAAATTGCCCAAAAGACACAGAATTTGGATGGAATTACCGTAGTGAATGAAGAGAAAAATGCTGCTTATAAGGCAGTGGATGAAAAGCTGGAAGGCATCCGGAATCAATATTATGAAAATGAAAAACAGCTTTCTGAGCAGGCTGCCAACATTAAAGTCATGGAAGGCAAGATTCAGACCATTGAAGAAGCCAATCAGCGACTTTATGAAGAAATGGAAGAGAGTCAGCAGGAACGCACCCGGCTTTCCAAACAAAAGGATGCCTATGAAGGGGATGTACAGCGTTTTTCCCAGATGCAGGAGAAGGAAGCTGCTCTTTTAAAAGAGCTGGAAGAAAAATATACATTTGTCATGAATCTTATGAGTGAAACTTCCAAGCATGTAGAGGCATTACGGGCAAAGTTATCCCAGACCAATCAGCAGTACCATGAAGCCGGCAGCAAAGTGGCAGCTATGGAACAAATGATTTCCGGCAGCAGCGCACGAAAGGAAAAGATTATAGAAGAAATTGAAGGGTTGCGCAAGGAAGCCGAGGAAATTAACGGTTTTAAAAATATCAGCTTACAGGCACAAACAGAATTGCAACAGCAAATTGCACAGTTGCAGGAGCAAATTGGACAATTGCGTGGTGTACAAACACAGAATGAGACCCGGTTGGCAGATTTACGGAAGGAAGCCACAGAATTAAGTTCAGAATATCAATTTAAATCCTCCCGCTTGAATTTGCTCAATGAAATGGATGAGAAGATGGAAGGGTACAACCGCAGTGTAAAGGAAATTATTTCTGCTGCGGGGAAAGCATCTTTTGTCAAAGGCATCCGGGGAACGGTAGCCCAGCTCATTGATGTGGAGAAGAAATATGAAATTGCCATTGAAACTGCATTGGGACAGGCGTTTCAGTATATTGTTACCGATGAAGAGGAAACGGCAAAACAAGCCATTCAATATTTGAGAGAAAATAAACTGGGACGTGCAACGTTTTTACCTATGACGGCAGTCAACGGAAAGACATTAGAACAGGATGTGCTGCGTCGTTTGCAAAAAATGACCGGCTATTTGGGCTTGGGCTATGAAGTCATTCAATATGAATCTCAATACCACAATGTTATGCTCAGCCAGTTGGGTAAGGTGGCCATTGCACAAGATTTGGATTGCGCCATTGCTATTGCCAAGGAATTTTCCTACAACTTTAAAATTATTACATTACAAGGGGATATTATTCGCCCCAGCGGTGCTATGACCGGCGGTAGCGTGGATAAAGCGGTTTCTTCCGGTATTTTGGGTAGAAAGCGGGAAATGGAAGAACTGACCGCCCGAACCAAGGAATTGGCCAGAACTGTAAAGAAAATGAATGAAGAAGCGGTAGAATGTACCGTGAAGATTTCCAACAGTTCCATGGAAGCAGGAAAGTTGGAAGCAGAACGCCGTGGCTTAGAAATGAAGCAGGTAGAGGCAAATGCTGCCATCAGTCGTTTTGAGGACAGACAGCAGCAGATTCAACAGAGAATTACAGCATTGCAGGCTGATATGGAAACCATGGAGCAGGAACTTTTACGTAATGCAGAAGAAATGGAAGCTGTCAAGGGAGAAATGTTGATGCTGGAAGATACTGTGATTGCATTGCAAAAGGAAATTGCCCAGTGTGAGGAAAAGAATTCTACCGGCAGAGCCACTGTAGATGCCATGAATGCCCAGGTGACAGATAAGAAACTTGCTGTGAACAGTATTTTGCATAAGATAGAAACGGCAAGGGAAAATCAGGCACGTCTGCAGCAGGAAATGACTGCTTTGGAAGAGACTGAAGGGGCAAAGCAGGCGGAAATTGCAGAAAATCAACGGATTGCAGGGGAAATGAAGGAAGCCAACCGGCAGATAGAAGCGGTAATTCAAACCTATTTGGTAACCAAAACCGACCAAAGCGGTGAAATTGAAAAACTTACACTGGAAAAGCAGATTTTAAGTGATGCATTGTTAAGCATGACAGATCAGATTGCGGAAATGAGCAAACAGCTTTATTTGTTGAAGGATGAGAGCAACCGGTTTGAGGTGCGAAAAGCCAAACTGGAGACGGAAGAGGAAAACTTCAGAACCAGACTTTGGGATGATTATGAAATCACCTATGGCAATGCCCAGGAATATTTGAAAGGTAAGGAATTGGGAAGCTTTACCTCCATGCAGCGGTATATGAATGAACTGCGTGGTAAGATTCGGGATTTGGGTGAAGTCAATGTCAACGCCATTGAGGATTACAAGAATACCAAAGAGAGACTGGAATTCTTAAACGGGCAAATGGAAGATTTGAATGTTTCCAAGGAAAAATTGGAAAAGATTATCCATGACATGACAGTCATTATGAAAAAGCAGTTCTTGGAGCAATTTGATTTAATTAATGCAAGCTTTAACTCTGTATTCCGAGAATTGTTTGATGGCGGTCGTGCCAATATTATGATTACGGATAAGGATAACGTGTTGGAAAGCCCCATTGAAATTGAGGCACAGCCACCGGGAAAGAAATTGCAGAATATGATGCTCTTGTCCGGTGGGGAAAAGGCTTTGACGGCCATTGCACTTTTGTTTGCTGTGCTGAAGTTAAAGCCTACACCGTTTTGTGTGCTGGATGAAATTGAGGCGGCTTTGGATGATACCAATGTCATTCGCTTTGCGGATTATGTGACAAAGTTCTCTGAAAAAACCCAGTTCATCATTATTACCCACAGAAAGGGTACCATGGAAAATGCAGATATTCTGTATGGCGTCACCATGGAAGAAAGAGGGGTTTCCAAGATTGTTTCTATGAAATTTGCCGATGACAAAGGCAAGGTCAAGAAAGGATAGTAAAAATGGGATTTTTTGATAAATTAAAAGCCGGACTTGCCAAAACCAGAAATGGTATCATGGAAAAAATAGACCAGGTACTGTTGGCTTTCGGCGTGGTGGATGAGGACCTGTTCGAAGAGCTGTTGGATATTTTGATTTTATCCGATGTAGGGGTAAATACCGCGCAAAATATTATTGACAGATTGCGTGAGAAGGTAAAAGCAGAAAAAATCACAAAACCTGAAGAGGTCAAGGGTGCCTTGAAACAGGTAATCTTAGATATTTTACAAGCAGGGAAAAATGGGATTGACCTAAACGACCGTCCTACCGTGATTACCGTAATCGGCGTAAATGGCGTGGGGAAGACCACTTCCATCGGTAAAATTGCCCATCTATATAAGAAAAACGGAGCAAAGGTGTTGCTTGCGGCGGGGGATACCTTCCGGGCAGCGGCCACAGAGCAGTTGGACATCTGGGCCCAGCGTGCGGAAGTTGCCATTGTAAAGCAAGGCGAAGGGGCAGACCCGGCAGCGGTGGTATATGATGCCTGCAATGCAGCTAAATCCAGAAAATGTGATGTGCTTATTTGCGATACCGCCGGAAGATTGCATACCAAGAAGAATTTGATGGATGAATTGCATAAGATTTCCAAAGTGGTAGATAGGGAATTGCCGGACTATAAGCGGGAAACCTTATTGGTGTTGGATGCTACCACAGGACAAAATGCGTTAAATCAGGCAAAGATTTTTAATGAATCTGCGCAGATTACCGGTATTGTGTTGACCAAGCTGGACGGTACGGCCAAAGGCGGTATTGTCATTGCGATTTCCGATGAATTACACATTCCGGTGAAGTTGGTAGGCGTAGGGGAACAAATGGATGATTTGCAACCTTTTGACCCGGTTGCCTTTACCGATGCGTTGTTTGGAACACCGTAAGAGGTCGTAGCTGGGACTTCGAAGTAAGTCGGGCGGTGTTTGGGGAATAACTATTGACAAAATGGCTGTTTATGTGTAAAATCTCATCTTGTAAAGTCTCCGGACTTTACAAGATTTTTTGCGAAAGGAGGCAATCTACGTTGGAAGATATTTTTGAAATTGGTCTTTTGATGGATTTTTACGGACAGTTGCTGACGGAAAATCAGCTTTCTGTTATGGAAATGTATTACAATGAAGATTGGAGTCTTTCTGAAATTGCGGAAAATTTGAACATCAGCAGACAAGGCGCCCATGATTTTATTAAGCGTTCCAAAGCTATGCTTGTGGAATATGAGCAGAAGTTGCATTTGGTAGAACGCTTTGCAAAGAATAAGGAAAGCATTAATTCCTTGTTGGAATACATGGTGGCTTTGGACTACGAGGATATGAGCCCGGGAAATGCTACCGTTTGTCATCAGGTAGAGGATGGCTTAATGAATTTGATTAAGGACGCGTAAGATATGGCTTTTGAAGGACTGTCAAGTAAATTACAGGAAACCATGCGGAAGCTTCGCGGCTCTGCTCGGGTAACGGAAAAAGACGTTAAGGAAATGATGCGGGAAGTCAAACTTGCTCTTTTGGAGGCGGATGTAAACTTCAAGGTAGTGAAAGACTTTGTGCAGAAGGTTTCTGCCCGTGCAGTGGGACAGGATGTATTGGAAAGTCTAACCCCCGGACAGCAAGTGGTTAAGATTGTTAACGACGAACTGGTTGCCTTGATGGGTGGTGAAGCAGCGAAAGTGAATTTTTCCCCGGCACCGCCTACGGTTTTTATGATGGTAGGTTTGCAAGGGTCCGGTAAGACCACCAGCTCCGGCAAGTTGGCAAACTTGATGCGCAAGCAAGGGAAAAAACCTTTATTGGTTGCCTGCGATATTTACAGACCGGCGGCTATCACCCAATTGCAGGTGGTGGGAAAACAATTGGATGTTCCTGTTTTTACCATAGATGGATGTAAGGATGCGGTAAAGATTGCCAAAGAGGCAGTAGCATATGCCAAGTCCATGCAATATGATCTGGTAATTATCGATACTGCGGGACGGCTTCACATTGACGAAGTGTTAATGGAAGAGTTGAAACAGGTAAAGGAAGCGGTTGGTCCTACGGAGATTTTGTTGGTGGTAGATGCCATGACCGGTCAGGATGCGGTAAATGTGGCTACCAGTTTCCATGAACTTCTGGATATTACCGGCGTGATTTTAACCAAGCTAGATGGCGATACCAGGGGTGGTGCGGCACTTTCTGTCCGTGCGGTAACCGGAAGGCCCATTAAGTTTGCGGCAACCGGCGAAAAGCTCAGTGATATGGAAATTTTTCATCCGGATCGTATGGCTTCCAGAATCTTAGGTATGGGCGATGTGATGTCTCTCATTGAAAAGGCACAGGAAGCATTTGATGAAAAGCAGGCCATTGAGCTGGAAAAGAAAATGCGTACCAACAGCTTTACCATAGAAGATTATTTGGCGCAAATGCAACAAATAAAGGAAATGGGCGGCATTCAGGATATGTTAAAAATGATTCCCGGTGCAGGAAAGTTGGGGAATCTGGAAGTGGATGATAAGGTACTGGTGAAGACAGAAGCCATTATTTATTCCATGACCAAAAAGGAACGGTTGCATCCGGAAATTATCAATGCATCCCGAAGAATTCGGATTGCAAAAGGATGCGGTTTGGAAGTCAGTGATGTCAACCGGTTTTTAAAAGGCTTCGAGGACATGAAGAAGATGATGAAACAAATGTCCGGAGGCGGTAAACGTGGCAAAAAAGGTTTTGGAAATATGCGATTACCTTTTTGATAGATGCAAATGACAAAAGAAGGAATTAAGGGAGGTGAACAGACATGGCAGTAAAAATCAGATTAAAGAGAATCGGTGCTAAGAAAAGCCCGTTTTACAGAGTTGTAGTTGCAGATGCAAGATACCCCAGAGATGGTAGATTCATCGAAGAAATCGGTACTTACAATCCGTTGGTTGAGCCTGCAGAGGTTAAAATCGATGTGGAAAAGGCAGATAAGTGGATTAAGAACGGTGCACAACCGACCGATACAGTTAAGGCTCTTTTGAAGAAAGTAAAAGAGGAAAACTAAGCGGTTCATGGAGGCTAGATTTATGAAAGAACTTCTTGAAACCATTGCAAAATCACTGGTATCCAATCCGGACGCAGTTTCCGTCAATGAAATTGACAATGGAGACAGTGTTGTGCTGGAACTTTCTGTAGCACAGGAAGATATGGGGAAAGTGATTGGCCGTCAAGGCCGGATTGCAAAGGCAATCAGAGCTGTCATGAAGGCAGCGTCCTTAAAGGAAAACAAAAAAGTAAGTGTAGAAATCCTTTAAAACGGAAAGGGACGGTTGGAAAGCCGTCCCTTTGGTTACTGAAGGGAAATTGTTACTACAAACCAGGAATTTTCATGGGGAATGTAGTAAGAGTCTTCTCTTTTACTGCAGATAAAATTATTTTTCAAAAAAGAGGACTTATCAAAATGGATTATGTAGAAATTGGTAAAATCATCAATACACACGGGGTTCGCGGGCATGTCAAAGTAATGCCCTTTACAGATTATCCGGAGCGATTTCGCAAGATGAAAAGCGTTTTTCTTCAAAAAAGAAACGGCAATGTGACAGAATATGCCATAGAAGAAGTGAAGTATGTAAAGAATACAGTGTTGCTGAAACTAAAAGGTATAGAAGATATGGATGCTGCACAACTGTTAAAAGACAGTCTTTTAGTGGTGGAACGAAAAGATGCTGTGAAACTGCCTAAGGATACCTATTATATTTTTGATTTGATAGATTGCAAAGTATATGAGCAAGAAGCATATTTAGGTGTTGTTACGGATGTGTTGGAAACCGGCAGTAACGATGTTTATGCAGTGAAGGACGAAAATGGGAAAGAACTGCTCATTCCGGCTTTGGGTTGGGTGGTGCTTTCTGTAGATATTGCAAATAAAAAAATACAAGTACAACTGCCAAAGGGGCTTCGGGATTTATGAGATTTGATGTACTGACACTGTTTCCGGATATGTTTGAAAGTTTTATCCACACCAGTATTATTGGCAAGGCAGTGGATCAGAAAAAACTTTTGGAAATTCATCCGGTGAATATTCGGGATTATTCCAAGGAAAAACATAAAAAAGTGGACGACACCCCTTATGGTGGCGGCAATGGCATGGTCATGGCGTTTCAGCCTGTGTATGATGCCTATCAGGCAATTGCCCGGGGAGCAGCGAAAAAGCCCACAGTGATTTATTTATCTCCCCAGGGAAAAGTATTCAATCAAAAAATGGCACACGAATTTGCTGCGATGGAACATATTGTTTTATTGTGCGGTCATTATGAAGGAATCGATGAACGGATTATTGAAGAAATTGTAGATATGGAAGTCTCCATCGGCGATTATGTTCTCACCGGTGGGGAATTGCCGGCTATGGTGCTGATGGATTCTGTGGCACGATTACTTCCCGGCGTACTTTCTTCTGCAGATTGCTATTTGGAGGAGTCCCATAGCAATCAGTTGCTGGAATACCCGCAATATACCAGACCGGAAGAAATTTGCGGCAGAAAGGTACCGGAAGTGTTGCTGAGCGGACATCATGAAAATATCCGCCGTTGGCGCCAGGAACAATCTGTATTGCGGACACAAAAGAAAAGACCGGATTTGTATCAGGCGTTTTTGAAAAAAAGCGACAATAATTCGACAAATGATTGACAATGGTACTTTTTGGGTTTATACTTGATGTGGATAAAAATAAGGGAAGTCTTGTTTTTTTTTCTTTTTAAATTTATTAATAGAAGAAGGAGTGTTGTTATGACAAAGAGAAAGAGTATTTGGGCAACTTTGGTTTGTGTGGTTCTTTCCGTAGTAATGATTTTTACCATGGCGTCCTGTAATGATCCGGAAGATCCCGTTGAAGATCCTACCAAAATTGATTTGCCCGCAGTAGAAAGCTTTAAGCAACTATCCGTAGGAGAAACCATTTATGTGGTACCTACAGATGCAAAGATTAGTGTAGTAAAGAACAAAAAGAAATTACAACCGGAAGAATTGATTCTTGCTACCAGCTTGCAAGGTATTGTGGCACAGACCCAAGCACAAATTTACATTGGACAGATGGATGATGAATGGGTAACATATTTAACAGACAATTATGGATTGAAGTTTGAAGAAATTGAATCCATGGAAGCATTAATTGATAAATTTGCAGATTTAACCAATAAAACTTATGTAAAGTTCAGATATTATGAATCTAATGTATCTGTCAGCAGCATCAATG
>CAYMRI010000052.1:0-12189 GCA_964392835.1 uncultured Eubacteriales bacterium
GGTATGCTTGACAAAGAACATAATTTCATTGAAATAAATAAAGTTACAGACAATGCCGTCAGAAAAGTGGAGGAAATATTCAACAACTCATTGAACATTCGTTACAGTAATGAACACGGGGAGTTTGTGGCTGTATTTAATAACTGATTTTTTGAAAGACGGTGATTAAAGTGATCGATTACCCACAACAAAAAGTTTTTTATCATAACAAATATTTTTCGACTCAATAAGCACCCTTGGTGGTTATAATCCCGTTGGATACAATTAGTTTTACACTAAAACAAAATGCATAAATCCCAACATTGACGATACCGAAGCCCCTGGGGAAAGGTAATAAAGCATTTTAATGATGAACTTCTTATCAACAACTATTCCTATACTATACCCTATGACTCAATTGACGGACATCACCCTTCGGCAGTAGGTATGGAAACATTGTTACAAATAATGATTAAAGAAATTACCAAACGAGGAGAAGATGATGAAAGTACTGTTTCTTGATTTTGACGGAGTTCTCAATAGTGAAAGATATGTCCGTTCCTGTGGTCGTTACGGTGTAGTAATTGATCCGACACGAATGGTATTGTTAAAACAGATAATCAATGCAACAGATGCAAAAATTGTTTTGTCAACCTCATGGCGTGAGCATTGGGACAAGGATGATAAACTTTGTGATAATATAGGAAACGATATTAATTCAATTTTCGGTGAATATAAATTGAAAATCTTTGACAAAACACCCAAATTAAATAAAGACCGTGAAAAAGAAATTGAGGCTTGGCTTTCTGAAAATCCACAAGTTGAAGCTTTTGCCGTTCTTGACGATGCGTTTCTCAGTTCTGAATTTATGAACGGACACTTTGTCAGAACCTCTAATTACAGAAGCGGTCTTGAAAAAGAGGATGCGGAAAAGATAATAGAAATAATAAACGGAGGCGCATTATGAAAAGCAGTGAACTTTTAAAATGTATACTTGACAGAGCAGAAGAAATACGTTCTGAGAACGAGTGCCAGCATATATCCGCTATATGTATACTAATGGCTATAGATGAATTTTGTAACGAAGAATATACGGGCTTTACCCCTTATGACAAGTTTGGTTATCCCGAATTTTTTTGAGCCGGAAAGACTCCATTATCTGCATGCTAAACTTATAAAAGGCCGTGCTTCTTTAATCATCCGCCGTGCATTCCGGAATCTTAAAGGAAAAGGTCTGGATCTTGACACTGAATTTCTATCAACTTATGAAACCGAATTTGAAGCACTCGCCAAAAGCAGAAATAAAGCTTTTGTGTCCGCTGATATAGTTTATGTTTATGCAATTAAAGCTTTTGAGCCGATACATCATCTTTTACTGCAGCCCGAATATATAAACAGCTTTTCCGTAGAGGAAATCGTTTCTGATATTGACAAAAATATTTATGACTATGTTATATTTTGCATAGAAAAAATAACAGAAAGACTGCAAGGTAAGGCTGATGAAGCAAAAAGAATAAGAGATTGGCGTCCTGCGGAAAAATTCATGGAACCCGAGCAGCTTATAGACAAATTTTTCGACAGTTTTGCTGTTACTGAGAACGGGAAAAGTGTTGATTTGACTATTCCCGGTTTCTTCGGGGAAGACAATATCGACCTCAAACTTACAGTCTTTCACAAAAAAGGAGTTTATTATGTACATGACAATGGTTGCGCTCTTGCGGTTCTCAAAAAAATGCAGGCGAAAAATACGACAAAGTCTTAAAAAAGATACATAAACCATTTGGTGTGGAAGACCCTGTTTTATATAGTGCTTTTTCCCAAAACCGCATATTATTTAATTTTCTGAAAAAGCTTATCTTTATTGCAAATGCAGATCTTATATACAGAAATATTAAGACTGATTATCCTATTTTTGATTCTCCTGAAAAGCCGATACCTGATACTGATAATATTGACACAAATCAACTTGTCAGTTCAATTAAGAAAGATTTTAAGTCAGTTTACGATGAAAACAAAGGTTTAATATTAGTTATACCACATCTCTATCCCTCTAGCACCATCTGCGCATCATTTCAGACTGAAACCCTTTCCGAAAATAAAATCAGAATCAGCGATAATCTTAAAGATAGACCCGAAGGTTCTGTTTTTGACGGTTTTTATTACATTCACGACGATATTTCCGCTTTTGCTAATTTCATCTCAAAGTTTGTTAAAAGATTCGGCGGTAATTTTGACGGCAAAAACATAAGCCTTACAGCTGAAATTACGTACGGAAATTTTGCCGCAGCATTGTTAAGATTTATGAATATTGCCTTTTTGCTTTCTGAACTCGGAGGTTTCATAAAATTACCACAACTGAGAAATCGGAGCGGAAATAATGACAAAAAGTAAAAAAATATTTGCAGTATCAGATATTCACGGTAACTTTACGGCACTTAAAAAAGCTCTTGACGAAGCAGGGTTTGACAGAGAAAACGAGGAACATCTGCTTGTTTGTTGCGGAGACTGCTTTGATAGAGGCAATGAGAATTATAATGTTCTTAAATATCTGGAAAGAATAAAAAATAAAGTTATGATTCTCGGAAATCATGAGGATATGCTCAAAGAATTATTTTATTCATGCCATATGAAGCGTCATAATTTTGAAAACGGCACCGATAAAACTATTGCGGAGTTTTTCGGAAAGTACAGTATCGACCAGAATAATGATATTGACTTTTCCGGAAATAACCGAACTGTTGACCGTCTGCTTGATTTTATCGGAGAAATGCAGAATTATTATGAGACCGAAAACTACATTTTCACTCATGGATGGTTACCGACTGTAACTTGCTCAACAGGTGTCCATACTGTTGATGATTGGCAACAAATGCCGGTCGAAGAATGGAGAAAAGCCCGTTGGACAAAATGGACAGATATGTATGAAAAATGTACTCACATCTCCGACAAAACAATTGTTTGCGGACATACTCCTGTTCAGCGTGCCATAAAGTTTGACTCTCAAAGAACAGCAAACTGTAGTGAAATTTATTACGGTGACGGAGTGATTGCCATCGATGCCGGAACGGATATAAGCGGTAGGGTAAATGTGTTAATTTTAGATGAGCCGTTGAAAGGCTTGGACGATGCCTTAAAAAAACGCATCCTGAAACGGATTCAGGATGCCTCAAAAGAAATTCTTGTTATTTTTATTACACACGACAGGGAAGAATTATCCCTCATACAAAGCGGCGGAGGGGAACTCCGGATCACAAGTCAATCGGATTTGTAATTTTTGGAAAATATGCTCGTCTGCAGAAGTCAGCATACAGGTGGAATGCGCTTCGCAGTTGTAGAGCTCGTCCAATTTGGCAATGGCAGCAGCTGCTGTTGGGTTGGTTGCTGCGCAAATGGAAAGTGCCAGCAGGATTTCCTCCGCATTCAAACGGGTGGAACTGCTGTGCAGTGTATTCTTCTTTAAGTTCAAAATAGGTTCCAGTACAATCGGGGAAATGAGCAGAATATCATCTGCAATTCCGGCCAGCTTTTTAATGGCATTCAATAGCACACCGGCAGAGGCATTCATCAAATCAGAATTCCTGGCAGTCATCATGGTGCCATCCGGCAGTTCCAAAGACATGCAATGAACACCGGTCTGTTTTGCCTTTTCTCTTGCGGGGGCAACCACAGTACGGTCTTCCGGATTCAAATCCAATTGTTCCAGTATCAAGCTGATACGCTCTGTGGTATCCAAATCCACCCGACCCACTTTATAATCACAGAATGTTTTGAAATACCGACGGATAATTTCCTGCTTGCCGGCTTCCTGACAAACCGCATCGTCAAAAATACCGTAACCGGCCATATTAACCCCCATGTCTGTAGGGGACTTGTACAAATTATCATTGCCGCAAACCCTGGAAAGAATCTTTCTTACCACCGGGAATGTCTCCACATCACGATTGTAGTTGACAGCCATTGTTTGATAGGCTTCCAAATGGAAAGGGTCAATCATGTTTACGTCTTTTAAATCTACAGTGGCAGCCTCATAAGCAATATTAACCGGGTGACGCAAAGGGAGATTCCAAATAGGGAAGGTCTCGAATTTTGCATAACCTGCTTTTACGTTTCGCTTGTGCTCATGGTACACCTGAGAAAGACAGGTGGCCAGTTTTCCGCTGCAAGGACCCGGAGCAGTTACCACAACCAAAGGTTTTGTGGTTTCAATGTAAGGGTTCAAACCGTAGCCCTTGTCACTGACAATGGTTTCAACATCGGTAGGATAACCGGGAATGGGGTAGTGGAAATACACTTTGATACCCCGTTGCTCTAATTTTTGCTGAAAGGTATTGGCTGCGGGCTGCTTTTGATAAAAGGTAATGACTACGCTGTTAATGGAAAGCCCCATTGCGCTGACGTTGTCCATCAACCGTAGTACATCCTGGTCATAGGAAATCCCAACATCGGAACGAATTTTATTCTTTTCAATATCCGTTGCATTAATACAAAAAATAATTTCTGCCTGGTCACGGAATTCTTGTAACAAACGAATCTTGCCGTTTACGTCAAAACCGGGCAGTACTCTGGATGCATGATAATCATCAAATAGTTTTCCGCCGAATTCCAAATAGAGCTTGTTGTCAAACTGTTGGATGCGCTCCCGGATATGTGCGGCTTGTTTCTGGATATAAAGTTGATTGTCAAAACCGATTTTCATAAGTCTATAACTCCTGTTCTGTATCGCACTCTAACGTTAAGAGAATACCACTTTTTCGAGAAAATAACAATCCATATTCCAAAGATGTTTTAGAAATGAAATATAAATTGCAAAGTGAAAAAAGATATGGTAAAATGTGACTATAAATTTTATTTTTGGAGGAAAAAATCATGAAGAAAGTTTTAGTAGTTATGATTGTTGCTTTGGCACTGTTAACTTCTTCTGTAACTGTCTTTGCTGCTGATAAAGGCTTGAATGCTACATATTATCAAAACAAAGATATTGTAGAAGGTGATGCAGCATCTGCTGTTATCGGCAACTTGGGTACCGGAGATCCTACAGGAAACTTCGAAGCGAACAAAGAAGCTTTGTTTAACTCCTTGCAGGAAATGGGAACCATTGTAGTAGATACCTTTGAAGTGGAGCAGAATGATGATGATTGGAGAGCACAGGCAGAAGAAGCTGGTTGCGTACTGATTGGTGAACGTAATGACGGTGATGCACCTGACTGGTTTGTTGTAAAGTACACCGGTTATCTCGTTCCTAACGAAACTGCTGAGTATACATTTGGTTCCTATTATGTAGATAACGGTTTGGTTATTTACATTGACAGCCAATTGGTATTTGAATTCTGGGGTACTGATTTGTGGATTGATACCGGTGCTGATGACAAATATGCAGAAGGTACACCGATTTCTTTGGAAGCCGGCGTAGCTTATCCTATCGAAGTTTACTACTACGATGGATGGGGCGGTGAATGGGTTGAATTCGAATATGGTATGGGATTGAGCGAATTCGAATTCTATGTAGAAGAACCTACTGCAGAAGATATCGCAGCACAGATGGCTACTCCCGAACCGACAACGCCGAAGCCGGCAACTCCGACTCCGACCAAAGCTACTTCTAGCGTGACCGCTTCTGCTACCGCTACAGGTAACACAGAAACATCGGCTGGCGAATTCCCCATTGTTCCGGTTGTCATCGTTGCTGCTGTTGTAGTAGCTGGTATAGTTGTTGCAATTATTATTGCTGCAAAGAAGAAGAAAGCATAATTTAATTGTTACTGTGTTTTTACGGTAACGAAGAACAGAAAGGTCTGGAATCTTATCTCCGGACCTTTCTTTTTTCTCTTTACTTGACCAAACGGATAAGTTGGGGTAGAGTAATAGAAAAGAAGTCAGCAACAAGGAGAACAATATGAAACACACAAAGGAACAGCAACCTCAAAAAAAGTCTAAAAAAGCAATTATTATCAGCACCATTGCTGTTGTTTTGATTGTTGCATTGGTGGTTGGCATTGTATTTATTACTACAGAAAAGAATAAAATAATGGCACAATGTTATGGTGTGGACATTCGGGAAAGTACATACCGTATGTATGTATATGAATCCATGCAGGAGTTTATGACAACTTTTGAAGTGAATGTTTACACAGAAAATTTTTGGGATGTAGAAATTGAAGGAAAGTTGCCGGAACAGCATATCAAAGAGAATGCTTTGGATAAATTGAAGCTTTATGCTTACTATAAATCCGGATGTGACGAAAGTGAAATAGCCCTTTCAGAAGCAGCTTATCAAAATTTTATCTCTTATTATGATGATTATTATCAGGAGTATGATACTGTTTTAGCATTTGGGGTAGAACGGCAGTACTTTTTGGACTACCTTTATGAAATGTACCTGTTCCAATTATATTTTTCACAAGAAGCTGAAAAATTAGAAGTAACCGATGCGGAACTGCAAAAGGCATTTGACGAAAACAGAGAAGAATCAGCCCGTGTTACCGTAAAAACTGTTTTTCTCCAAGTGAAAAATGAAAACTGGGAGGAATTGAAAACCAAAGCCTACGATATAAAAGAACAAATTCAAAGCGGAATTTCCATAGACACATTTATTGCACAGGATTCTGACTATCAAGGGAATAACGCAGGGGAATTTGTGGTGGTGTCTACCTCATCTTACTCCAGCTCGTTAGGGAAAGAATATACTTCCTCAGTGTTAAGCGGTAATGTAGGAGATGTAACGGTACTGAAAACATCTACCGGTTATTGTGTCAATGAAATTTTAATAGTGGAAATGAAAGAAAGTGCAAAAGAAGATTTGACGGTAGCCATTCAAGAAGAAAAATACACTGCCCAAGTTGCAGAATTACTGGAAACCAGTAGCGAATATGTTGTGGAAATTACCAATCAGAATATTTATGATGCCGTTTCTTTGCCCGGCTTTGATGTAGAAACGGAGGCTTCTCCTACGCTGACACGGTGAGCGGATAAATAAGCGCGCTCCACATATAATTTATGGGCAAAAGAAAGCACCGTGTTTTTTAACAAATAGCGTTCCGGATTCATTTCAAACTCATCTTCGAAAGCCTTTCCTTCAAACACAAAGGAAATGGCTTTTTCTAATGCGACACAAAATTGGTTGTATGCGGAGGGTGTATTGGTGGATTCCATAGCCAATTGAATGAGAGCACCAATATCGCTGATACTGAATATCTGTTTAAAAATGCAGATAACAATGAGGGATGCCACGTGTGTCTTGTTGTATTTTTTCTTTTCCGGCGCAGCCAAAACCCCTTGCTTTACATAATTATTAATCATGGTCTTGGTTAATACTTTTTCATCGCCAACCACTAAATACTCTTGAAAAACATCTTCGATTAATGTGACCACCTGGTCTAAATACAAATCCAAGTTGGGCAATTCTTCCCAACGGGGTAGGTGTACATTAGAAATTGGTTTGATTTCTTTCACTTGATTTTCCATAAGTATCCCCCATGTATCAGTTACTCATAAATGATTTGTAAACATATAAAGAATAGCACGCTTTCATGGACGCGTCAACACTTGACGTATTACATATCCTGTGTTAATCTAGTATTCGATACTAGATTAAGAGTTAAAAAAAACCAAAATGGAGGGAAAGATGAAAATTCCAAAATTATTCCAAGCTGCAAGATATGAAAATTTGAAAGATATGATGGAGAAGGTAACTGCAAAATATGCGGACAATAAGGCCTTTGTTATAAAGCACAAAGAAGGAAAGGAAGTTTCCTATGAAGATGTTACATATGCACAATTTGGAGAACAGATGAACCATTTGGGAACCGCGTTTTTGCAAAGAGGTTTTGCAGGAAAGCGTGTAGCAATTATCAGTAAAAATCGTTACGATTGGATTTTAACGTATGTGGCTGTGATGAACGGCGTGGGGATTACCGTGCCTTTGGACAAGGATTTGCCGGCCCTGGAAATGCTGTCTTTGCTGCAACGCAGTAAAGCGGATGCCATCGTATTTGAAACTAAATATTTGGAGGATGTATACCGCTTTTATCAGGAGAAAAGCGCCAATTTGCAACTTTTGGTTTGTATGGATTCCTTGACAGAAGAACAGAAAGCAACCTATCCCGGCGTCGTTGCACTGAAGGACTTGTTGGAAGAAGGAAAGTCTCTGTGGGAGAGTGGCGAAAAGGCTTATGCAGACGCAAAGATTAATGCAGAAGCACTGGCAACCATTATTTTTACATCCGGTACCACGTCTTTAGCCAAAGCGGTAATGTTATCTCACAAGAATTTGGTTTCTAATCTTTATGATTTGGGTCGGATGGAAAAAATATATGACACGGATATGAATATGGCATTCTTGCCTTATCATCATACCTTTGGCTCTACCGGGCAACTTTTTTTCTTATACAGCGGCGCATGCTCTTGCTATTGCGATGGTTTGCGACATATTCAGGAAAATTTGAGAGAATATAAGGTTAGCGTCTTTGTTTGTGTACCTTTATTGCTGGAGGCTATGTATAAAAAAATCATGGTGCAGGTGGAAAAGCAGGGGAAGACCAAGTTGATTGGCATTATGACAAAGGTGTGCAATGGTCTATTAAAAGTAGGCATTGATATCCGTAGGATTGTATTTAAGCAGATTTTAGACCAGCTAGGCGGCAAATTGCGTTTTGCTATCAGTGGTGCTTCTGCCATTGACGGTGAAGTAGTAAAGGGGTTTAATAATTTTGGAATTCTGTGTGTGCAGGGGTATGGGTTGACAGAAACAGCGCCTGTTCTTTCCGCAGAACGTGAGGATTTAATTCGCTACGGTTCCATTGGGTTTCCAATGCCAAGCGTGGAAATTAAGATTGACGACCCGGATGAAAACGGTATCGGTGAAATTGTGGCAAAAGGGCCCAATGTAATGCTGGGGTATTATGAAAATGAAGAGGCAACAAAAGAAGTGCTGCAAGATGGCTGGTTCCATACCGGAGATTTGGGCTATTTTGATAAAGATGGTTTTCTCTTTATTACAGGCCGTAAAAAGAATGTTATTGTATTGAAGAATGGGAAAAATGTTTTTCCGGAAGAGATGGAAGTGCTGATTAACAATCTGCCCTATGTAGCTGAAAGTATGGTATTTGGCTGGCCGGTAGAAGATGATGTGGAAGTATCTGTAAAGATTGTTTATAACAAGGAGTATACCGACCGGGAATTTGCGGATTACACCCAGGCCCAATTAAAAGAAATGATATGGAAAGATATCAAAGAAATCAATCGTTCTTTGGCAAAATATAAGTATATCAAAAACCTGGTAATGACCGACCAACCTATGATTAAAACCTCTACTGCCAAAATAAAGCGCCATGAGGAAATGAAGACAATTTCTATTTGACAAATTTTAGACATTTCCCTATACTTTAAGTAGGTATAAATTAACAGTGGTATCTGTATCATCTTGGGTTTGGAGGAGTGTCTATGAAGCGTTTTAATAAGATAACCGCGTGGGTTTTGGTGATTGCGATTTTGCTGTGTGCAGTGCCTTTTTCCCTGCTTGTCAATGCGGCTGTAGCAGTGAATAATGCAACAGATAAGATTGCTACAATAGAAAAAGCATCTTTGACCGGTACAACTACTTTTGAAGGAGGAAGCGGTAGCTTTTCTGTTGATTTGACAGGGGTGGTAGCCGGAGTATACAAGGTAGCCTACTATTTTTCCCTTGGCGATTTGACAACCGATGCGCAGATCACATTACAACCTTATGGTTCCGATGTGACTTCCGTAATTTCGTATGAAGAATTGCAAATATATCCCAATGGAAAGATTGCAGCGGTTGTTGTTATCAGAGCGGATGGTGATTTTACGGTTGGCGGTTCTGTGACAGGCCTTTCCGGTACAATCGATAAGATTGTAGTTGCCAAAGATTCTTTTGATTTAGGTTCCGCTGCGGAATTAGGTTTGTATGTTATGTACGGCGAGGACATTGCCCAAAATGTGCCGGAAGACTATATCCAACCGGGGGATACTGAATGGATCCAATCCATTCCTATGGGTTTGGCTACTACGTATATGCAACAATATAATGTAACAAATGACTATACGATTTATCAGGATATTTTTGACAATGTTGGTGCAGGACTTTTTGAGAGCTCCCTTTCTTTTGATGATAAAAATTATTTTGATGAAACTTGGGAAAAGCTTGTAGCGACTTCTGAACTTCAAGAAGAAGATCTTGGTACTGTAACCGAGTTTCCTAAAATTGAAAAGGGCAATCTCGGTGTGGATTCCTATTTGCGTTCTTGGATAGGAAGCATTACCATTGGAGATGACGGAACCTATCGGATTCATGCCACCATGGTGGATAATGGACTTTATATTAAAATCAACGGAACGGCAGTATATGAATATTGGGGCAATGGTGCTTACTTTGATGGCGATAGTGATGAATTGTCTGGCTCTGAATTTGCTTTGAATGCCGGTACATATGATATTGAAATTTATTATATGGAATTTGGTGGTGGGGAAGCGTTGCAATATACATTGCAACGGCAAGTTACAACTATATCCGGTTCCGGCTGTAATCAAACTACAAATACAAGTTGGGATGATATGTCCCCGACTTTAAGCTTAACATCTGCTTATTACCGTGCAATGGGTTTTGTTGCAGATAAAGCACCATTTGAAGCCGTAATCGAGGGCGGTGGCGGACCACAATCTCACACCTTTGAAGGCAATGACTATTATGATGAAAGTATTGAAGCGATTAAAGAATTGGTGCTTCCTGTTACCACCATTCGTAAGAATACATTTGTTATTTCCGTAGAAAGTGACTTTAGAGCAGACCTTACCGACTTGGGATTTGCTATGAATGGCGGTGATGGCCCCGATGGTTGTTATGTTCACTATACCGGTTATATAACGGCAGATGAAGATGGCGAGTATCAATTTGGGTTAACCAAAGTTGACAATGGTGTTATGGTACAAATTGGCGATACCAGAGTCCTTGAATATTGGGGTGCCAATACCTGGTGGGACAATGGCGGTGATTCCATTTATATGGATGACGTCAGTGTAACCATGAAAGCCGGTGAATCTTTGCCCATTACCGTTACCTATTTGGAATTAGGTGGTGGTGAAGGTTTAACCTTTGTTGTGAAGAAAGATGGTGGTACGGAAATAGACTTGACCTCTTCCAGTTTGGTTTTCTCTACCATGCCATTAAAGGGCGTAATAACAGAAAACATTCCGAAGCTAGCGGAAACAAGTGAACGAGTACTATTTTATACAGACTTTACTTCTACAGACAACTTTACCATTCAGGGTAGCCCTGCTATCAATACCGATAAAGGTATCATGATTATGAATGCGGATGACTACATTGAAATGGGCATTGATATGTTCCAAGATGTTGGGTTGTCTACTACTATTGAATTTGTAATAAAGCCGTCTGCTATTGTTAATCAGGCTGCCTTCGCCGGCATTGGTACATCTGATGCACAAAACTGGGTGCTTATGGGTATGCGTGGCGATGGTGCTGCTAAATTTGGTATGCGGACCTGCGATGTTGAAATTGGTTCACAAGGATCCGGTAAGACGGAAGGCGGTATGCTGTCTGTTGGTACTTGGACAAAATTAAAATATGTACTTGCAGAAAATACGGTATCCATCTATGTAAATGATGTTTTGAAAACAACATTGGATACTGCAGGGCAAAAGGATTTGAGCCAATTAACCGGTACCTTTATTTTTGGAAAAGAAATAAGGTGGGGAGACCCGGGATTTACCGGAACTGTTTCTGAAATTCGTGTAACTTCCACAGAAAAAGTGGTAAAGCTGAGAAGTCAGGACACAAATTTACTTTTAGATTCTTATACAGAGACAGAATTTGGCGGTACGGAACTGTCCTTGTTGAATATTGAAGTGGAAGGGTATTTACCCGGTACTTGGTATAATGCAGATGGCGATGTTGTAACATCTGCACAGGTAGGAGAAACCGTCTATGCCGACTTGATTGAGATTACAGAGCCTTTTAGCTCCGGCCGTCAAATTCGTGTTGCTACCGAAGACAGCACCAGTGGTTTACGGTTTAGAGCAAGCATAAAGCGGGATGATTTTTATCATTATTTTAACGAAGCAGATGCGGACTATGTATATAGCGAAGATGCAGACTACAAGTTTGGTATGTTGGTTCTTCCTGCTGATTTACTTCCTGACGGTGAAGAATTGACATTGGAAACTTCCGGTGTGAAA
>CAYMRI010000053.1:0-12188 GCA_964392835.1 uncultured Eubacteriales bacterium
TCTTTGTCTTCGCACTTTTTTCTGACTTCTGCAATGGATTTCTGCACTGTCCAGCCACTTCTGAGCTCCATAAATTCAATGGTCATCAAGCTGCCCGCAGAATCTTCCGGATATTGCAACAACTGGTTAATATGCTTTCTGGTCACTGCATCCGCATTTTTAATAACACGTTTTACAATGGATGCCGGCATTTCTTCAATAAAATCCACCGTATCATCCAGATACAACTCGCTGATAATTTCGGTTAATTCCTTATCGCTGATTTTTTCCACAATCATTAATTGCAAATCGCTGTCCAGGTACGCAAACACTTCTGCTGCCATTTCTTTGGGCAACAGGCGAAACAAAATAATCGCACGGTGATCCTCCTCCATGGTGGTAATCAACTCTGCTACGTCTACAATGTTCATTTCCTGGATGAAATCCCGGACTTGCACAAATTTCTTTTCGTCAATGAGTAATAAAATGTTTTCGAATTCTTCCAAAGGAAGCACCTCCCTTTCTGTATTTCATATGGTTTCACCATTGAAAGGGAAAAATGCAGATTAAGAACAGTCTAGGAAGGGTTCTTGCAATAGACGGTTATTAAGGTGCGTTTGACACTTTCAATGTTGTTTCTACTATGGCCTCCATCGCCACTGTCCATCTATTGCCACCTCCTGTCGAATTTATAACACTAATATTTTATGCATCTTGTGCCCTGTTGTCAATTGATTTTCTATACAATTTCAATCACTTCATCCATAGGAATATCTGTGTTGTCTGCAACGATGGCATCTACCACTTGAAAAGCGTAGCATACCCCTAATTTTTCCACATGTCCGGGCAATTCTTTTCTTTGCAAAAACCTGTCATAGTACCCGGCTCCATATCCAATTCGATTGCCGTTTTTATCAAAAGCCACCCCCGGTACAATCACCAAATCTATGGTTTCTGTGGCCGCTTTCTCTTCTGTTACCGGTTCTAAAATGCCGTATGCGCCAGGTTTTAAATCCCTTTCCAAATTATGAATCACACAAGCTTCCATATACCCTTCCCCAAAGGTTTTTGGTACGCAGACCTGTACGCCGTGGGACAGCAAATAAGAAATTAATGGCA
Source organism: uncultured Eubacteriales bacterium (assembly GCA_964392835.1). GTDB lineage: Bacteria > Bacillota > Clostridia > UBA1212 > CASDQQ01 > CAYMRI01. Next base: position 1,099 of record CAYMRI010000053.1, read on the forward strand.
AGGTGGAAACCTCGTTTTTCGCAGACACATAAATAAAAGCCGTTCTCACATCCTGCAAATAGCCACCTGCCCGGAATTTTTCCAAAAGTTGCAAGCCCCCTGCTTCTACATCTTCTTGTGTCAATTGCCGCCGTTTTTCCAACATTTCTTTTCGGATTTCCTGTTTCGAAAGCATATTCCCACCCAGCCTTTCTCATGTTAAAATATATTGTAACACAGAAAGGCGGCATTATGAAGGTTTTAGGAATTATTGCAGAATATAACCCGTTTCACAATGGGCATCAATATCATATAGAGGAAGCGAAAAAACAATCCGGTGCAGATGCAGTGGTTGTGGTGCTCAGCGGCAATTTCACCCAACGTGGAGAACCTGCTTTTTTGAAAAAACATGTACGGGCCCAAATGGCCCTCTCCGGTGCCGATTTGGTATTGGAACTTCCTTCCCTTTTTTCCGCAGCCAGCGCAGAATATTTTGCTTGGGGCGGTGTTTCTGCTTTGCAAGCTACCGGTGTGGTAGATATCATCAGTTTTGGCATGGAGGGAGATTCTATGGAACCATTACAGGAAGTTGCACAACTTCTTTCTGTCGAATCTCCTATTTTTCAAACCGCTTTGAAAAACGCCTTGGATGCCGGCATGGCTTATCCCAGAGCCAGAGCAAGTGCGCTGGAAGCAGTTACCGGCAAATCTATGGAATTTATGCAACAGCCCAACAACATACTGGCGGTGGAATATTTAAAAGCAAACATCCGCTTAGGAACTCCACTGGCAGTTTTGCCCATAAAACGAGAAGGCGCCGGATATCACCAAACCACTTTAACAGGCAGTCACTATCCCAGCGCTACCGCTTTGCGACAAGCATCCTGTACTGCAGATTTACGTTCCCACATGCCTGCACCTGCCTTTTCGTTGCTACAGGAAGCACAAACGCAGGGCGACATTTCCAATACAGATGCTTTATTTTTACCCATTGTCACATTGTTGCGGAACCAAAGCATAGAACAGTTACAGCAACTACCTTATGTGGCAGAGGGCTTGGAATATCGATGTAAACAGGCTTCCCAAACCGCTTCCACTTACCAAGAACTGTTGGATGCTTGTACCGCCGTCCGCTATCCCCGCGCCCGCATTCGTCGGATTTTTACAAGTCTTTTAACCGGTGCAACCGCAGAGGATTTGACTTGTGCCAAGAAAAACGGCATTCCTTATTTGCGTGTTTTAGCCTTTAATGAAACCGGTCGTTTCTTATTAAAAGAAATGAAACAAGCGGCAACTTTGCCTGTTATCACAAAGCCTGCCGCTCTTCATGCATTAGATGGATTTGCAAAACGGGTAGCGCAACTGGAATCTTCCGCCACCGATGTGCGATACCTTACCTGTCATCCGCCCAAACCGGCAGGACAGGATTATTCCGCTACACCTGTGTATCTGGCAAATTCACATTCATAATTACCGGTAAAATCATAGGTTTCCGTTTTGTTTTTTCAAACACAAAGTTACGGATATTGTCACGAATGAGATTCTTTTTATTGGTCCAATCCCCTTTGCGTTTATCTTCTGCTTTTTCAAAAGCTTTCATGGAGATTTGCTTAATTTCTTCAATTAAATCATCTGATTCCTTTACATAAACAAAACCACGGGAAATGACTTCCGGACCTGCAACAACAGTTTCCGATTCCGGGTCATAAGAAATGACTACAATAATCAAGCCATCTTCCGACAGTATTTTTCTATCTTTCAGCACCACATTTCCTACATCCCCGACACCCAGACCGTCTACCAGAACAGTACCACAAGGCACTTGTTCTGTCACTTTGGCACCTGTTTTATCAATGGAAAGTACATCGCCGTTATCCAGTATAAAAATTTCTTCCGGATACATGCCCATGCTTTCAGCCAGTCTTGCATGATGAATCAGATGTCTAAATTCACCGTGTACCGGCATAAAATATTTGGGTTTTACCAAATCATGAATAATCCGCAGTTCCTCTTGTCTTGCATGACCGGACACATGAATTTCCGCCAAAGCTTCATAAATCACATTAGCGCCCTTGCGGAACAAATCGTTAATCACTTTGGAAATATATTTTTCATTTCCCGGAATGGCAGATGCAGATACAATGACTGTATCCCCTTCTTTAATGGCTACTTTCCGGTGTTCCGAAGAAGCAATTTTCGTCAAGGCAGATGCTGCTTCTCCTTGGCTTCCGGTGGTAATAATCACAATTTCTTCGTCCGGATAGTTATCAATTTGATCCACATCAATAAGTACCCCTTCCGGCACATGCATATACCCCAGCTCTATGGCCATTTCCAGCACTTTTTCCATACTTCTGCCTACTACCGCAACTTTTCGGTTGTATAAAATGGCTGCATCAATAATCTGTTGAATTCTATGAATATTAGAAGCAAAGGTGGCAATTAAAATTCTACCATCTGTTTCTCCCATAATTTCCACAAAACGGTCTCCCACTGTGCGTTCCGACATGGTATACCCTTTTCGTTCCACACCGGTACTGTCTGCCATCAGGAGCAAAACACCTTTTTTCCCTAATTCAGCAAAACGACCTAAATCCAGCGGTTCACCTTCAATGGGGGTAAAGTCAATTTTAAAGTCTCCTGTATGCACCACAGTTCCCGCAGGGGTGTCAATTGCTAACGCGCAACTGTCTGCAATACTGTGGGTAGTATGAATAAATTCTACACTGATAGAACCAAACTTTACTGTCTGACCGGCAGTTACCACCTGCAAATGCACTTTGTCCTTCATACCGTGCTCTTCCAACTTCTTACCAACCAAAGCAATGGTTAATTTGGTACCATAAACCGGTACATTTAAGTCTTTCAATACATAGGGCAAAGCGCCAATATGGTCCTCATGTCCGTGGGTCAACGCAATGGCCCGCACTTTATGAATATGATTCACCAAATAGCTGACATCCGGAATGACCATGTCAATACCGGGCATATCTCCATCGGGAAAAGCAAGACCGCAATCCACAATGACAATATCTTCATCCGTTTCAAAGGCCGTAATATTTTTTCCGATTTCTCCCAGGCCTCCCAAGGGAATAATTCTTAATTTTTGTTGTTTTCCTTTTGCCACAAAATCCCTCCGTTGCATACAATTAGAAATAGTATACCACAAAGATGGCGTTTTTAAAAGTTGTGCCGAGCAAGATAAATATTTGTACTACATTTTAATTCATTTCGTACTCTTTTGTAGTACAGCGCACCCACCACAACGCATCCTATATCTTAATCTGCACCAATTCCTGAATGCCATCTACAACCTGCCGTGCAATTGCCTTTAACTCCGGTGCTCCGTTTAGCACAGAAAATCCGTGAAACCTGCGAATCATATCCAAATCATTGTAGCTGTCACCGATGGTAAAAATATTTTTCTCTTCTACACCCATCATCTTTGCATATTCCAGCACACCGGAAGCTTTTGTCACCCCTGCCGGTGCAATATTTAACCAGCTTCCATTTACCAAGGGAGACATCCTATCGCCAAATCGTTCCTGCAACGCCGCAGCAATCTCCAACGCTTCTTTCTCATTTCGCCGCAACGCATAGATTTGCCGAAACTCTCGCACATTGCGAATCTCTTCCTGTTTTACCCAGGTGGAACGCGCCTCTACCAAGCTGTCCTGATAGGTGGCATAATAGCTACGCTCCTTGCTGACAATGTCCACCCAATCTCCCTCTTGCCGCAACATGGTAGGCAATGCATCAAAAAGCACCTTCCCGTCTCCAATTCGTTCCAGCAACAAATTCCCTTGACCGTCACGAATTTCCGTGCCATTAAACACAATGGTAAAATCATATTCCACATTCACCCTGGCCAGTTCCTCTTCCATCCGCCCTCTGCCGGTTACAATGCCGAACAGATTACCGGCTTTTCGCCATGCCTTGATGGCCTCTCTGTCAATATCAGTCACACCGAAATAGGGTCTTGCCAAAGTACCATCGTAATCGCTGGCAATGATTTTTCTCATACGCTATTTCTCCTTTTCTTCTATGCAAAAACCCACTTTGCCTGTCATCCCTTGTGGCAACAGTCCGTATTGCTCTGCATAAAAATGCTCTCCTTCTGTCACAAAATTTCCAGGTCCATAGCCACCAACCAAGGCAGGTGCCTCATGCAGCGGACCAAAGGTATTTCTTCTGGTTAACATATATTCCAATGTTACTTCTTTTCCTGCCAAGTGGGTCACTTCCACTTCGTAAGGTGCAAATGCAATGACCTTGGATTCTATTTTTACACACGCTCCATCAAAGCCGTCCAACCGCAGTTTTGCTCGCTGCCCGTCCGTAACCGTAGGCACCTGCACCTGATACTTTATGCCGGCGCCATAGAAAGGCAACCCCTGTGTGCGAACATCGCCGGCAGCCAACTGTTGTGGCAATGTGGTCAATGTTTTCACAATACCATCCAATTCCACGCCAAAATTCCCCAGTAAATAAATGGCTTCCAAATCTGTACCGGGGTAAAAATCTCCTTCCAGGCAAATTACATTTTTCCCAATTTGAAGCATCTCTACCGGCAAATCCAGTGTCCGTATGGTATGGTCCACCCACCAACCGGTATGATTCACAGAAGGCAGATGGCTTCCATTTACAGTCACTTGGAACACTTCCGGTGTTTCCATTGCCAGTTGCAACGCACCTTCCGGCAGTGTTTCCACGTGGAATGAAAACGCCAAAGCCACCTGACAAACCGCAGATTCTTCTGTCTTCTGCCGATACCAAGGTTGCACCATTTCGCCACCCCGCCACGGAATGTTAAAACGGCTTCTGATGACACGATCCACCTTCAAAATTTCCTGTTCTGCCTGCCATTGTTCTCCATTCACCGACCAACGTGCCATATCCAGCACACACACATTGGGTTCGCTAAGGGTATAGGAAAAACGCTGTGGCAACTTCATTTCTTCTACAGTCGCCCAATTTTCTTCTACCAAATCTGTTCTTGCAATCGCCTGTTTTTTCAGCACACAGAGAAATTCCTGTCCCGGTGCCAAAGAAATTTCCAGTGTATCTCCGGCCGCCAAATCTCCCAAAGGCGTTACACTACCGTTTCTGGGATTCCACTGGTCTATTCTGCCGCTATCCCGGAAAGAAATCCGTACCTGTGCAAAATCGGTATCCCGATTCGTATTTAAGAAGAACAGATACACCTCATTTCTCTTTTCTTTTCCCTGTACATAAATTTCCGGCAATGGGTTTCCTGTCCCATCGGTGACTGTGGCATAGGCTAACGGCGCAAATCGATTCCGTAGCGCAGTTTCCGTAAAAGCAATGGTTTCTGCTCCTTCCAAACAAGTATCCTCACTTGGCAATGCATCTATATACTTAGGCTTTTCGCCTGCATATACCACAGAGCCTCCTGCCTGTATGAATTGTTTCAACAGCGCCAAAGTACTGCTGCGAATGGTGGCCATGCCAGTAATCAGTACCTGCTTGTAAACCGCCTTTCCTACTTTCAGCAAAGGTGTCCCGTCACCCTGTAGCACCACACTACCATGTTCTTTCAGCAGAGCTTCATCGCCATAGTCAAAATCTATCTGGGCACCCATCAACCAATGAAAGGTGTCTGCATATCTATCCTGCAACTGTCTGATTTCCGGGGCAGAGGCATCCAACCAATGGGCCCATCCGGGATGTATCATAGTCCAAGTGCTTTCCACCGGATTTAACACCAACAAATGGCAAACCGGGGTTCCCTGTTCTCCAAACACATGCAGTCTTGAAAAATAATCTTCCACATAAGCATATTCTTGATACCAGGCTGACTGATAGGAAATGCTGGCAGGATAATCTCGTTTGGCTTCCCCTTTCATGGAATACCAAGAAAGATGGTGACATCTTACATTAATGCCCAGCAATGCCTGCCAATCTCCTACGGCTTTATGGCTTTGGAAATTCATCTGCCAGCCGGTGCAACCGTAAAGTTCGGAAAGCAATTGCTTTTTATCAAACTGTCTGGCGGCAGAAGTTAGTTGCTTTACAATCCAGTAATTCCGGTTGTGTTCCGTTAGCACATCCACGCCGGGACATTCCATTTCAGCATAGACCCGCATAACAGAACCTGTCATCACCGCCTGTGCCGTCAAACTATCTTCATGCAACACATGCCCTGTAAATTTTAAATGATGTTCTCGGCACCATGCATCAACAGGCTTAAAAAATCGTTCCAAAAATAGTTGCTGCAGCAGCTCCATGTAGTGCCATTTTACCTGGCTGACTTTCCTGCCTTCATACTGCAGAAAAAGTTCCGGTAGATATGGCTTTAAATCATAGCCAAAGCGTTTTTCAAATTGCAAAAATAAATCCATTGGATATGGGGTAATCCATGCAGAATCCCGGTTCGGAATCCCACCGGAACACATAACTGCACCATGATGAGGCTCATCGGTAAAGATGCCATAAATATTTTTCCCAAACCCATCTCCACAGCGCGCAGCATACTTTTCATGGGTCAACTCCATAAACCGCGCCACCGCTTCTTCGTTCATGGTATCTAAATAGGTAAAGCCGTTATAGAAATCAGAACTTGCCATTTCTTCCACCGTAAACAAAAGCAGACAGTGGTCCGCCAGTGCCGGCAAGGTTGTTTTCCGAGAAATTTCTGTTTTGGTTGTAAACGTCAGTCCCTCTACATTTGCTTGAAAAACAGCAATCACAGTGTCATCCCAAATAAAGCCATCACGAAATTCCGAGGTATTCTGTGTTGGTGGGACCACAGTCAAGCGCAAATAGTGCAAACGATATTGGGGGTCCCGGGTAACCATACCGCCGGCTGTTCCACTGGGCCATCTGTCTTCGTCATAAAGCCAGGTTTCCATGTCCAACGCTTCCCCTTCTTGGGCAGAAGCACGCACAAGTTTAAACCACTCTTCCCCTAAATATTCTGTAGCCAAACCTGTCCGGGAATGGCAGAAATAGCCACCCATACCCATCTCTTTTAACACATGGATTTGCCGGCGCACTTCCGCTTCTTCCAGCTTGCCGTTCCAAGACCAAAAAGGTTTCCCACGATATTCTTTTGGTGGGTTTTGAAAAATATTTTTTAATGCTTTTTCTTCCATACTATAACTCCTATTGTTGCTGCACCAATCACAACCAGCACAGAAACAATTACCACAACAGTAAGCCATGTATTCTCATTGGGTACAGGGGTATCGTTACCATCTTCTATTACCTCTTCTGTCACATAGCCTGTAAATTGATAAATATAGAACACGGTCGGATACCCGGTAAATGCATTCATCAAATGTCTGGCATTATAGTTCATAACATAATCGCCGCTTTGAAAAATAAACCCACAATTGTCCCCGATTATGGTAAACACATTGCCTTCATCCTCCAAAGTAGCCGTAATTGCTGTTTTTGTAGTCTTGGTCAATTTGATATTTTTCCCATCATGACCAATTCGCCAACCGTCTTCCGCCGCCATAAAGGTCCATTCCTTATCTGCATATTCGCCATAAATATAGGGTGCGCCAAAAGCAGAAGTGCTTTCCAGGTCAAATCCAATCCGGCTGACACCTTCATCATTTGCTTTGGTCACCACTTGCGGAAGCACAAAATAGTTGGGAATTGCATCATATATCAGCAGATATTGCCCACCGTCCATCAATTGGTCTGCGCTGGTAATCCGGGTATACTGTCTGCCTGTTTTAGGTATGGTTATAAAATCCGATAGTGGTGTTTTGTCAGAAACAGCAGTCAGTTCCACCGTTTGCGGTGAGGTATATACCGTTTTATTGGGTTCATATCCACTCTCCCCTTTATAGGAATTCCGCACACCGGCAGACTTTAAATCGTGCACACCTTTTTTATCATATCGAGTAAAGGTTACCTGATTGTTTTGTATTTTGATTGCCGTCATGGTTAACGTATCATCTGCACCATTCTCATTGTTATAATACCCCACATATCCCGCATTCAGATAAGTAAATTGCAGTGTTTCCGTCTGATATGTCAGCTGGCTGTTCTGAGCAATAAGGATTTCATCTCCTTTTTTCAAAAAAACAGCAGCGCCGCCTAAGTAATCATCCCAACCATTGGAATGGTCATGTCCATGTAGAAAAAATAAATTCAGACCTTTTTCTCCCGCCGCATTTAATGCATCAAACAGATAATTGGCATACTGCCCGTCCCCTTCGCCTTGTGTGCGCATGGAATAGTGTAACGGCAAATGAGACAATATAAAAATAGGTTTGTCATAGCCAATGGCTATTTTTTCATTCAAATATTCTATCAAATGTTGTGCCGTGACTCTGACCGTTTCCTCATCATCGTTATTTACCATATAATCATCATTATTAATGACAAAGACGCCGTAATCGCCGTTTTCCGGGTCGTTGTTCCCACTTAAGGTTGTTTTGGAGGGCACATCGTGATTTCCTTGTACGAAAATCATATTTTCTTCATCCACTACCGTAGACATCACCAACTGCAGCGCTTCAATGCCGGAATTGGTGGCATAATAGTCTGTCCGTTCCGTATCATAATCGTAATCACCGCAAAAGAAAAACGCATCCGCCTGTGTAATGCCGTCTTCTTCCATTGCCTCTAAAATATAGCCAACTTGGTTCTTACCTGCAGAATTGCCATTTTTATTTTGAAAATCCGAGCCTACGATAATGGTAATTTCATTATCGTCCTCTGCATTTACCAAAATCCCCAAACTGCCGGGTAGTGCGGTGAATAGCAATACCATACATAGTAAAATGGATAACAACCGTTTCCCCTGTTTATTCATGTGCAATCTCCTCTGTAATCCAAAAAATCATTCACATTCATATGTCTGTATCTGTCCGGAAAGCATATAAAAAAAAACAAATTTATCATAAAAAGGTTTCAACTTTTCTTCAAAAACAACGGAAATCATATAAATGTGTCGTTCCTTTAAAATCGAAATCATGCGATTCCAACCAACACTTTCGCGCAAATCCGCCAAAGCTTTGGGTAAAACAGGCTCATTTTCAATATATCTCATATTATTTGCTCCATTCATTCGACTTTATCGGTATTATATCATTTGACACACGGAGTCGCAATAAGACATATGCAAATTGCGTGACCAGTAACACGCATTCGGCGAATTTTGTCGATTGCAAATAGCTTTTTACATAGAAAAACCACCCTGAACTTTGGCCAGCGACGGGTGGAATTTTCCTCAACTTTGCAACACTTTTCCAAATTCTATATGAACTATTTTCATATGGAATAATTATCTGCTACTTGCTCCTTCATCAAATCTGCCAGCGTAACGCCGTCAAAATAATCATTTACCATTTTGTGGAATTCACGCCACATAGGAAGGGTTCGGCATTCGCCGGCACGGGTACAGGGTTTGGCATCACATTCCAAACAGGCAACCGGCGCAAGGTCCCCTTCTGCCAATCGAAGAATATCCCCCACCTTATAATCTTGGGGCGACTTTGTCAGACGATATCCCCCACCTTTGCCATGAACCCCCTCCACCAATGCGCTTTTAGTGAGAACCGGCATGATTCTTTCAATATATTTTAACGATAACTCTTGGCGGTTTGCCACATCCTTCATAGGGATATATCCCCCGGAATCATTCTCTGCCAAATCCAGCAATACACGCAGTGCATATCGTCCTCTTGTAGAAATCATCATACTTTCCGTTCTCCTTTACTCTGCAAAAAGTGGTGTGGACAGATATCTATCGCCGGTGTCAGGCAGCAGGACAACAATATTTTTCCCTGCATTCTCCGGACGCTTTGCCAGTTGAATGGCAGCATAGGCTGCAGCTCCCGAGGAAATGCCTACAAGCACACCTTCTTTCTGCCCGATTAACTTTCCGGTAGCAAAGGCATCCTCATTGGACACAGCAATAATTTCATCATAGATAGCAGTGTTCAATACCTCAGGCACAAAACCTGCACCGATTCCCTGAATACCATGGGCACCTGCAACACCTGTAGATAAAACAGCAGAGGAAGCAGGCTCTACAGCCACAATCTTCACATCCGGATTCTTGGATTTTAGATATTCTCCAACACCGGTAATGGTGCCACCGGTACCAACACCGGCTACAAAGATATCCACTTTGCCATCGGTATCTGCATAAATTTCAGGGCCTGTATTTTCCCGGTGTGTCTTGGGGTTGGCAGGATTTACAAATTGACCCGGGATAAAGCTATCCGGAATTTCTGCAGCCAACTCTTCCGCTTTGGCAATGGCACCCTTCATGCCCTTTGCACCTTCTGTAAGCACCAGTTCTGCACCATAGGCCTTCATTAATTGACGGCGCTCTACGGACATGGTTTCCGGCATTACAATAATAATACGATAACCTCTTGTAGCAGCTACCGCAGCCAACCCAATACCGGTGTTCCCGGAAGTGGGTTCGATAATCACGGAACCCGGCTTTAACTTGCCGGAAGCCTCTGCATCATCAATCATTGCTTTTCCCACACGGTCCTTTACCGACCCTGCCGGATTGAAATACTCCAGTTTTGCAAGAATTTTTGCTTGCAGACCAAGCGCCTTTTCCATATTGGTCAGCTCCAAAAGCGGCGTTCTTCCAATCAATTGGTCTACAGAAGTATAGATATTAGACATGGCAATATTCTCCTTTTCTTATTTCACTGCGTCAAAGCCATTTTGCAAATCGGCTAAAATATCGTCAATATGTTCGGTGCCGATGGAAAGCCGAATGGTGTTTTCCTTAATATTTTGCGCTTTTAACTCCTCTTTTGTCAACTGGCTGTGTGTGGTGGTTGCCGGATGAATCACTAGGCTCTTTACATCGGCCACATTTGCCAGCAGAGAAAAAATTTGCAAACTGTCGATGAACTTATGCGCCTGGGCAACGTCGCCTTTGATTTCAAAGGTAAAAATAGAGCCGCCACCATTGGGGAAATATTTTTCATACAAATCATGGTCCGGATGGTCCTTTAAAGAAGGATGGTTTACTTTTTCCACCTGGGGATGATTTGCAAGGAATTCTACTACTTTCTTTGTGTTTTCTGCATGCCGCTCCAACCGGAGGGAAAGGGTTTCGGTTCCCTGCAACAGTAAAAACGCAGCAAACGGAGAAATCG
>CAYMRI010000054.1:0-3122 GCA_964392835.1 uncultured Eubacteriales bacterium
CGGCCTCATTCAAAGCTCTGCTGCTTCCGTAGGTATTTTACAAACACTGTCTATGTCCGGCGGGGTCACCTATGGTATGGCACTTCCCATTATTATGGGACAGAATATTGGTACTTGCGTGACCGCATTGATTTCCAGTATTGGTGTCAACAAGAATGCTAAGAAAGTGTCAGTGGTACATATTTCTTTTAACTTAATTGGTACTGTTGTTATTCTTACACTATTTTACGGATTACATGCCATTTTTAATTTTGCCATTGTGGACCAGCCCATTGATCCTTTTGGCATTGCCATTTGCCACACCATTTTTAATGTGGCTACCACGGCATTGTTGTTACCTTTTACCAAACAGTTGGAAAAGATTGCAAACTTTGTGATCAAGGAAGATAAGAATCAAAAAGAAGAATATACTTTTGTGGACCAAAGATTGCTGTCCACCCCATCCGTAGCCATTTCCCAATGTTACCAGCGGACTGTAAAAATGGCAAAAGTTGCCCATGGCACCATTTTATCCGTGATTTCTCTATTCCAGAATTATGATAAAAAGAAGGTAGAAGAAATTGTAAAAAATGAGGATGTATTGGACAATTATGAGGACAAGCTGGGGACGGTTTTAGTACAGCTTTCCAGCAAAGAATTGTCGGCACAAGACAGCAAACAAGTATCCAAGTTGTTACATACCATTGGTGACTTTGAACGATTGGGAGACCATGGCGTCAATGTGTTACGGGTGGTACAGGAATTGCACGACAAGAGGATTACGTTCTCTAAGGAAGCGCAGGCTGAATTGGCGGTTCTTACCGATGCCCTGACAGAAATATTGCAAATTACTGTAGATGCTTTTGAAACAGGGGATACTGTTCTGGCTGTACAGGTAGAGCCTTTAGAACAGGTCATTGACAGCTTGATTATAGAAATAAAAGCACAGCATATCGCTCGTTTGAAAAAAGGACAGTGTACCATTGAACTTGGATTTATTCTTTCTGATTTGCTCAATGACTACTCCCGTATTTCCGACCACTGCTCCAACATTGCAGTTGCCCTGATAGAAGTGGAGGAAAATCATTTTGATACCCATGAGTATCTCAATGCTGTGAAGAAAGCAGACAATCCGGAATTTATTGCCGCCTTTAATGCTTACAAAGGAAAATACGCATTGCCCAAATGAGGACTGGTGTTGCGTTGCGAAAAAATGATATGGGGGAATAATCATGAGTAAGTTTTGTCATAAGTGCGGAAGTAAACTCAATGACATGGATGTTTTTTGTGAAATCTGCGGGGTGAAGCAAGCAGCTTCTACCATACGGCCTGCAGTAGAGGAATCTGACATAGCGCAACCTGCAGTAGAGGAATCTGACATAGCGCAACCTGCAGAAAAAGCAAAAAAGATGCCTAAGGGCTTAATCATTGGCATTGGAGCAGGCGTAGCAGCCATTGTGCTCATTGTGATTTTAGCAATTGTATTCTTTGGCACACCATATAAGAGTGCTGTGGAAGATTATTTTGATTTTAATTTGAATGGCGCATTTGAAAAATTGGAAGGATTAGCACCGGAAGAATACTGGGAGTATCTAGAGGATATGAATGGTACTTCTGTAGAGGATGCCATTGAATATTATGAAGAGTATGAAGTGTACGATGCTATGATTGAATCTTTGGAGCCGGAATATGGGAAAAATATAAAATTTTCTTACAAAATCGTACATGAAGATGAATTGTCTGAAAGAAAGTTGGATACCATTAAAGATGGCCTAAAAGATAAGTATGGTATTGCAAAAAGAACTGTAAAAAAGGCTTATGAATTGGAAGTAGATGTTACGATTAAGGGCAGTGAAGATACCGATACAGAGGAATTGGAAATTATTGTTGTCAATATCGGAAATGATTGGTATGTAGTTTCTTCCTCAGGCACATTTAGTTTTTCTTTGCTGTATTAATTTTTGTAAACGAGGCAAGAAATGAAAGACCCCCGCCGGCTTGCATGGGCGGGGGCTTCCTTATTTTTATGGAGGAGTTAGTCATCAATGTCCTTTTCGAAACAAATGATGCTTCCGGTAACTGCGTTAATTTCATATTCATATTCTACCTGACCAACCCGGAACTCCACTTCATATTCTGCTTGACCGTCGTCATAATCCAGTTCGATTTTCACTCTGGTTACATCCGCTTCAGTCAATCCGGCATGGTTGAAAGCAACTTCTTTTGCGGCTTCCTGTGTGATATAGGTTGCAGTAGACGGTGTGGTAGCCGGGGTCGCTGCAGGGGTAGTGGGGGTTGCGGCCGGGGCGTCGCCGGCAGTCGATTGGTTTTCTTTTTTAGTATCCACATCTGTGATATAGGTGACGGTAGTGTCCTCGGCAGGCGTGCTATTTTGCAAAACCTTCTTACTTTCTGCATCGTAGGAAAGGATGGTGCCACTGACTGCATCGATTTCATATTCATACTTTACATTGTCTTTGCGGAATTTTACTTCATATTCTGCTTTTCTGTCATCGTAATCCAGCACAACTTTTAATTCTGTCACATCTGCTTCTGTTAATCCGGCGTGATTGAGTGCCAATTTCTTTACAGTGTCTTCTGCCAGATATACCACGTCTCCGTTTGCAGAATTGTTAGCCTGGTTGTTCTTCGTCATATCTGCGGCTACTGCGATGCCCACACTGGCAACGGCAAGCAAAGTTATGACTGCTGCTGTTATCATCCAAAATCTCTTTTTGCGCTTCATACTATAACCTCCTTTTTCTTTGATGTCTGTATCTTACCAGTCCAAGATTAAGGTTACATTAAAAAAACAACTTTTTTTGAAAAATTTTTAAGTAGGAATTTCAAAGGTAAAAGCGCTGCCTACACCCGGTGTACTTTCCACGGAAATGGTGCCGCCGTGGGCCTCTACAATCCATTTTACCATAGAAAGGCCAAGCCCGGAGCTGTTGTGATTGGGATTTCGCACGCTATCTATCTGGTAAAAACGTTGCCAGATTTTATCCAGATGTTCCGGCGCAATGCCGATACCATCGTCCTTTACCCGCCCGATGACCCGGTCTCCTTCTTTAGAAAGCGAAACCAGTACATTGCCGTTTTCTTTTCCGTAATGAATGGCGTTTTCGATTAAATTCATCCAA
>CAYMRI010000054.1:3132-12046 GCA_964392835.1 uncultured Eubacteriales bacterium
AGGGCGCATGAGCATGGTCTCGTCTCCTCGCAGAAGGATGTCTTTTTCCATTTCTGTTGTAATGGTAATATTTTTCCCGGCGGCAAACTCTTGCTGCTGCTGGCAGATGATTTCCGTTAATTCACTTAGGTTCACTAACTCCATTTGCAATTTCTGGGTGCCGTTGTCTGCCCGGGCCAAGGTTAGAAGCTGTGAAATCAGGCCTGCCATTTTTTGCGCCTGTTGCTGCACGGTAGTTAATGCCTCTTTGGTTTCTTCTATGGTTTGGGCATTTTCCAGGGCATATTCGCATTGAGAGATAATGACGGAGGTTGGGGTACGAAGTTCATGGGCAGCATCCGATGTAAATTGTTTTTCCGATTCAAAAGATGCTTGCAGGCGGTCGAACATGCCGTCAAAGGTGTTGGCAAGGGCGTGAATTTCATCGTTCCCCGGCGGCAACTGAATGCGTGCAGTCAAATCGCCGCTACGGCTAATGTGCTCTGCAGTATCCGCAATTTGCTTTACCGGGCGGAATGCTCGGCGGGTCAAAAGATAGCCGCCTAAAGCAGATACCAATACTAAAACAGGTAGCAAAATGGCAGTGAGCTTGTGGAGGACGGAAAATGCCGTTTGGGTGCTTTCGGCAGACGCAATGCCTCTCACATGCACCTTGCCGTAATCGGAAAAAATCTGTACATGGTCGTATACATACCAGTTTCCGGTTTCGTTGGAAACTTTCAGAATTTTTTCGGAAGAAATTTCTGTGTCAGTGGGAAAGGCATAGGGAATACGGCCGTATAAAAAATGGCCGTCCTCGTCGTAGACGGAAATAAATACGCCGTTTTTATAAACCTCTAAATCCTCATCAATTTCTAAAGCGCCGTCCTCTGCTTCTATTTCCGAAAAACTGTTCTCTACCGCAGAAATCAGCAACTGCTCGGAATCGCTTTGGGCTCTTTTTTCTCCTACCAGAAAGAGAAACGCCAGGGAAATCATTGCGGTTGCCATCATAAAAACGGTGAACCAAAGGGTAATACGAAATTTAATAGATGTTCTTTTTCTCATGTTTCTGCTCGTAATACGTAGCCGGTGCCTCGGACAGTGTGAATGAGTTTCGGCTCAAAATCACTGTCGATTTTTACCCGTAAATAACGGATATAGACGTCCACTACGTTAGATCCTCCTTCGTAGTCGTAATTCCAGATGTGGTGACTGATTTTTTCTCGGGACAAGACAATGCCGCGGTTGCGTACCATATATTCTAAAATGGAAAACTCTTTGCTGGACAGGGTGATTTCCACATCCCCCCGCATAACCCGTCTGGCATCGCAATCCAGTGTCAGGTCTGCTACAGTAAAAACATTGCTGACATGGTTGGAGCTTCTGCGTATCATAACCCGAATGCGGGCAAGCAGTTCGTCAAAGGCAAAGGGTTTGACCAAATAGTCGTCAGCACCGGTATCCAGCCCTTTCACTCTGTCTTCTATACTATCCCGTGCCGTCAGTAAAAGCACGGGGGTTTTATTGTTTTGGGAGCGGATGCGCTTTAAAAATTCCAGGCCGCTGATGCCGGGGAGCATAATATCCAAAATAATGGCATCGTATTCTGCAAAAGCAACATAATCTAAGGCGTCGTTGCCGTCAAAACAGGCATCCACGCTGTAATGCTCCAGTTTCAGCTTTTTCACAAGCAAGTCGTTTAATTTTTTTTCATCTTCTACCACAAGAATCCGCATGGGAAACGCTCCTTTTTTCTAAGGATAGCAACAAAAAATTAAAATAGGATTAAAAATATGATAACACAGAGGAATACGGTATTGCAATAAAAGGCGGCCCGGTTTGTATCCGGACCGCCAAAAAAACCGTGAGGGAATGGATGGTTTATTTGGGAATGACCAGTTGCATGCCCGGCATTAGAACGGATTTTTCATCCAACGCATTGAAGGCACATAAAATGTCGCAGGTGGTCATGTATTTCTTTGCAATGGACCACAAAGAATCCCCGGGACGAACAAAATACAGCACAACGCTGGGGCGTGTAGTCAGATTGTCCGCAGAAAGAGATACTTCCGCAACTTTGCTGATAACGGGAATTTCACTGCAACGGGTCAGGGAAGCCCAGGCGCATATGACAATACGAATTTCCACTTCCTCATTGGATACCAGACTGAAGTTAATATGTTCCACATCCGCTTTCACAGATAGGGTGGCATCTTCCGGTACATCTTTCTTATCAAACACATACTTATACGGAATTTCTTTGGAAAAACTCGCCACCGGGCAATCCTCACCGGACAAATACAGGAAGGTACACTTTACATAACCTTCCAGCACAATACGGCTGTTTTCTACATAGCTTTCCGGCTTGCCTGCCTTACAGGAAACATGTATAATTTCCAGCATATCCGGGGCGTAGTCAGATTTTTTTACAATCTCTTTGAGGACAAACTGGCTTTGTATATCCCCTAAAAAAGAGGCGGTCTGGAAGGTTTCCCGACTGATTTTTAATTCGCTGTCCAAGCAATAGGCATCATCCAAAACAGCAATCTCTTTGTTTTCATAAAAGGAAGCCGTTACGCTGATTTCTGCATTTATCACCAGACAGCGCAGTTCGCCATCTGAATCCTCGGTAACGGAACTTTGAAAATTATCCAGACAAACGGTTATGTCGGGATTGGCGGTTTCCGGCGCAAATACTTCTGTTGTTAAAGCAAAAGGAATAGAGCTTTCCATATATTGAATAGAATTGGTTTCGTCAGCAGCCAAATACATGGTGGTTACGGCAAGTTCCCCTTTTACAATCAGGGCACCATCCATTACCTTTACGGATTTCCCCAACAAAGCAGTATCTGTGCGCAAAACCTCTTGTATGGAAGGCTTTACTCCGGGTACATTGACGGTTTCAGAAATAGTACATTTTTCCCGGACCGTGTCAATGCAGTTGCTGATGGGATAGGCTTTCTTACACATTTGTACTTCGTCTTTGCCGGTAATGTGGGAAGCAAGCCCTATCTCTTTCATACAATTTGCCTGCACAGAAAAGGTAACAATTGCCTTGGTGTTGATTTTTCTGTCGTTAAGCAGGGAATAATCAATGTGCTCAATGTCACAACGTACTGTTACATTGGAATCGGCATCTAAAGCGTCTACATTGATACTGCTTGTAAATTTAGCATGGTAGTGAATGGGTGTCACCATGGGAGAACCATTTTTACTCCGATATAGGATTTTATACTGAATGGTAAAATTCACATTCAGCTTATCCCGAAAATTTTCCACAGAATCCACGCATACTTCTCCGTCTACCAGTAAAATTTCCCGAATGTCCGGCTTTACATCCGGTACAATGATGTCGCTTTCAAAAACTGCCTGACTTTCCGTGCCAAAGGTCAGCTTATTCAGCTTAATATACTCTTTCAATAAATCTACTGCCATATGTAAAAACCTCCTAAATAAAATATCCGTGTAACGGTTTTGCAAAACTATTGTATGTAAGTTGCATAGAGGATAGAACCTTGCATAAATATGGTGTATAATATTTTACTTGAAGAAGGACGTGTTTTTCCTATATAATATGGGGTGAGGTGATACAATATGGCTACTGGCTACAGAAGCGCAAGAGAATTAGCAGAAAGAAGAAAGATTCTAACAGTTTTTGGAATTATTTATGCAATCGCAATTTTTGTGGTGATTGTTTTGTTAGTGACTACATTATCTTATGATGGCATATACGATGGGGTCTATTTAAATCAAAAGGATATTTCCGGCATGAGTCAACAGGAAGTCCGTAATATGATTTCTTCCCAGTCTAATGAATCTTTAAGTGGCTCTACAGTTTATTTTACCTATAACGGAGAGACAGTTGGTTCGTTGGCATTAAGTGAATTGAAGGTAAATTACGATGTAGAAGCGATTGTGGCTGCGGTTTACAACCCTGGGCATGAAGGCTCTATGTTTCAGCGGCTTTCGGATATTTTAAAGATATCCAATCAAAAGTTGTATGTGGATGTATTTGCAAGTACAGACGGAAATGCTTTGGCCCAATATGACGAAACCAATTTGAAGGTAAAGGTAAATGAAATTGCCAGCATAGTTGCCAGCGATACCATCCAGCATAATATTACCCAGGTAGACGGTGCATTGCGTATTATTGCAGGCCGCTCCGGGGTAACGGTAGATAAGGAAGTATTGACACAGAAAATACTGGATGCAGCAGGGAGAATGGAGAGTGCGGCATACATAGAACTGTCAGGATTTTCAACGGTGGTAAAACCGGACACTTTTGATGTGCAGAAAGTATATGACACCTATAATGTGCCGGCTGAGAATGCAAAATATGTTCGTTCCGGCTCTGTGACAGGCGGTACGGTAAGCATTCAAGCAGAGTCTGCAGGACAGTCTGTGGAAATTTCCGATTTGGTACGGGTAAGTCAAACCATTGAAAATACACCGGACCAGGTTTATTCTGTCACCGTGACACCGGTGGCACCGACAATTGTGGCATCTGATTTGGCAGAACCTGTTTTTACAAATACACTGGGAACGAAAACCACCAGTTTATCCGGATCTAACTCCAATAGAAAAGCCAACGTGACGCTGGCAACGTCTACCATAAACGGTTATATTTTGTTGCCGGGCGAAACCTTCTCCTTTAATGATTTTGTTGGAGACACTACTATTGATAAAGGGTATGCCTATGCCGGCGGTTATGAAGGCGGCGAACAGGTACAGACGCCGGGCGGTGGCGTATGCCAGGTTTCTACTACTTTATATAATGCGGCATTGCTGGCGGGGATTGAAATTACAGAACGGTATTGCCACAGCATGCCGGTTACTTATGTGCCAAGAGGCATGGACGCTGCAGTTTCTTACGGCGCGAAGAATTTAAAAATTACCAATAACTTGAATGTACCTATTAAAATTGTCGGCACTGTCAGTGGCTCTTCTGTCACTTTTAGCATTATGGGTGTGAACCAGAACAAAGGAACTACGTATTCGTATTCAGTTTCCAAAATCAATGAGTATAAAGGGGAAGATGGTAACACCTATTATGTATACCAGACTTATCGTACTGTAACAGTGAATGGCAAAGTAACAGAAGATAAGAAGAACTTTAATCGGAGTACCTATTTAATTCAAGATTAGTTTATTGACAGGCCGCTTAAAAGTTATTACAATTGAGATGTCTAAAATTTGTGAATTACAAATGTGCTTTTTAAAATAAGGAGGGTGTTTTTTATGAAACTAAAACGATTTATGGCCTTGTTGGCAATCGTGTTAGCCACATGTTTTGTTTTTACCGCTTGTAACCCCAGCGCTGACACGCCTGATGATGGAGACAAACCGGAAGAATGGGTTAATAAGACAAATCACTATGCCGGATATACGGCAATTACGGAGCTTACAGAGGGCATGGCGTGGCCGGATGGGCAGGTAGTACCTACCATGGCAACGCCTGCAGAAACATTGGATGCGATTAAAATCGGAGTGCTTACCGATGCAGAAAAAGTTGCTTTTTCTGTTCTGCAAGGACATGTAAACAAGACACAACCCAGACTTTATTTAATCGATGGTGAGTGGCACGAAGAATTGGAGTTAAACTTAAATACATATGCCAAAGCTGATAAGTATGAATTGATAAAGAAATATCAAAGTGAAATTACCGGATTGGTATTATATAACAGAAAGACCAGTAATCATTATATCAACCTGGCTTGTACCATTGCGAACATTAAAGGTGCAATTCCGGTGGATGCAAAAGTGCAGGAAAAATTGGTTGAAGCCGGCATTGACTTACCGGTAGTGGAAGACTTAACCGCTATGACCATGACAGAACCGGTAGAGATTTACAATTACTTGTATGATAATTATTGGAAAGATTGTCAGCATAGATTGCTGTTCAGCTTAAGTCCTACAGACCATAAGTTCTATACCAGAGATATGGCTGCAGCAACAGGCGGTGCAGTTCTTTGGTTGGATTGTTTGGATAAAGAAGAAAAGGCTGTATTTGAAAAATTCCTGGCAGACATGGAGCCGGGTAACTCCTTGGTAACCGGTTGGTATACCGATGAACGTGCCGGTATCGGTACGACCGCATCTTACGGCTTGTCTACTGTACCTTCTGACTATTATAAGAACAGTACGGTGTTGGCAGGTATGAATCATACGATTATTCGCAATGCAATTCCCGACAAACCGGAATTGGAAAACAAGGTATACCTTGCAATTTTCATGAGTGATGGTGATAACATTCAGTATTGCCAGAATGCCATGTACGATATTTGGAATGATTATGACAGAGGCAGTATTGTGATTAACTGGACCATCAGCCCCTCTTTGGTTGACTTTGGCCCTGCGTTGTTGAACTACTATTATGCAACATCCACAGAATCCGACGTTTTGGTGTCCGGGCCATCCGGTTTGGGTTATGTGCAGATTATTGATGAATTGTACTTGAGAGAAAATGTACCGGCTGAGGAAAGAAAAGATGAAAACATGCAGTGGGTAACAGATTATGAGAAGTTTGACAAGTATATGCAACTGACCCAGACTTATCTGGAAAGATCCGGTTTGCGAGTGATTACCATTTGGGACTTGGTAGATGAAAACCACAGAACTTCTTATGCAACCTATGCACGTTATTTGTATGGTTGTACCACAGAAAACTGGAGACGGCAGACGGAACCCCTGTACATAACACAAAACATGGCATTTATTGCAAATACACCATGTTATGCTGGCAGCGCAGATGCCATTATTAATGAGTTTAAAGGACAGATAGAAGCATGGGATGGCAATTCCCCATTGTTCTTGTCTGCACAAGGAAATGTATGGGCTATGACACCTTCTGCTTTGAAAAATATCTTGAAGAAGTTGAACAAGATTGAAGGTGCCGAAGATAAGGTAGAACTGTTAAGAGCAGACCACTTCTTCGCATTAATAAATGAAGCAAATAATTTACCATTTGACTTATCCTTGTCTGCAAAGGTATCTGCAACTGCAACCAGCAACAACGACAACATTGGCTTGACCTTGGATGGTAACCCCACCGGCGATAGCATTTGGGTAGCTGCAGAAGCAGGACAACAAACAGTAACTTATGATTTGGGTGGCACTTACAACATTAGCAGATACTTAATCAGACATGCCGGTGATAACGGTATGGATGCTTCCCTCAATACGAAGAACTATACAGTAGAAGTAAGCACCGATGGCGAAAACTGGACTTTGGTAGATGATTACAGAAACAATACGGCAAATGTAACGGATATCGACATTGACCCGGTACAGGCAAGCCAAATTCGCATCACCATTACAGATGCAGGTGCTGACGGCATTGCAAGAATTGCAGATGTAGAAATCTATGGTGCAGTTGTAGCTTAAGGCATTTATAAAGTTGATTGCATAACAACAGGTGGTAAGATGCATTTCTTACCACCTGTTGTTTTTGATTGTACCGCGAGTTAATAATATCCAAATTCATTTTTTGGAGAGCTGTAACCATAAAATAACCCCACCGACATGTGCCGGTGGGGTTATCAATTTTCTGAACGTATCGTCTACGCTTATTCCTTCTCTTTGCCGTCTACTTCTATGGTATCTTCCTTCTTATCAGAATTATCGCTGTTTGCCCATTCATTTACTTTTTTAATACCGAAGGTAGCGGTCTTTACCAAGGTCTTTCCAAGATCCGCAAAGGCATTCCCAAGACCTTTTCCGGTCTCCTTCCAGCTTTCTTTCAAATCTGCCATAAACGTTTCTCCTCTCATAGCGGGTATATTATCAGTATAATACATACACATGGTTTTGTCATCTGAAACTTCTCTGGCGGATTTCAAAAAAACTGGTTTACAGGCAGAAAAAAATAGGGTATAATAATTGCTGTTCAGCGTCGGGGTGTAGCGCAGCTGGGAGCGCACTTGACTGGGGGTCAAGGGGTCGCAAGTTCAAGTCTTGTCACTCCGACCAAATCTCAACCGCACGATTGATAAAGTCGAGCGGTTGAGATTTTTTCTTGCTTTTTAACCGTTCAATTCTATGTTCTACCAAAAAGAGATAGCGTTTTTATTGAAAGAGTGTCCTAAAAACAGTATAACTATTATGTGACCGAAAGGAGGATATCTTATGAACGACTATGCGTTTGGAAATTTTTTATACACCTTGAGAGTAGAAAAAGGATTCTCTCAAGCACAACTCGGGGAAATGCTTGGTGTTACAAATAAAGCAGTGTCAAAGTGGGAGAACGGCAGTGCAAAGCCCAACACTGTTTTAATACCGAGGATAGCTGAAATATTCGGTGTTACTGTAGAAGAGCTTTTCGCCTGCAAAAGATTTGAAAAAGATTGCGAGTATGAAGAAATCAAGAATTATTTATCTCTTCAAAAAAAGAAATACGCAGTTCGGTCTTCTGTTTTCCTTTCGGCAATCATTGCTCTCCCATTATTATTGATCGAATTCATATGTGTTGTAATGGGCTTTCAACTTCCGGATGATATTGCAGGCCCTCTCGGTGCCGTTGGGTTCATTTTTGCATTTATTATTTCAATCACCGCCTTCATTATTTATCGCAAAAATTTCAAGCAATCTATAGCTCCAAGTGAAACCATATATACTTCCCGGTTTATCAGTTTCATAAAAAACGGGCTTTTAGTTTCTGCAATCGCGTGGTGGTGTATCTTTGTACTGCTGCTTTCAATCTATTTGCTGATTTTGTCCTACTCTCTAAATTTTATTCCTGCTAATATTTTTCTTTCGATTGCCGTATTTGTTTTAATCATCCTTTTGGGCACATTTATTTGCTTTGCTAACATTAAACGGTTATTGAAAATCAAATTTTCTCAACAAACGCAAAAGGAGAAAAAGCGGCTTCGATTTTCCGAACTGCCCATTTGGGCGAAAATATGTTATATTGCAGTTATTGTTCTTTCCCCCT
>CAYMRI010000055.1:0-12027 GCA_964392835.1 uncultured Eubacteriales bacterium
CTGGCTGCATCTGTTTGCGAAACCTGTCATGACGACTACGGTCCTATCTGGCCTATTACCATTGCACCGTGGCAAGTACATCTTTGCTGTTTGCGTGCTGACGATGCGGCCACCAAGGAATTTGCAGATAACTTATATAAAGAATTGCAAGAAAATGGCATAGAAGTGATTTATGACGACAGAAACGTGCGTCCGGGCGCCATGTTCTCCGACGCAGACTTACTTGGTGTTCCTGTGCGTGTCATTGTCAGCCCCAGAAATATGGAAGCTTCCTGCGTAGAACTGAAAACCCGTGACAAGCGTATTTCCAAGAACGTACCTTTGACCGATGTGGTAGCAGAAGTGAAATCCTTAATCCAGTCCTTAAAAGACGAAATTATGGAAAAAGTTTAATTTTTCCTTTGCACTTGCAGTAGGGCCATGACCAAAACGCCGATGAGGCCGCCGGTCCAGGCTCCTGCAAGGAAAAGCAGAATTGTTTTTAACATAGAAACCGCATCCTTTCTTATTGCTATTATGTGAATCAAGGAAATTTTTTATGCGTTACTATTCTTTGAATTCTTATTTGAAAAACACCTTTGGCACAAAGGTTTATAAGCTGGCGCTCAACGGCGGTATGACCTGTCCCAATCGGGATGGGACCGTCGGTGTGGGCGGCTGTATTTTTTGTAGCGAAGGCGGTTCAGGCGATTTTGCGTCGTGTGCTGTTGATAGCATTGCCCGGCAAATTGCGGCCGCCAAAGAAAAGGTTGCCCGGAAAATGCCTGCAGACGAATGTGGCAAGTACATCGCCTATTTTCAAGCCTTTACCAACACTTACGCTCCTGTTTCCTATTTGAAAAATATTTTTTCAGAAGCTCTCTCCCAGCCTGACATTGTGGCGCTATCCATTGCCACCCGCCCGGACTGTTTGGGCGATGATGTGCTGGATTTGTTGTCAGAACTAAATCAGCAAAAACCCGTCTGGGTAGAACTGGGACTGCAAACCATACACGCAGAAACTGCGACCTATATTCGCCGGGGGTATGATTTGGCTTGTTTTGATAGGGCTGTGGTTGCTTTGAAATCCAGAGGGTTGCAGGTCATTGTCCATGTGATTTTAGGGCTGCCCGGTGAAGACAAAGAAAAAATGTTGCAAACCGTGCGCTATGTAGGCGCTTGCGGCGCGGACGGTATTAAATTGCAGTTGTTGCATGTGCTGGAGCATACGGATTTGGCTTTGGACTATGCAGCAGGTAAAGTGCCTGTCATGGAGCAGGATGCCTACATTGACTTGGTAATTGATTGTTTGGAAGTGCTTCCCCCATCCATGGTCATTCATCGGCTGACCGGCGACGGACCGAAAAACATCCTTATCGCACCCCTTTGGAGCGCAAATAAGCGCGCCGTGCGCAACGCATTGACCCGAAGGTTGGAGCAGCGGGATAGTTGGCAGGGGCGGTTATTTCAGGGGTAAGGTCATAGAAATTCGTACCGGTTTTTTTCGTTAAAAAACGCCACTTCACCGGCATCTTTCGTTTTCCGGCGGAGCTCTTTCGGTCATCTTGCTAGAAGTGGCGGTGGTGCTTCCGCATCTCGGCAATTATGGCGGATTTTTCATCCGCATCTGCAATTTGCCCAAGAAGAGAATCGAAAAAAAAGAGATGCCTCCTGAAAAACCACCACAAAAACAAAGATGACCGACACAAAGCCGCCACAAATGGCAAGATGCCGATGGAATGGCGGAATCCCAAAAATCCGGCGTCCCCATCCTTCCTAGTTATTCCATTTGACAACGTAGCCGCACATTCGTTACAATATATCTGTTATGGTAGTAATTGTTGCAAAAGATAAAGTTGACGGAGCAGAAACAAACGATGAACCGGCAAAAAACATGGAATTTACATAGTTACACCCTACCGCAAAAAGTGACCGCCTGGTTGCTTCTTGTGAGCATGCTGTTCACCCTATGGCTCCCCATTTACGCAGACAACGAAACAACATCCCAAACAACATCCCAAACAACATCCCAAACAACTTCCCAAGCAACCACACAAATCGGTACGGTTATTAATGTAACCACAACCTTGAATGTTCGCAGCGGTGCAGGCACAAGCTATGACGTTATAGGGAGTCTAACCCAGGGTACAATCGTTACCGTATTGGGAACTGCCACAGCGTCCAATGGTGCTACCTGGTATCAGATTTCGTTTTTGAAAGAAGGCACAACCACCATTGGCTATGTGCACTCCAACTATCTCAGCGTTACGGAAGTGGCCACACCCCCCGGTAGCGACGAAGAATTTGAAGCCTATTTAACAGAGCAAGGCTTCCCGGAAAGCTACAAACCCTTTTTGCGTGCCATCCATACCCAATACCCAAACTGGATTTTCAATGCCTTACATACGAATTTAGACTGGACAACCGTACTGGATGCGGAATCCGTTCTTGGACGAAATCTGGTTCCATCTTCCAGCCTGAACTCCTGGAAATCCATGGAAAAAGGCGCCTATAACTGGTCTACCGGCACTTGGTACGGGTTGGACGGCAGTTCCTGGGTAGCTGCCTCCAGAGAAATCATTGCCTACTATTTGGATCCAAGAAACTCCCTGGACACCACTACGATTTTTCAATTTGAAAGCCTTTCCTACTCCCCGTATCACACTGCAGATGGTGTAAATACCATTTTGAAAAATACTTTTATGTCCGGTTCCTATACCACTCCGGATACCAATAAAACCTATACCTACACAGAAACCTTTATGCAAGCCGGCAGCATTACCGGCGTCAGCCCCTACCACCTGGCTTCCAGAGCCAGACAGGAACAAGGGGTAAACGGCACTGCCCTTTCTCTGGGCACGGTGCCGGGATATGAAAATTATTTTAATTTTTTCAACGTAAGAGCTTACGCCACCTCCTCGGCTTCTGCCCATGTGAACGGCGCTATTTATGCCTCCACCACCAATACCGCCTATTATCTGCCCTGGACCAATCAGTACAAATCCATTTTGGGCGGGGCGGCCATTCTTGCATCCGGCTATATTTCCAAAGAGCAGGACACTTTGTATTTGCAAAAATTTGACGTAGTAGATGGTGGCAACGGCTATTATACCCATCAATACATGACCAACGTGGTAGCACCTACTTCTGAAGCTACCTCTTTGAAAAAAGCCTATACTGCGGAAATGTTGAATTCCACCTTGGTGTTTAACATTCCTGTTTATTTGAATATGCCCGAAACGCCGGCAGTAAAACCAACCTCTTCTGGAGACAATAACAATTTCCTGTCCACCCTCAATGTTACCGGGTACAGCCTGACCCCTTCTTTCGATTCCTATACCATGAAATATGAATTGGTGGTTCCCACTGCGACTTCCTCCATTACAGTCTCTGCTACCGCAAAAGGCGCAAAAGCAAGTGTAGCAGGTACAGGCACCGTTTCTTTGGTATACGGCGAAAACGATGTGGAAATTGCAGTCACTGCAGCCAGCGGCGTAGTCCGGACCTATACCATTTCCGTATACCGCACCCCGGACCCCAATGCGCCTGTAGAGCCGGAAGTGCCCGGTACTACACCTATGGTTTCCAGTGATTTGTACCGCATAGACACTATGATTACAGGCATTGAGCCCGGCACCAGTGCCGAACTATTTTTACAGCACATTACTGTAGAAAATGGAACGGCTTCTCTTTCTGCCGAAACTGTAGGTACCGGTGTACTGCTTGAAATCTACACAACGGAGAAAGAACTATTTGCTTCTTATCCGCTGGTAATTTACGGTGACGTAAACGGCGACGGCAAAATCAGTGCCATGGATTTGCTGGCTGTTCAAAAACATTTATTAAAAATGGTGCTGCTGCAGGATAGCTGTTTGACAGCCGCCGATGTAAACAGAAGCAATTCTGTCAGTGCCATGGATTTACTGACCGTACAAAAGCATATTTTAAAAATGACTATCATTTCCCAGACAAATGTGGCATAATAGAAAGAACTATTTATGAAAGGATGATTTTATGACAAAGAAACTGATTCCATGCTTACTTATATTTTTGTGCCTTTGCACTTGTCTTGCACCTTTCAATATGATTTGGGCAGACGAGCCAAATGCAGCCATTCGTTTCAGCACTAACACCGCCGATGTAGGACAGGATATCACTGTGACATTGTATTTTTCCAATACTACAACAAATATTTCCGAAATAAAAGGCGGTAATTTAACTTACGATGAAACTGTGGTGGAACTTGTTTCTCAATCCGGAGGTGGTGGTAATGTTCCGGTTGCGGCAAGTGCTACAACCCCTACCAACGATTTCACTATCACTTATACGTTTCACACATTGCGAGAAGGAAGTTCAACATTTACCCTCGAAAATTGCCAGTTGTGGGATGAAAACAATAATCTGATTGGAACGGCTTCTGCAAGCAATACCCTTGCCGTAAAAAATACCAGTTCTTTGAAATCCGCCAATGCGAAGTTAAAATCCTTAACGGTTTCTTATGGTACGTTGGTACCGGAATTCTCTCCGGAAATTACGGAATATACGGTTATGGTAGACTATAGCGTAAGCAAATTCCCTGTAACTGCAGAGCCAGAAGATGCAAAAGCTACCACCTCCATTACAGAAAATCAGACATTAGCCGTAGGGGAGACTACCCGTGTCATTACCGTAACCGCAGAGGACGGCACAATCAAGGAATATACCATTACGATTACGCGAGCAGCACCGGAAGAAACAGCCACGCCCACACCCACAGGAACTGCCAGTGCGACCCAGACCCAAAAGCCAACCGCAACCCAGGCACAAACCCAAATTCAATGGGGAACCCCTGCCCAGGACATTACGGAGGCGCCGGATTCGTCTGCTACTTCCGGAAGTGTTTCCGATCCTGTAGCAACGACACCACCAACCCCAAGCGCTACTACAAATACGGGTATAACGGTAAATGATTTGAAAAATGCAATTGTGACCGTTGTGGTAATTGTGGCAATTATCATTATCGTCATTCTGTTCACTGTGGTTTACTGCATGCAACAGAATGATAAGAAAAAACGTGGTAATAGTAAGGGAAAACGTAAATAATGCAATACCAACAAATACGAAAAGCCGTTTTTCGCAAAAGACCTAACCGCTTTCTTGCGGAAATTGAGATTGATGGCAACCTTCAAATTTGTCATGTGAAAAATACCGGTCGGTGCCGGGAGCTTTTGCTCCCCGGCACCACTATTTATGTGCAGGATTTTGGGGAGGAGCGTACAAGAAAAACCCGCTACGATTTGATTTGTGTGGAAAAGTGTTGTGAAAACGGCACACGCCGTCTCATTAATATGGACAGTCAGGTACCGAATAAAGTATGTCAGGATTGGCTTTTAGAAGGGAACCTGTTCCCTGCAGACGAACCCATTACCTTGTTAAAGCCGGAATGCACTTTTGGCGATTCTCGTTTTGATTTTTACTTTGAAACAAGAAAAAGACGCTGTTTTGCGGAAGTAAAAGGCGTTACCTTAGAAACCGACGATGTAGTAGCTTTCCCCGACGCCCCTACAGAACGGGGTATCAAGCATTTACAAGGATTGATGCGTGCAGTGACGCAAGGCTATGAAGCCTATGTGATTTTTATCATACAGATGAAAGATGTCCTTTATTTTACACCCAATACAGCGACTCATGCCGCTTTTGCCAACACCTTATGTCAGGCGCAGCAAGCCGGCGTCCACCTGTTGGCGTTGGACTGTACCGTTACCCCGAGCACCATCGTTGCGGGGGACCCGGTTGCCATTCGGTTGCCAAACCTGTTACCAGACCTTTCCTAACCTTGCAACCGCTTCTTTGATTTCTTCATTTTTCATACCGGCAAAACCAAGTACTACCGTGGCTTTCGGTGCTTCTCCTTTGCTATAATAGAAAGAAAGTCCATAGACTCTTACATCCACCTGCCTAGCCGTGTCCACCAATTGCTGCTCTGTCATACCGTTTTTCACGGTCAACAATAAATGCAAGCCTGCCTTTTGCCCCTGCAGATGGCATTTAGACCAAAACGGGCTTTTCTCCAGTGCTTCTATCAGCACATTCCGCCGTTCTTTATACAAATTACGCATCCGCGCCACGTGCCGCTCATAATAGCCCTGTTTCATAAATTCTGCCAAGGTATATTGTTCAAAACTCGGCACCGTGCAAGAGTAAAAAGACAATTCCTGTTGAAATCGTTGCAAAAGAGGTTTGGGCAACACCATATAGCCAATTCGCAAAGAAGGTGCCAGGCTTTTGGCAAAGGTATTCATATAGATGACCTGCTGTGACGGGGTCAGTCGTTGCAACGTCTGAATGGGCTTTCCGGAAAAACGGAATTCGCTGTCATAGTCATCTTCAATAATGTAGCGTCCTTCCTTTTCTTTTGCCCAGGCAATCAGCTCCAGCCGCCGCTGCATGGGCATTACCACCCCCAAGGGGAAATGATGGGACGGCGTTACCAGCACCACATCTGCCCCTGATTGCTCCAATTCTGTCACCTGTAGCCCCTGTGCATCCAAGGAGATTGGCTTTACGCAGCTTCCATTGCTTTGAAAAATTTTACGGATTTTGTGATATCCCGGATTCTCAACCCCGTAGGTTTTCTCCCTTCCCAGCAGTGCCACCAATAATGTAAGCAAATATTCAGACCCGGCCCCGACCACAATTTGTTCCGGGTCCGCCTGTATACCACGACAAGTATATAAATAGTTGGCAATTTCCCGCCGAAGCGCATACAAACCCTGGGGTTCTGTATGGGTTAAAAGTGCCTTTTGCTGTTGCGAGAGTATTTTTCTGCTTAAACGGGCCCAGGTGGCAAAAGGAAATGCTTCTGTCTCTACGCTATTGGTTCGGAAATCGTAGGCATAAGAATGGGGGGCTTCTATCTGTTGTGCCGGTGCTTTCATTGGTTGGGGCACTTGCAGATTTTGGGTATGCAATGGTTCCACAAAATACCCGCTTTTTGGCACACTGCGAATATACCCT
Source organism: uncultured Eubacteriales bacterium (assembly GCA_964392835.1). Taxonomy (GTDB): domain Bacteria; phylum Bacillota; class Clostridia; order UBA1212; family CASDQQ01; genus CAYMRI01. The sequence goes on from CAYMRI010000055.1 coordinate 6,976, forward strand.
TCTGCCAGCAACTGCTGGTAGGCCGTTTCCACCGTAATCAAACTGATTTTCAAATGGGTCGCCAACTTCCGCTTGGAAGGTAGTTTTTCTCCTGCCCGCAAGCGGTTCTGCTCAATTTCCTGTCGCACATATTGGTATAGTTGCTCGTACATGGGTATTTTCCCCTGTGATTGAAAAACAATGGTAAACATAAGTGGCTGTCCCTCCTTCTGGCCTTGTCGATTTTGTCTACATTGTATCACACAATAAGACCAGTGGAAATAGCGCTACTACTTTTGACCTGTTTTTTTGAAAAATTGCGTAAATGCTACTACTTTTCAGGTAAAAATGCCGCAAAAGTAGTAGCGCCAACCATTTTTTTACAAAAAAAGCCCCGACCACACTTGGCCGGGGCTTCGTAAGCAAATATTAGTTCAATTCAGCAAAATACTTAATGGTTCTAACCATCTGGCTTACATAAGAGTTTTCATTGTCATACCAGGAAACAACCTGTACCTGTGTTGTACCGTTGTCCAGTGCGGATACCATGGTCTGTGTTGCATCGAACAAAGAACCATAAGTCATACCGATAACGTCGCTGGATACGATTTCGTCTTCGTTGTAACCATAGGATTCAGTAGCTGCTGCCTTCATAGCTGCATTGATTTCATCCTTTGTTACAGAACCTTCCACAACTGCTACCAAAATGGTGGTAGAACCTGTCGGGGTCGGAACACGTTGTGCAGAACCGATTAATTTGCCGTTCAATTCCGGAATAACCAATCCGATAGCCTTAGCAGCACCGGTGGAGTTCGGAACGATGTTAACAGCACCAGCACGAGATCTTCTCAAGTCACCCTTTCTCTGAGGACCATCCAAAATCATCTGGTCACCGGTGTAAGCGTGAATTGTGCTCATGATACCGGACTTAATCGGAGCCAAATCGTTCAATGCCTTAGCCATAGGAGCCAAGCAGTTTGTTGTACAAGAAGCTGCAGAAATAACTGTATCGTCAGCCTTCAATGTGTTGTGGTTTACGTTGTAAACGATAGTTGGCAGATCGTTTCCTGCAGGAGCAGAAATAACAACCTTCTTAGCGCCTGCTGCGATGTGAGCAGAAGCCTTTTCCTTAGAGGTGTAGAAGCCTGTGCATTCCAGAACTACATCTACATCCAAATCTCCCCAAGGAAGTTCAGCTGCGTTAGCCTTTGCATAAATCTTAATTTCCTTACCGTCAACAGTGATAGAATCTTCACCGGCTGTCACTTTGTCAGCCAATGCATATTTACCTTGTGCGGAATCATACTTTAACAAGTGTGCCAACATTTTCGGGCTTGTCAAGTCGTTGATTGCAACTACTTCATATCCCTCAGCACCAAACATCTGTCTGAACGCCAAACGTCCAATACGGCCAAAACCATTAATCGCTACTTTTACTGCCATTTGTAAATACCTCCCAAATAATTTATCAGTAATTTATCAGTAAAATATTACCATTCCCCATTCTACAACATTCCAAAAGGGTTTTCAACTGTTTTTTGTTAAATTTTTCCCAAAAACAATAGGTTTAATACCAGCAAAGTTCATACACCAACGCTGCGGATTTCATTAAATCGGAAATTTTCAATTGCTCGGCTGTGGTGTGCACTTTATCCATTCCCACAGAAATGTCTACAGCAGTCAATCCCTTGCCATTGTAAATATTGGTGTCGCTGCCGCCACCTGTTTTTTCAAACAAAGGCGTTACGCCGATTTGATAGCAGGCTTTGGAGAACTCCCGTAAAATCGGAGCATCTGCCGGCACATGGAAATTAGGATATTCCGTCTCCACCTCTATTTCCACACTGCCGCCGTAAGTTTCGCATGCAGCCTTTGCCTTTGCCACAATTTCCTCCGTCACAGCCTGCATTCTATCCGCAAACTGGCTACGCACTTCTGCTTCCACCCTAACTGCATCACAAACAATATTATTTGCCTTTCCGCCGGAAATAATGCCCACATTGCAGGTAGTATCTTCATCAATGCGCCCTTGCGGGAAAGTGACAATCGCATGGGCTGCTACCACAATGGCATTCATCCCCTTTTCCGGTTCCAAGCCGGCGTGGGCTGCAACACCATGAAACTGCATCTTTAATGTATTATGTGTAGGACCCTGCACATCGCAGACACCGATAGGCCCACCGGAATCCAGCACATAACAATGCTTCGCCCAAATGCCGTTTTTCTCTAAATTTAAATGCTTTGCCCCCAGCAAACCGATTTCTTCCCCAATGGTAAATACGCCCCACAAATCGCCGTGAGGGGTGTTCATCTCCTTCACAGATAAGAAGGCTTCCAAAATGGCGCTGACACCGGCCAAATCGTCACCGCCCAGCACTGTCTTGCCGTCGGTACAAATCAAGTCCTTTTCCTTGTTTACCAAAATATTTTTCCCTGCACAAGGGGTCACCGTATCCATGTGAGCAGAAAATACAATGCCGGGCACTTTTTTCGTGTTTTCCGGGTCGTAGTCCTGCAAATTGGATGGCAGATGACAAATCAAATTGCCGCACTGTCCGCCATATCTTTCTCCTGCATCATCCTCCGTATACTCGATGCCTGCAGATTTTAAAATCCCCTTAATCCGGTCACTTACTTCCTTTTCCTGCAAGGAAGGACTATTACACTTTGCCAAATCCAAAAACATGTTCAACAAACGATTCTCATTAATCATACCCTATTCCTCCCACTCAAATTGTGTCAACTGCCCTTCTTCGCAAAGGCCGGCAAAATCGTACTGCCGATATACTTCATACAATATAATATTCACAGAGTTGGCAAGGTTCAACGACCGGATGGACTGCCGCATGGGAATCCGAATGCAATCCGCCTTATTTTCAAACAACAACTGTTCCGGTAGTCCCTTAGTTTCCTTCCCGAAAACGATAAAGGTGTTTTCCGGATACGCTACGTCAGCATAAGTATTCACTGCTTTTGTGGAGGCATAGTAAAAATGTCCCTCCGGGTGGCGTTGTTTCACTTCCTCAAAGCTGTCATAGTAATGGATTTCCGCCTCTGACCAATAATCCAGCCCCGCCCGCTTTAAGTATTTATCTTCCACGGAAAAGCCCAGTGGCCGCACCAGGTGTAATTTTGCCCCAGTGGCCGCGCAGGTTCTTACAATATTTCCCGTGTTCTGGGGAATTTCCGGTTCTACCAATACAATATTCAAATTGCACATGGGTGCTCTGTCTGCCAGCAACACTTCTGCCAAGGCGCGGAAGGCTTGTCCTCGGTGGCTGACAGCGTTTTTCTCCTCCTGAGAAAGCTGCCCAAAGCCTTTCCCATATCCTTCGTGGAAAAATACAGGGTCGTACCCGAACCCCCCGTCACCAATGGGTGCCTCTGCAATGCGCCCTGCCACTTCGCCGATGCGGAACAACCGCCTGCCGTCACCGCACACTGCCACAGCAGCACAGACAAACTTTGCACTTCTCTTTTCCGGCACATCTGCAAGCCCCAACTCCCGCAATGCAACCAGCAACTTGTCCATCTTCTGGGCATCGGTAGCGTCCTCTCCTGCATAGCGCGCTGTATGCACCCCAGGACCGCCGTTTAAAGCTTCCACGCAAAGACCGGAATCGTCCGCCAATACCACCAATTCCTTTTGCAATTGGGGATTTTCTGCATATTCGGCTTTTTGGATTAATTCCTGAAACAGGGCATCCGCCTTAATAAATGCATTTTCCAAAAAGGTGCTGCCGTTTTCTTCCGGGTCAGAAACACATCCTGCCTCTTTGGCAGAAAGCACCTCTACGCTATCTCCTAAAATTTCTTTGATTTCTCTGATTTTTCCTTTGTTTCCTGTTGCAACAACAACCTTCATCTGTAGTTCCTCTTCTCTTACTGATAACTTTTTGAGCGGATACAACCGCAATATTTTTGCCGATAAAGTCCGTATTCTTTTGCCATAGCCTGTCCCTTGCGGAACCCCGGCCGCCAGTCTTGATAGTAGAATCGGATGCCATACTGCGCTGCATATTTTTCACAAATTTCAATAATCATTTCATGTCTTTGATACGGGCTCACCAACAATGTGGTGGAAAAGGCATCATATCCTTCTTCTGCTGCCTTGCGGGCCACTTCCTCAAACCGGATTTCATAGCACATTCCACACCGTTGGACAATTTCTCCCGCAAAAAATTCCCATCGGGGCTGGTCAAAAGCGTTGCTGTACTCTACCGGAAAGCCTTTTAATTCCGACAAAATCTGCAAATTCTCCCGTCTGCGCTCAAATTCATCAATCGGGTGAATATTGGGATTAAAATAATACCCCGTAAATTCCACTCCCCCTTCCTGTAAGGTCTCTACGGGATAGCATGCACAAGGGCCACAACAAATATGCAATAGCAACTTCATATCAATCTACATCTCCTGTTCCAATTTCCGTCAGGCCAAAATGCCGGTAGGCAAGCTTGGTTGCCACGCGGCCACGGGGGGTCTTGTCCACAAAGCCAAGTTGCAATAAGTAAGGTTCATACACATCTTCAATGGTGCCGGCCTCTTCGCCTACGGTAGCTGCCAGGGTATCTAAGCCTACCGGTCCGCCACCGAATTTATGAATAATGGTAAGCAAATAGGTTCTGTCAATTTTATCCAAACCGATTTTATCCACTTCCAACGCATCCAATCCCTCTTTGGCATACTCCAAATTGATGATGCCGTCCCCTTTTACCTGTGCAAAATCTCTTACCCGCTTAATAAGCCGATTGGCAATTCTGGGGGTACCACGGGAACGCAGCGCAATTTCATAAGCCCCTTCATCGGTAATGGGTATCTTTAAAATGCCGGCAGACCGCTTTACAATTCTGCTCAATTCTTCCGGTGTATACATTTCCAAACGAGAAACCACACCGAAACGGTCACGCAACGGCGCGCTCAACGCCCCTGCCCGGGTGGTGGCGCCGATTAATGTAAACTTGGACAAATCCAACCGAATGGAACGGGCAGAAGGACCCTTTCCAATCACAATGTCCAAAGCAAAATCTTCCATGGCGGAATACAAAATTTCCTCTACGCTGCCATTTAAACGAT
>CAYMRI010000056.1:0-11937 GCA_964392835.1 uncultured Eubacteriales bacterium
CCAAAAAGAGCACCACAATAATCACCTCTATTCGCTTCTATGCTGGAGCAAAAGCCCAGAATCATCGTTTTAAATAAATCCGATATGGCAGACCAAGCCATTAATGCACAATGGAAACAGTACTATCAACAACGCAACATTCCTTGTATTTTTGTAAATTCCATTCAAGGAACCGGCCTAGGACAGATTAAAGCACAATTGCAAGAAATTATGAAACCTGTATTTGAAAAAGACCTTTCAAAAGGGCGCGTTTTTCGGCCGATTCGTGTAATGGTGGTAGGAATTCCAAATGTAGGAAAATCCTCATTTATCAATAAAATTTCAGGCCGTGCGCAGGCGGAAACAGGCAATCGTCCCGGTGTAACCAAGAACAAACAATGGGTACGTATCGGTAAAGATATTGAACTGTTAGATACCCCGGGTATTTTATGGCCGAAATTTGAAGATGAAACGGTTGCTTTACATTTGGCATTTACAGGTGCCATCAAAGATGAAATTATGGACATTGAAGAATTAGCTTTGAAACTGGTGGAAAGATTAAAAGCTCTCTATCCAAAAGAACTGCAACAACGTTATCAACTGGATGAAGAAATTATGCAAGATACACCATTGGCCATTATGGAAGCTTGTGCGAAAAAGCGCGGCTGCCTTATTCGCGGTGGTGAATATGACTATAATCGAATTGCCAATTTGCTGTTGGACGAATTTCGTAATTGTAAAATAGGATATTTTTCCTTAGAAACACCTACGGAGGTAAATTCATGAAGAAAATAGATCCGGAATTAGAAAGATTGCGTCTACAAGAGATGTATCAATATGAAACAGAAGCAAAAGTACAAGGTTATTCCTTAATCGGCGGTGTAGATGAAGCGGGAAGAGGCCCTTTTGTGGGTCCTGTTTGTGCTGCTTGCGTGATTTTAAAAGAAGATTTTTACATACCGGGACTTAATGACTCTAAAAAAATAAAAGAAGCAGACAGAGAACGGATGTATGAGCAAGTTTTGGAGCAGGCAGTTGCTTACGGCGTAGCTATGGTAGACAATCAAACCATTGATGAAATTAACATTTTAAATGCTACCAAAGAGGCTGTTTATCAAGCTATGTCACAAATGCAGGTACAACCGGATTATATACTTACCGACTATTTAAAATTGGAAAAATGTCCATTACCCCAGTTGCCGTTGGCAAAAGGGGATTCTAAGAGTGCATCCATTGCGGCCGCTTCTATTTTAGCGAAAGTAACCAGAGACAGATATATGCGACAGGTTGCAGAGCAATATCCGGTATACAATTTCCAAAAAAATAAAGGCTATGGCACCAAAGAACACATTACAGCATTGCAGACTTATGGTCCATGCCCTCTTCACCGTATGACTTTTATAAAAAAATACTTACCATGAACACACGGGAAATAGGACGGATTTGCGAGGCATATGTTTGTGAGCAACTGGAAAAACAAGGTTTTTCTATATTGGCGCGCAATTACCGCATAGGAAAAGGAACGGAAATTGATATTGTGGCCCAAAAGGACAGTACCATTCATTTTATAGAGGTAAAAGCACGCTCGCAAACGGTTTACGGACTGCCGCGGGAAGCAGTGACGCCGGCAAAAATGCAACGAATCATAAAGGCAAGTGAATTATTTACGGCGCAGTACGGCACATACGATTACCCTAGGTCTTACGATGTTGCGGAAGTATATTTTTCAATCAAGGGAGAAGCAGAATTCCAAATCCAAAAGTTAAATTTCCTATTTCAAATTTTTTAAATTAGTATTATTATGGTATTATTAAGAAACACCATGATTTATTTTACAAGGGAGTGTATTCGAAGATGAAAAAAGGATTGGCGCTCATATTTATTTTAATTCTTGTGCTTTCGGTAAGTGCATGTCAAACAAACCAAGTTTCCGATTTGCCGGAAACCACCACTGCCGTAGCAACTACCCAAACGGTAACCCCAACCCACGGACAGGGAACAGAGGAAGCGACTGCAACTGCAACTGCAACCGCAACTGTAACTGTGACTACCACTGCAACACCTTCTACAACGATAGAAAGTTCTACCTCTGCAACCATGCAACAAACTGCAACACAAACGGCAACCAAAGTGCCTACAGCAGAGCCAACAGCTACCCCCACACCGAAACCCACGCCATTTACAGTTGGGAATACAAAATATACCACTTATCAGAATCCTTCTGTGGAAAAAGCTGATTATCAAGCTCGTACTTTGTATTTAGTTAGCCAGCCCTCCTTTGCAGATTCTTTAACTTTAGCTACTTTACAAGGCTTGGTTGCCAATAAAGGTACAGAACAGATTGTAATTAATATAGGTGCTTATTCAAAATATAAAGCATATTTGGAGTCTGTTTATAATGTAACCATTGAAAGAAAGAATGCGGATAACAAAACCTGGAACACCTGGAGATTGGTAGAACATTTTAAAGACCAACTGGCAGGCTATATTTTGTGTGATGATGACCAAAATGCAGAGTCTTGTGCTGTGGCCATTTCTCTTGCAAATCAGCTGAATGCAGTTGTTGTTACAAAAGACAAAGAAGAAAAAGCAAAAGATGTCGGTTTAACCTGTGTACTGGATGTAACCGGAAAGACGGATAGTTGGTTGCGACAATCTTCTTATTTTAAGAAATTAAATCAGGATATGGCGGTAGAACAACCCACTTCTATGAGTCCAAGGCTGGTGGATTATGCTGTAATGTCCAATTCCTATTTCCGTTTTAGTAACTCTACTGACAAAAATGCACATACCAATTTGTTTAAATACTTAAATAATAATGCTCTTATTTTAGGTTGGAACAATACATTGGGAGAATATTCTACAGTTTCCAGTTTTTCCTCCATTAATGCGTGTTTAATTCCGGCAGACCATGCTTTTAACCTTTCCACACTTAGTAGTTTACGTTTGGAAAACATTACGCAAAAAACAGGGGACACAACCGCTTCTCAAAATAAACACACAGTTTGCTTTTTGATGTCTGACGGCGATAATTTGCAATGGGTTCTCAATGATTATACTACCAGCAACAACTGGTTTGGCTCGTCTTTGCGTGGTTCTTTCAATATGGGCTGGGGTATTCCCGCTACAGCAATTGATTTATCTGCACCTATGGTAAATTATTTATATGATAATATGACAGCAAAGGATGAGTTTGTAATGCAGATAAGCGGCTTAGGATATACCATGCCTTCTCAATGGACGGATAAAGCTGCTTTAGCAGAAATGGTTGCAGAATTGGATGATTATATGGAACGTGCTGACATTCGAATTGCAGAAATTTTAGATGATGGTGGTTTTAACACCTCAAATTTAGATATTTTTACCGCACAAGAACATATTGATGCTCTTTTCTATATTGACTATTCCAACTATGCCGGCTATCACGGAAAAATAGTATGGTCTAACAACAAACCGGCAATTTCTGCCAGATACAGATTGTGGGCAGGCCTTAGTGACGGCAGTGTGGAAAATATTGTAAACAGCATTAATGCAGCAAGCACTGACCCGAAATCTGCAGACAGCTATTCTTTTGTCATTGTACACGCCTGGTCCGGATTGGATAATAACGGAAATCTGGTGGCCGGCGGCAATACCATGAAGGCTGTAGAAGCGGTCATTAATGGTTTGGATAGTGATGTTGAAGTAGTAACACCTTCTGCATTTATTGATAAAATAATAAAGAACAAACCTCAATAATCGATGGATTTATATGAAGATATTTGACGCGCATTGTGATACCATTGAAAAACTTTGTATTCCCGGAACTTCGCTGTATGAAAACAACTATCATTGCGACTTAAAACGCATGGGCGCATACGGCGGATTTCTGCAGATATTTGCCTGTTTCGTACCACCTGAGAAAATGGGAAATGCAGCATTTTTGCAAGCAAACACCATGATTGATACATTCAAGCAGCAAGTGGCACAAAATGCCGGCTTTATTCGTTTATGCCGAACAAAAGAAGAAATGAACCAGGTGTTGCAGCAGGGGAAAATCGGCGGTATTTTGGCTTTAGAAGGCGGTTCTCCACTGAACGGAAAACTGGAAAATGTGGACTATTTTTTTCAACAGGGCGTACGCCTTATGACCTTGACCTGGAATCATCGGAATGAATTGGGAGTAGGGGCCATGACCGCCAATCACGAAGGCTTAACCACTTTTGGGAAACAGGTAGTACACCGCATGCATCAACTAGGCATGATTGTGGATGTATCTCATTTATCTGACAGAGGATTTTACGATGTTTGTGCCTGTAGCACTGTACCCTTTGTTGCTTCTCATTCCAATGCCAGAGCCATCTGCAATCATCCCAGAAATCTGACGGATGAAATGATTGGGGAAATTATCGCCAGAAAAGGAATGGTTGGCATCAATTTGTATCCGCCATTTTTAACCACAGCCCCCACTGCAACCATAGACCATGTCATCCGGCATATTGAACATATGTTATCGCTTGGCGGCCAAGACAGTATTGGACTGGGTTGCGATTTTGACGGTATTGACAAAACACCAAAAGGGATTTGTGGAGTTGAGGATATCGATAAATTATTAAACCGTTTGTTGCAATACAATTATAACGAAAAATTGGTTGCAAAAATTGCTTATGGAAATTTCATGGCGTTCTTGCATAATTACACGCAATATATTAAAATGATATGAATGAGTTTGTAGCGATGGAGGACAATAGTACATGAAATCATATTTGACAACAGAGAAAGATACCTTAAAGAAAGAATTAGAAATTGCATTACAGCAATACGAAATATACAAAGATTTAAACTTAACATTGGACATGTCCCGTGGAAAACCCGGCGCCGATCAGCTAGCGCTTTCTGAACAATATTTAACTTGTGTATCCAATGCATCCGATTGCATTTCTGAAACAGGTGTAGACTGCCGAAATTACGGTGGTTTGGATGGACTTCCTGAAATGAAGGCTTTATTTGCAGATTTACTGGATGTAAAAGCAGAAAATATCATTGTTGGAGGAAACTCCAGCTTAAATCTGATGTTTGATACGGTTGTTCGTGAAATGCTGTTTGGCAATGTGGATTCTGAAACACCCTGGGGGCAGCTGGAAAAGGTAAAATTCCTCTGTCCTGTACCGGGATATGATCGTCATTTCTTTATTTGTGAAAAATTAGGTATCGAAATGATTTTAGTACCGTTAAAGGCAGACGGACCGGATATGGATATGGTAGAAGATTTGGTTTCCAAAGACGCTTCCATTAAAGGCATCTGGTGCGTACCCAAATACAGCAATCCGGATGGGATTTCCTATTCTGATGAAGTGGTTCGTCGTCTGGCAACCATGAAAACCGCTGCAAAAGACTTTAGAATCATGTATGACAATGCCTATGTAATTCACCATTTATATGAAGAAGGGGACAAGCTGCTGAATTTATTTACAGAATGTGAAAAAGCCGGTAACCCCAACCGTATCTATATGTTTGCCTCCACCTCTAAAGTGGTATTTCCGGGTGCAGGTGTTTCCGTCATCGTTGCAAGCAATGAAAATGTTGCAGCAATGAAACAGGTGTTAAGTGCACAGACCATCGGACCGGATAAATTAAACCAATTGCGGCACACAAAATTCTTCCAAAACAAGGAAGGTGTGTTGGCACATATGAAGAAACATGCAGATATCATCCGCCCGAAATTTGAGGCAGTTTGGGAAATTTTAGAGCGTGAACTGGGCGGCACAGGAATCGCAAGTTGGACAAAACCCAGAGGTGGTTATTTTATCAGCTTCTTTGCCATGGAAGGCTGTGCAAAAGACATTGGTAAGCTGGCAAAAGAATGCGGTGTGACCATTACGCCGGCAGGGGCAACTTATCCGTATGGGAAAGATCCTTCTGACAGCAATATTCGTATTGCGCCGACCTATCCGGATACAGCAGATTTGGTAAAAGCTTTGGAAATATTCTGTTTGTGTGTAAAAATTGTATCTATTCAAAAATTAGTGAAAGAATAAAGTATATAGGAGGATAAAACCATGAGCGACAGGTATGCAAGCCAAAATGTTTGGAAAAAGATTTCGCAGGACGGTAAGAAAGAGATTTTTTCTTATTGTAAGCAATATATTCAATTTTTAAATGCGGTAAAAACAGAACGGGAATTCTTAGAGTATGCCATTCCTGTTTTAGAAGCATCCGGCTATAAGAACATTGAAACGGTTTTAGCTTCCGGAGAAACATTACAGGCAGGGGATAAGGTATATCAGAATATTTATGAAAAATCCTTACTGTGCGCTGTTATCGGTTCTGAGAAACCGGAAAACGGATTCCATTTAGTAGGGGCTCACATCGATTCTCCTCGTTTGGATTTCAAACAAAATCCGTTTTATGAAGACAATGAAACCGTATACGCAAAGACCCATTATTACGGCGGGATTAAAAAATATCAATGGCTTTCCATTCCTTTGGCACTTCACGGTGTGGTCATTACCAAAGACGGAGAGACCGTTAAAATCGTGTTGGGAGAAGAGGATGACGAACCATGCTTCTGTATTTCCGATTTGTTACCGCACCTTGCTCAGGATCAAATGAAGAAAACATTGGGAGAAGCAATTCCCGGTGAAAGTCTGAACATTATCATGAGTTCCATGCCCTGTGAGGATGAAGATGCAAAAGCACCGTTTAAGCAGTATTTTCTGGATTTGATACAGGAAAAATACGGTGTCACGGAAGAAGATTTTATTTCTGCGGAAATTGAAGTAGTACCAGCTTTTCCGGCAAAAGAAATTGGGCTGGACCGTTCCATCATCGGCGCTTACGGACATGATGACCGCGTTTGTGCATACACTGCTTTAACTGCCATTTTGGTAGCAGGACAGGTTTCTACCACTGCGGTTGCATATTTTTCCGACAAAGAAGAAGTAGGAAGCATGGGGAATACCGGTGCACAATCCAAAGCTTTGGAAAATTTTATGGCTTATTTGTGCATGCTGACATCTGACAATTACAGCGACTATATTTTGAGAAGATGTATTTCCAATTCCTACATGTTATCTGCTGACGTAACCACAGGTGTGGATGCAAATTATGATGTGCAGGATAGAAAAAATGCATCTTATCTCAGTCACGGCGTTGCCTTTGAAAAATACACCGGCGCTCGCGGGAAATCCGGTGCCAGCGATGCCAATCCGGAATTTATTGCAAAATTAAGAAAGATTTTGGATGACAATCAGGTATATTGGCAAACTGGTGAATTGGGAAAAGTAGATTTGGGCGGCGGCGGAACCATTGCCCAGTATATGGCAAACATGGGATTGCAGGTAATCGACTGTGGTGTTCCTGTTTGGGCAATGCATTCTCCTTTTGAACTTGTATCCAAAGCGGATGTGTATTATACTTATAAGGCTTACTTGGCATTTTATAAGAACTTTAAATAATGATTTCATGAGGTGAACAGAGTGAACTTTCGAGTGGGGTTATCCATATTTTCCATAATCATTGTGTGTGCACTGACCATTTCCGGTATGGTTCTGGCAGTGAATTTTAACCATGCCAGTGCAGATATTACGCCTGCAACTGACCCATATCAACCGGATGCCACTCCAGGTGTTTCCGAAAATGAAAACCCTATCAATATTTTGATTGTTTGCGAAGAAGAGAATGTTGCCAATGATATTTACATCTTAAACTATACGCCGGAAACCGGTGTGGCAAATTTCTTGACCATTCCCGGTAATACAAAAACCATTTACGGTACAAAGTTGAGCACAATCAGCGGACAAAAAGGCATGATTTCCTTAATTGACTATATGAAAGTAAATTTTGGATTCAACATTCGTTATTATGTAAAGTTTGATTATACTGCTTTGAAGTATATTGTAGATGCCATGGATGGCGTGACCTATAATCTGCCGGTGGATTTTTACTCTGAAACCACCAATTTAAAGGCCGGAACGCAGATTTATTCCGGCGATATGGCCGTGGCGCTGTTCCGTTTTACTGATCCCGCAAATGGCCTTTACACCCAGGAATTGTCCAAATATTATGATGGCACCCCGTATGCACGAACACTACTGCACACCGATTTTATCACTGCATTTTTAACCCAAAAGGGAAATGCTACATACATTCCGCGGGTAACAGATGTTTTGGCACAATGCGGAACCAGAATTGAAACCAATATCACTGCCGCAGAGTGGACAGAATTGATTGCAAAAGCGGATACCATCAGTACCAAAAAGATTACACAATACATCTTATCCGGCACAGAAGAATCTGACGGAAATCAATTCTTTATCAGTAATGGCAGAATCAAAGAAATGGAAGTAGACCGGGAATACGCATTGACAGAAGTGGTAAATTCTATATTCTGGTCTACATCGTTAAGTTAATTTAGTAGAGAGAAGATGTACAAGCAACCGCTTCGGTTAATGTTTGACGATAAAAATATTTATTTACCATTATAACATTCAATTATTCACTGGGTTTATCCTTCTGAAACCCAGCCAGCGGATTGCTGTTAGCTGCTTGACGCAACGCTTCGTTGTCAATATGGGTATAAATTTCCGTGGTAGCAACGCTTTCATGACCCAAAATAGATTGCAATGCACGAATGTCTACATGACCGTATTTATACATCAAAGTGGCTGCTGTGTGACGCAGTTTGTGGACAGAATATTTTTCTGGGTCAAGGCCTGCAGAAACAATATACTTTTTTACCAACCATTGTACGGTTTTGACGCTGATACGGGTCTTTCGTTTGCTTAAAAACAAGGCATTCTTCTCGGATGTATCCTTGGGACGCACCTTCATATAGTCCTGAATTGCTTGTAAACAAGCCTGATTTAAATAAATTGTGCGTTCTTTATTACCTTTACCAACAACCGTTAAGGTATCATCGTGAATCCGGTTGATATTAATGCCAACCAGCTCTGAAAGACGCATACCACAGTTTAAAAATAAGGTTAAAATCGCATAATCCCGTTCTTTAAATTCACCGGTAACCGCATTTAACAAATCCATGCTTTCGTCCACAGTCAGATAGCGGGGTAGGCGTTTCTTCATTTTCGGGGACTCCAGTTCTGCAGCAGGATTGGAAGAAATCACTTTTACCTTTAAAAATAAATAATTAAAGTATGATTTTAAACACGCAACTTTTCTGGCACGTGCAGCATTTGCATTGTCACGTTCATAAGTTACAAAAGATAAGAATTCATACAAATCTGTTAATTCAATACTTTCAATAACATCCAATCCAATATCAGAAACAACAATAGAATCAAATTCCGTATCACCGGGAACCATACCGCGATTCATTTTTAAAAAGCGAAAAAAGGTACGTAAATCAAAAAAATATTCATTTACAGTATTTTTCGATTTTCCTTGAATGGTAGTCATATAAGCCAAGAATTCCTTAGCAGATTTGGGCAATTCTTTAAAATTCGGTTGATTCATACAAAAATGGCTCCTTTTTGGCATTTTTCTCGCTTCTCCGTTATACAAAATTTAATGGAATTTTGTACATTATGAGACTTGTTTTATTTTACCATATTGTTTATAATAATAAAAGAAAGAGCCTTTCGGCTCTTCTTCGTGAGATATTCTCACTTTGTGTTGGCGATTAGTTTTTGAATGTTTTGGATAGCATCTTCTAAACTATCGCCATTTTTTTGTGCCTCGATTAAAAGTAGTAAAGCGTCACAGATTGTATATGGATATGAACTTTCTAAAGGTTTATTAGGATTTATTTTTTCATTTTTCAAAAAGGGAGAATGGAAGTTCTGTTTTAGGCCTTTATACTATAAATATTTTGATAGTTTTGAAAGAGCTAAATTGCCCAAAAAAGATTTTGTTATTTGGGATAAATCTAAAGCTGTAGAAGTCTCATAATGTACAAAATGGAAATTTTGTAAGCGTTTGCTATAATTGTTTTAAGCAAACGCAATTAACAGGGTGTAAATACCGTGGAAACATTAGAAACTGCCTGTAATGGCTTTACTCCCTGTTATACAAAATTTTTATTTTGTATAATTAGCTCTAAAACAAATTTTACCACTACTCTACTGAAAATGCAAGTGCCAAATGCCAAATTATATGTTATAATACAACTGTTTTATTAGTATTATAAAAATTTATTTTAAGGAGATTTATATATTATGTTTTTCGACAGCCACACCCACGGATATTACTCTTATGATTCTGATGCCCAGTATGAACAAATGATTGCAGCTGCCAAAGGCCAAGGTTTAAGTGGTATTTATTTTACAGATCATTTTGAATATGTGCCTGATGTCGGTAAACTCTGTGGCTTTGAAATGATACCTTACTTGTCAAAAATACGTAGCTTTTCTGAGAATGCGTCTCCTTCCGGTTTTCGTGTTTTTTCCGGCATCGAATTCGGCCTTTTTGATAATCATATGGAAGCTGTTGAATTTGCTATGAAAAATTTTAAATTCGATGTTATTATCGGTTCTGTGCATTATTTACCCAAGCAATCTGACCCGTATTACCCGGAATACACCGCTGACAAAGATAAATTTACAGCTTATTCTGCGATTTTAGAAAAATACATTGAACTACTTCCAAAATATAAAAGAATCAACGTTATGGGTCATTTTGACTATGTGTCCAGATATTCTCAGAGCTACGAAGACCGGAATATGTATTATAAAGACTTCCCCGATCACTTTGATAAATTATTCACAATCTTAATTGATAACGGAATCGCCCTGGAAATCAACACTTCCACCTATCAAAAACGGGATTCTTTTCCGGCAAATCAACTGGATATTAATGTGTTAAAACGTTATAAGGAGCTTGGGGGTTATCTGGTTACCTTAGGTTCTGATGCCCACGACCCTTCTCATGTAGGACAAGGCTTTCAAGAAGTTGCAGAGTTGGTTAAAAGCGCCGGTATCCGCTACCTTACCCATTTTGTAAAAAGAAAGCCCGTATTGGAAAGGATTTAATCCCCTGCCAGTACCTGTTCAATATATGCCAGAACCTGATTGCGTTCTATTCCAAGGGCAACAGCCAGCTCGCTGTAAAGCATATCTTCCGCGCGTTTCATATATTTTTCATCAATTTGCCCAATTTTTTTGCCATTTTGTGCAGCATATTGTCGTTTGGCGTAAACCGCTTTAATCAATTGCGCCAAATCCGTGCAATCATGGCTCTGTAAATAAGATTGATAGTGTTCGTTTAAAAAACGTAAGTTTCTGTTTTCATAAACTTCTGCTTTTATGGAGGGTAATTGCTGTATCAACGCATGTGCTTCCTCTTTCGAAATCACCGGACGCATAAATACCTTGGTATCTACCGGCGTATATACAACTCCTTCGTGAAACAGAGGTGAAAGCGTATAATATTCCTTTTCCGATTGCTTTCCGGCCAGTGTAATCGGACCAATTGCTTCCACTTTACAAACGCCTTCTCCACCGTAAATAACCAAATCACCTTTCTGATACACTTCCAATTCCTCCTACGCAAAAATATAAAAAACAACGTGTGGTTCACAACAGGACTTACGTTTCCCAAAGCAAACTACACGTTGTTACTACTATTTTAGCACAATTTTTTTACCGATGTAAGCAAAACTTTATTTTACAACCACACGCTTAAATGTTTTCTTTCCTCTCTTAACAACCAGACCATCCCCGGAAAAATCTGCCGGTGTATAAGAGGTACTGATAGCAGTTATTTTTTCATTGTTCACAGAAACACCCCCCTGCTCTACCGCTCTTCTGGCTTCGGAACGAGAAGGAACCAAACCGGCTTTTACAAGCAAGTTTAGAATATCCATAGAACCATCATTAAAATCCGCAACGGTTAATTCCGCAGTAGGCATATTAGCAGAGTCACTGCCGCCACCGAATAATGCACGGGCGCTTTCCTGTGCCTTAATGGCTTCTTCTTCGCTGTGTACCAGCTTGGTCAATTCATATGCCAGAATTTCTTTTG
>CAYMRI010000057.1:0-11791 GCA_964392835.1 uncultured Eubacteriales bacterium
CTCATATTTTTAAGTACATTTGTCAGTAGCCAAAGAGTATCCGAGTGGAGGCTCTTTTTTATTTATAAATCAATTTTAAAAACGATACCCAAAAGACATAATTTGAAAAATTGGTCCTTCCAGTGATTATACAAAGAAAAAGGAACATGCTATAATACCCTTATAAAGCTTTCACGTTAAAATCGAGGAGGTAAAAAATGAAAAGGATTTTTGCATTCATTTGTGGAATTGCAATTTTGTGTGGTGCTATGATTCCAATGTCTATTTCCGGAGAAGAATTATTAAAAGTAAATAAAACCACGTATACCCAAGGAGAGGATATTCTGGTGACCGCTATCGGTGATGGCGAGGACTGGGTTGGTATCTATCAAAAAAATGATACCATACCGGATGTAACATCTATTCTCTGGTACTATGTGGATAAAGAAGGAAATACTTCCGGGGAGACCAAGAATATTTTTGATTCCGAATATATCAACAGACAGGAACTGGCGGATTTGCCCGCCGGTGAGTATAAGATTTGTCTGTTTGCCGATGGCGGATATGATATTTTGGTCCAAAAAAATATTACCATAAAGGCCAATGTCGCAAGCACGCCCACCCCCTCTGTAACAGAGAAAACATTAAAAACAAATAAAACCATATACACAGAAGGAGAACCTATCCTGACTACCGCTACCGGCGAAGGTCTGGACTGGGTAGGTCTTTACTTGCGCACGGATACTTTGGAAACGGACCAATCCATTCGCTGGTACTATGTGGCAAAAGATGGGAATAAATCCGGCGAGGAAAAGAATCTCCGTTTAGCAGAGGGCACCAATGCTTCTCGGTCAGCATATGCCGATGTGCCGGCAGGGGAATATACTGTGTACTTATGCGCCAATGATAAGTGGGATGTTTTGGCACAAGTGGATATTACCGTAAAGGCGGTTGCCAACACACAAACGGTGCCACAGGCACCGACCTCTGTTACCTATGCGAGAGCCAATTCCTTTACGGGTGCAGCGGATGGAAAATTAATGATTACAGCAGGGGAAGACACACTGCCGGATTCCTATGTGGCTTATTGGGCGAATGCAGAAGGTCCATTGGCCAATTACACCGCTTTTGCACCCATTCCATGTACAGAAAAGGTTACAGAGTACGAAATGGTGGCAAATACACTGATTCCCAAGGAAGCAGATCGCATTTTGGTTTATGCGGTGCGCAAGGAAAAACTTTCTGCAAAAGCGGCTACGGTTCTTTTGCCGGAGGGGTGTAATACATATGATTTCGGAACCCCTTTATATGAAATGCAAGTAATGAGTGACATTCATTTGAATGCGTCTCAAAAACATATTCACAATGTACATTTTGCAGCAGCTTTGGAAGATATCAAAACCATTTCTCCAAACAGCATAGGCATTTTTATCAATGGAGATATTGCGGACCATGGTTATGTGTCTGAATATCGTAGTCTTCAAAAATTAATTGAGGAAGCAGGTGAAGGGCTGCCTAAAGTATACTGTTCCATTGGGAATCATGATTTGGCAGACGGACCTTATGATGAAAAATTAAAAAATTTCCTGGAATATACAGAACCGGGAACGGATTCTGTTTATTATGACCTATGGTTAAATGATGTGCACTTCATCTTCTTGGGAAGCGAAGCCACTGGATTGAATGCCCAGCTTTCTAATAAGCAGTTGGAATGGTTCCGGGAAAAATTGGCAGAAAACAGAAATGAAAACAGACCTATTTATGTATTTTTGCATCAAGGCTTAATTGATACGGTAGCAGGAACTTTTGCGTATCAGGCATGGCACGGAATTAATCAGGCGAAAAAATTTGCAGAAATTTTAAAGGACTATCCGGAAGTGATTCTGTTTTCCGGGCATAGCCACTGGGAAATGGATTCCCTGCATTCCATGAAGGCAAGAGATGAAGCGTTGCCTACCATTTTTAATACGGCGGCGGTGGCATATCTTTGGAACGATGCTTCCATGGCGACCAATGTGGGGGTTGAAGGCTCTCAAGGGTATTACATTCAAGCCTATGCAGATAAAATTTTAGTATTGGGCAGAGATTATGTGAACGGAAAATGGATTGCCTCTGCACAGTATTTGGTACAATATGACCAAGCCAATGACCAAGCACCGGGGAATACAACGGGGTCGGACGAGACCCCCGAACCCACCGATTCTACAACAACCGATGACGATACAAAGCCATCTGAAAAGGCATTCCCTACCGGCGCAGTTGTAGGTGGTGCTGTTGGAGTATTGGCTGTAGCGGCAGTTGTTGTTGGGTTGGTTGTAATGAAGAAAAAGAGAGCATGACCGGCATGGCTAAAGCAATTGTTTTTTCTAGGCTTTTATGGTATGCTATCCTACAATAAAATTTATTTAGGAGGCTATGAGGAAAATGGCAGTATTACTTACAATTTGGAATGCAATCTTAAGCTTTTTACCCAGATTGCTGTCTGCCGGTTTCATTTTATTGATAGGATATTTTGCCACCAAAATAATTCTCAAAATATTGGATAAATGGTTGCAAAAACGTGTAAATGTAAACTTTCATGCATTTATTGAATCCAGTGTGAAGATTGTGCTTTGGATTTTTGTATTCCTTTGTGTAGCAGGTACATTGGGCTTGGACACTTCTTCTTTTATTACCGCATTGGGTTCTGCCGGTCTGGCAATCGGCCTTGCGATGCAGAACAGTCTTTCCAACCTGGCCAGCGGCATGATGATTTTAGTTGCCAAGAATTATGAAGTTGGAGACTTTATTGAAGTGGAAGGTGTCAGCGGTACTGTAAAAAGAATTGATTTAATGTTCACCACCATGAACACCCCGGACAACAAGGAAATTTCCATTCCGAATTCTAAATTAACAGAAGATATTGTAATTAACTATACGAAAAATGATACTCGTCGTGTGGATTTGACCTATTCCATCAGCTACGACAGCAGCATTGAACAGGCAAAGGGCATTTTGGCAGAACTCTGTGCGAAGAATCCATTGGTTTTCCAGGATCCGGCACCGGCGATTGCAGTAAGTGCCCATGGGGACAGCGCTGTTAGGCTTGGGGTAAAAGTTTGGTGTAAGAAAGAAAATTATTGGGATGTTACTTTTGCCATGAACGAACAGGTGAAGTTGGCTTTTGATGAAGCCGGTATTTCCATCCCGTTTCCGCAGTTGGATATTCATACAAAACCGTAAAAAATAAGCAATAAAGGAGAAATGCAATATGAAAACAGAAACACAGTGCCTCCATGCAGGCTATACCCCGGAAAACGGAGGAACCAGAGTATTACCCATTTACCAGAGTACTACTTATAAATATGATTCTACGGAACATGTAAAAGGCTTATTTGACTTAACAGTGGAGGGCCACATGTATTCCAGAATTTCCAATCCCACTGTAGATGCGGTGGAAAAGAAAATTGCAGCGTTGGAAGGTGGCGTAGGTGCATTGATGACTTCTTCCGGACAGGCGGCAAACTTAATTGCTTTGCTGAATATTCTAAAAGCAGGAGATCATTTTATCAGTGTGGCGGCCATTTATGGTGGAACGGTCAACCTTTTTTCCGTAACCATGAAAAGAATGGGTATTGAAGTGACTTATGTAGATGGGGAAGCGACAGAGGAAGAAATCCAGGCGGCAATTCGTCCCAACACCAAAGCGATTTTTGGAGAAACCATTGCCAATCCTACCATTTGCGTTTTTGACATAGAACGTTTTGCATCCGTAGCACATAAAAATGGACTGCCATTGGTTGTGGACAACACCTTTGGCACCCCCGTTCTTTGCAAACCTTTCGACTTCGGAGCGGATATTGTAACCCATTCCACTACTAAATATATGGATGGTCATGCGCTAACCGTAGGCGGTGTCATTGTGGACAGTGGAAAATTTGACTGGACCAATGGCAACTTCCCGGAATTTACAGAGCCGGACGAGTCTTACCATGGTGTGGTATACACCAGGGATTTTGGCGCTGCGGCCTATATTACAAAGGCAAGAGTGCAGATGATGCGTGATTTGGGGGCAACCCCTTCTCCACAAACGGCTTTTTATGTAAATATTGGTTTGGAAACATTGCCATTGCGAATGAAGCAACACTGTGCCAACGCTGCAACAATCGCTGCTTATTTAGCAAAGCATCCCAAAGTAGAAGCGGTCAGCTATCCCACATTGGAGGGCGACCCTTATCACGAAAGAGCAAAAAAATATTTGCCTGACGGTTGCAGCGGTGTTATCGCGTTTTCTGTGATAGGCGGTCGTGAGGGTGGTGTACGGTTTATTGACAGTTTGAAATTAGTAAGCTTGCAGGTACATGTAGCGGATATTCGTACCTGTGTGCTCCACCCGGCAAGTTCTACTCACCGGCAACTGTCCGATGCGCAGTTGGAACAAGCGGGTATTACACCGGGATTGATTCGGCTGTCTGTTGGTTGCGAAAATGCAGAAGATATTATTGAAGATTTAGAACAGGCATTGCAACAGGTTTAAAAAACTGTTAAAATAAGATTGCGTTTTTTACTTGGAGGAGAAAATAAAATATTTTTAGGAGGTTTTGCAAGATGAAACAAGCAAAATGGCGGAGCATTTTGGCTCTATTGCTGGTTGTTTTCATGTTACCTTTGGTAGGCTGTACAACAGACAGTCCTTCTCCAGATGATGAAAGCAATACAGGTACACCCACACCGGACGAAGTGGGCAAGGACAATTCTTTTGTGGGAAATATTACCGGACTACAGTATCCCAGTCTTTCCACGGAAGACACAATTTTAGGAAAGCCTACTGCAACAAATACGATTTATGTAGTAAAGACATCTGTCAAAGGATTGGATGGAAAGAGTCGGGGTGCAGAAGATGAGTTGTTGCTACAAAGTATACAAGGGATTGTGGCACAAACAAAGGCAGAGCTTTATCTTGGAAGTGCATCTGATAAATTTCTGAGAGCCGCTATGAAGCAATACGGCCTCATTTTAGATGATGGAAAATATGTCTACACCATGGATGAGGCAGGCGAAGTGCAAAAAACCGATTCTGCTACTACCTGGTTGACGGATTTGGGCAGTATTATCAACCACTATGCCGAAGAAGGCTTGATTAAAGGGTACGTCAAGATTCGTTGTGATACCGACCGGTATAATGAACAGGACAATCAATCCAATCAAGGTTGTACCATTGCCGGTGTTTGCCAATATGTTATTGTGGCAGAGCAGTTGGAAGCGGATTTTAAAGAAAAATGTCCTAATGTTGCTTTGGGAGAGGATATTTCTACGACCCAAGTGACACAATACGAAGTATTTAAGCAATATGAGTCCCAATTAAACAAGGACGGCTTGATTATGCAGGCAGCCTCTCGTTTGTCCAATTTGCGGGAATATGGCATTTCTCAAAAATATGGGTTCTATTTTTACAACGAAAGTGACCCGGTAGCGGAAAGACAGTATGTCTATGACAGTTTGAATCCAATGGCAAATGCTTATGGCTGGGAGCAGATTGATACCACAGAAGACGGCAAGAAGGTTGGGTATACCGAAGACCCTGCTGTTGATTTTGCATCGGACAGAGGTGTTAACACCTTTGCGGCGGACTGGTGTAGCAATCTTTCTGTTTGGATGTCTATGCCGGAACAGGAATTTAAGCAGGTAGAATACAAAAAATTGTCTACGGAGGAAGAGCAGGTACATTATGTAACCTTGCTTTACAGCGATGGTGATAATATTCAATGGACCACACAATCTGCAGGTTTTACAGACGGCTATTATTTAGCAACTAAAGCAGCTAAAAAGGAAATGCCGTTCGGTTGGACTTTGACCGCTTCCATGGCAGAAATAGCACCCTCTTCCTTGCAGTATATTTATGAAAATATGACCGATATCGAAAGCTTTGTATGTTCCGTATCCGGTTATGCATACAGTCACCCTGCACGGTTTGATAATGAAGAATTGGCACTGTTCGTAAGAAATACTGCGGTTATGATGGATAAAGCAGACATGGATTTGATAGCCATGAAAGGGGTCAATGAAACAGTAATGAATGCCTTCTCTGAACAATCGGAAATTGAAGGTGGCTTTGTTATGTATGGCTGTGATTCGGGTAAGGGTGGCAATATTTACTGGGCCAACGGAAAACCATTTGTCCATGACCGTTATATTTTCTGGGAAAATTCAGGAGATGACAGAAATCCGGAACTTATTGCCAGAAGAATTACGCAATTGCGGAATCTTTCTACGAATAAGACGCAAAGTAACTGCTATTCCTTTATTCAAATACATTGCTGGTCTTACAGTTATCGTGAAGTGCAGAAGCTGTTTTATGACGAAGTTTCTCAATCTTCTGAAATAAAGGTAATTACCCCGGCGGAAATGATTGATTTAATCAAAGCCAATGTGACACCGGCAGACCAACAATATACCAAATAGGAAAAAGTTTTTACAGGCCGGGCCCATGTGATGGGTCCGGTTTTTTTCGGCGTGTCGGGCGGCTTGCCCCGGAAAGATGTTTTTTCTTGCGGAGCAGGAGGGAAAGTGCTAAAATAAATACATTCTGAAGCATTTGAAAGGATAAAAGATGAAGCTGGAAACCATCGCTATTGGCAATGCAACCTTATATGCTTATTTGCAGGAAAATACTCGCGAGATTGATGTTGGCAGACGGCATCCAGCCATGTTAATACTGCCCGGTGGCGGGTATGGCTTTGTCTCTGACAGAGAAGGGGAACCTTTGGCTTTGGCGTGCTTGGGACAGGGGTATAGTGCTTTTGTCCTTCGCTATTCCGTATTTCCAAATGCCCAATATCCCACACAATTAAAGGAAGCAGAAGCAGCGCTACGCTATATTCGGGAACATGCGACCGGGTGGAATATTCATCCCCAAAAAATAGCCGTCATGGGCTTTTCTGCAGGTGGCCACTTGGCAGGGAATCTGGCGACAGCAGGAGAAGAACGTCCCAATGCAGCAGTTCTGTGTTATCCCGTGATTACAGCAGGCGAATATGCACATAGAGATTCCTTTATTGCTCTGGGGAAGGATATTTCGCTGGAAACATGCGTAGATGAAAAAACACCGCCCACCTTTTTGTGGCATACGGCTAATGATGGGTTGGTGCCGGTAGAAAACAGTCTGTTGATGGCAGCAGCACTGCAGAAACAGAAAATTCCCTTTGAATTGCATATTTTTCAAAACGGACCTCATGGACTATCTTTGTGCAATCAACAAACGGCAGGGCCTGAGGCAAAAGAGTTTATAAATCCACATGCGGAACACTGGTTCCGGTTATGTATAGAATGGTGTAATCAATTATTTTCAGAAGGAGAATAAAAAATATGGCAAAGAAAACAAACTTAATTTATGTTTTTGCAGACCAGTTAGGGGCATCCCGCCTTGGGTATAACGGAGACCAACGTGCGCAGACCCCGAATATTGACGCCCTTTCTTTAGAGTGTCTGGATGTTTGCAATGCAGTATCCGGTCATCCCGTGTGTGCTCCTTACAGAGCATCCCTGCTGACGGGAAAATACACCACCAGTACAGGTATGGTAATCAATGAAATCCGGTTGAACACCAATCACACCGCTTTGGCCCATGTGCTGAAGGATGCGGGCTATCATACAGCCTACATTGGAAAGTGGCATATGTATGCCAATGAATGGGGCAATCACTATGATGTGAAAAATTCTTTTATTCCCAAAGGGCCGGACAGACTTGGTTTTGACGAATATTTTGCGGCCTACAATTTCCACCATGAATATTATGGAGAATGTGCCTACTATCATTTGGATACCAATGAAAAAATTTACTGTGACGGCTACGAGCCAGATGTGCAGACGGATATGGCAATTGCAAAAATCAAAGAACTGGCAGCTCAGGACGAGCCTTTTGCTATGTTTTTATCTTTGGGAACACCCCATGACCCATGGGTGCCGGAAAATGTGCCGCCGGAATATCTGGCAAAGTTTAAAAACACAGATTTCCAATTGCCGCCTAACTATTTACCGGAAAATGATCCCCATGCAGATGACTGGGCGAAATTGAACCCCAATGAAAGAAGGGATTTGCCGGAATGGATGCGTTGCTATTATGCCATGGTGGCAAATTTAGATGATAATATTGGACGGTTAAATGATGCACTAAAAGAAATGGACATTTTAGAAGATACCATTTTTATCTTCACTTCTGACCACGGGGAGTTGTTTGGGGCTCACGGCAGACGAGCAAAAAATATTTTTTACGAAGAAGCAGTAAGAGTGCCTTTCTTAATGAAGTGGGGTTCTCGTTTAGGAACAGGTACCAACGATGTGTGCCTAAACTCTGTAGATATTATGCCAACTTTGCTGACCATGATGGATTTGCCGGTGCCGGCTGAAGTGGAAGGCCGTGATTTGTCCGCTACGCTACTGGGCGACGAAGCCGCAGAACAACCAGCAGGTGCGCTGATGATGGGCACCGGCGCTACTGCCACCTGGGAAGATGGCCATGAATGGCGAGCTTTCCGTACCAAGCAATACACCTATGCCAAGTATTTGGTAGATGGACAGGAGCTGCTCTTCGATAACATAGCAGACCCCTACCAGAAGGAAAACCTGGCAAACAATCCCGCTTATGCAGAGGTGTTGGCGCAGTTAAAAGCGGATATGGCAGCAGAAATGAACAGAGTGAACGATCATTTTTACCCAAGTTCTTATTATCAGGAAAACTGGGTGACCAAAGACCGTTTGATTACAAAGTGGAAGGCGGAGTAATCCTGGATTTGGCATTTGCCAATAAACAGAATTGTGCTATAATAAAATTTATGGAAAAACGTATTGAAACAGGGAGGTTTCTAAAATGTACAAGATTGCTAGAAAAAAAGAACTGAACCCTACCGTGACCCTCATGGAAATTGAGGCGCCATTTGTTGCTGCAAAAGCACAACCGGGCCAGTTTATTATTTTACGTGTGGATGAAGATGGGGAAAGAATCCCGTTGACCGTTGCGGATACCAATACGGAAACCGGAACGGTTACCATTATTTTTCAAATTGTGGGCGGTGGCACCATGCTTTTGAACCATAAGCAGGAAGGCGATTTCATTCAGGATTTCGTTGGACCGTTGGGAAGACCGACCCACACAGAAGGCTTGAAGAAAGTTGCTGTGGTAGGCGGCGGTGTTGGGTCTGCTATTGCATACCCGGTGGCAAAGAAACTGCATAATCAGGGTTGCGAAGTACATTCCATTGTTGGTTTCAGAAATAAAGACCTGGTGATTTTACAAGAAGAGTTTGAAGCAGTCAGCGACAAGTATGTGCTCATGTCTGATGATGGTTCTGCAGGCGAAAAGGGTCTGGTTACCAATGCGTTGGAAAAATTAATTTTAGACGGCGAAGTGTACGATGAAGTTATCGCTATTGGTCCGTTGATTATGATGAAGTTTGTCTGTCAGTTGACAAAAAAATATAATGTAAAAACCATCGTTTCCATGAACCCGGTTATGGTAGACGGAACAGGTATGTGCGGCGGTTGCCGTTTGACTGTAGGTGGCAAGACCAAGTTTGCCTGCGTTGACGGCCCGGAATTTGACGGTCATGAAGTGGACTTTGATGAAGCTATGGGCCGTGGCGCTGTATATCGCGAATTTGAATCCGGCGAAAGAGAAAAGACCTGCAACCTGTTCAAGAAGGAGGTAGAATAAGATGCCAAATATGTCTTTAAAGAAAAATGAAATGCCTGCACAGGACCCTAAGGTGCGTGCACGCAACTTTGATGAAGTTGCTTTGGGGTACACGGAAGAACAGGCGTTGGACGAAGCAGAAAGATGCCTAAACTGTAAACATAAACCTTGTATGAACGGTTGCCCTGTTGCAATTAACATTCCGGGCTTTATTTCCAAAATTAAGGAGAAGGATTACAACGGCGCTTATGATGTCATTTCCGAATCCAGTTCTCTGCCTGCAATCTGCGGTAGAGTTTGTCCCCAGGAAAATCAGTGTGAAAAATACTGTGTCCGTGGTATCAAGGGCGAACCGGTTGGCATCGGTCGTTTGGAACGTTTTGTTGCTGACCATCACAATGCACAAACGGATATTGCTGTGGTAAAACCGGAATCCAACGGAAAGAAGGTTGCCATTGTAGGGGCAGGTCCTGCGGGCTTAACTTGTGCCGGTGATTTGGCAAAGATGGGTTATGAAGTAACCGTTTTTGAAGCATTGCACTTGGCAGGCGGCGTTTTGGTTTACGGTATTCCGGAATTTAGATTGCCGAAAACCATTGTGCAAAAGGAAATTGAAAACTTAAAGGCGTTGGGGGTTAAGGTGGAAACCAACATGGTTATCGGTAGAGTGCTTTCTATTGATGAATTAATGGAAAACTTAGGCTTCTCCGCAGTATTTATTGGTACCGGAGCCGGTCTCCCCAGATTTATGAATATCCCCGGCGAGAACTTGAAAAACGTATATTCTGCCAATGAATTTTTAACTCGTGTGAACCTGATGAAGGCTTACAAAGAAGGCAGCAGAACCCCGATTTATCATGGTAGAAACGTGGCTGTTGTTGGTGGCGGTAACGTTGCTATGGACGCTGCTCGTTGTGCAATGCGTCTGGGCGCTGAAAACGTATATATTGTATATCGCCGTTCTGAAGAAGAATTGCCGGCCAGAAAAGAAGAAGTGGAACACGCGAAGGAAGAGGGTATTCAGTTTAAACTGTTGACCAATCCCATTGAAATTCTGCCGAATGAAAACAAGTGCGTTGGCGGTATGAAGTGCGTAGAAATGGAATTGGGCGAACCGGATGCTTCCGGCAGACGTTCTCCTGTTGTAAAACCGGATTCTGAATTTGTAATTGATGTAGACTGTGTTATCATGTCCATTGGTACTTCTCCGAACCCGTTGATTCGTGACACCACAGAAGGGCTGGAAACCAACAAACATGGCTGTATCGTAACCAAAGACGAAGGCGGTTTAACTTCCCGTGACCATGTATATGCAGGCGGTGATGCTGTAACCGGCGCTGCAACGGTTATCCTGGCCATGGGCGCAGGAAAATCCGCAGCCAAGGCAATTGATGAAGCGTTGAAATAAGGTTTTTCTACAGAATCGGCTCGATGGTTGCCAGAAAATACTCGGTAATCTCTTCGGGACTTTCCTTCATCTTCCGGGAAATCCACCAGCTTACGGTTTCCACAAAAGAAGAGGAAATATGATTGACTAAATAATCCTCAGGCAGCTTGGCGTGTACCAGGCTGCCTTTTTCTGCATATTGGGATAAAATCAGTTTTTTCAAGTTGCTCTTAAAATATCGCAGAAAAATCTCATTATTTTCGCAAGACAGTAGGTGCAGAATATTGTAATCGTTTTCCTGTAAGTGCCGTAACAAATGTAAAAATACCGAATCGGTAGGGCAACCACAGGCATAATGATAGTGCCCGTGAGGCAGGCCCATTGCAGTATCGATAATGTGGTTAAACAGTTCCTCACATAAAGATTTCAGCAAATAATCTTTTGTTTCAAAGTGTGCATAAAACGTAGCTCTGCCCACATCC
Source organism: uncultured Eubacteriales bacterium (assembly GCA_964392835.1). Classification (GTDB taxonomy): domain Bacteria; phylum Bacillota; class Clostridia; order UBA1212; family CASDQQ01; genus CAYMRI01. The sequence goes on from CAYMRI010000057.1 coordinate 11,516, forward strand.
GCAGCATCAATAATATCCTGTACTGTAATCTGATGATAATTTTGTTTTTCCAAAAGATGGGAAAAGGCTATAAAAATCGCTTCCCGGGTTTTTCGTTGCCGTCTGTCCATGCCCATATCCTCCGAACAAATTTCTGTTTTTGTTTCATAACGTACACTCTGCCATTTTTACATGTTGCTTCGTTGTAAGCGCATTTGTATAATATCTTTAGAAAAATACCGAACAATATGTTCGCTAACAAACATATTATATGTTTTAAAACAGAAAGTCAAATAG
>CAYMRI010000058.1:0-11692 GCA_964392835.1 uncultured Eubacteriales bacterium
GGTATAAAGCGCGGCGAGGTCAGCGTGGTCTTTCTTGAAGCGGGTGCTGTCAAAGCGGCTGGAAGTGTAGGTTGTCCAACTGACTTTGTAGGAGCCAGCCAGCAGGGTTTCTTCTTCGCCCATGCGGGACTTGATTTCATCTTCAATCGTGGTGATTTCGGCTTCCAGTTCTTCACGCATGCGCTTTAACTCCATCAGTTCTTTGATTTTGGGTTCCATGTTGTGGTCGCTCATGTGGGTGGCCTCCTTTTGTTTGGGAGCCTTGCTTGCTCCTTCTTACAATCAATATTATACAGCAAACACTTAATATTGTCAATATAAATACCATCTTCCACCCCGGCAATCAGTGCATCCTTCGTAAGTGTTCCCGCCCCAATATATGTGGTGGTCATTCGCACAATAGGTTCGTATTCAAAGTTCATAGCTCTGGCATTTCCGGTAACCGGTTCTTGTAAAGCAGCTGCTGTAAAGGAGCTGTGTAAACGCCCCACCAAAATGCCGTTTTTTATAATATAGTTTTCTTTTGCCTTGCAACCCTCGTCATCATAAGGCACAAAACCAGCACCGGGCACGGTGCCCGTGTCCAGAATGTTTAAGCCCTGGCTTCCCACACGGGTACCAATGGCCCATTCCCGCATCATGGTTTCATCCCCCACCATAAAATCCGCTTCACTCTTATGTCCAAAACTTTCATGGGCAAACACACCGGTTACCTCAGGTGCCAACACACAGGTATACTTCCCCGGTTCTACCGGCACCGCATGCAAACGGTACTGATAATCCGATTCCAGATTCTCTCTGACCTGCTGCTGATGCCCTGCCAGATAGGAAAAATCCTCCTTAATAATATCACTGCTGCCATGAAAAGGCTTTCCATCTACCTGAAAACTATAGCGCAACGCCACCGCACAGGTTTGCATATCAAAAGTAATATCCGTGCCCTTGCTGGACACAATCCGTTTTTCTATGTACTTATCCAAATAAATCCCACGGGTTATGAGCCCTAAGTCCTCCCGCTCCTGCAACACAGGCATGTAGGAGTCCAAAAGCGCTTTCTTCTCCTGCTTTTCAATTTTATGAACAGCATTGGAAACATAGCGCAAATCTTTCCCCTGATGCACTTCAAACCGTGCTACCACAGGATGTTCTGCAATATTTTTCATTGGCGTTGCCATCTTCGCCAGTTTATCAATCTCCTCTTGAATATGAAAAATATCCGTGGTGGCGCTATAATACCACCGGGCGCCGTCAAACACCCTGATAAAAGCCCCCTGTTCCGTTTTTTGCTTATTTTGTGTTAACTGAAAATTCTCGTAGACAATCTGGGTGGAAAAATTCTTCTCCAACCGCACATCGGTATACAAGCCTTTTGGAAACTGATACATCAAATCGCTCCCTTCTGACCTTTCTTTTCCTGGATCCATTCATTGCATTCTGCCCCTACCAGCAGAATATACATGCAAAAATATAACCACAACATTAAGAATACCACGCTTGTCAAGCTTCCGTAAAATTTGGAAAACCCGCTAAAGTGATTGATATAAATTCCATAGGCAAAAGAAAACAACACCCACCCCAGACTACTGATTAACGCCCCTGGAAAGTACCGGTAAAAATGTCCTTCCTTAGGACTTGCCGCCGTATAAAGCAGCATACAAAACAGTACCATGAGACATAGACTTCCCCCAATGCGCAGTTTTTCCAAAAGCCAAAGGCCCATAATAAATAGAATCAGCAGCAGCAAAAACACAGTATACACCACAGACAGCGCCCGTAGTTGCCAGCTTTTGATGGGCTTGCGCCCTACACCCTCAGGTTTGTACACCGCCCGGATCCCTTGCAACAGGGCGTATACCCCTCTGGACACCGACCACATGGCAGTTACCGCAGTCACAGAAAGCACAATGCCGGAGGATTGTGTATAAATGTCCATCAGCACTTCCCGTGCTGCCGCCTGCAACGTGTCCGGCAGCACCTCCAGCAACGCAGTCTGCAGCTGCATCTGATTCCAGGGCAAATACTGCAAACAAGCAGACAGCAGCATCAGCAGCGGAAAGGCCGCCAGCATAATAAAAAAGGCGGCCTGTGCAGAGAATGCAGAAACCGCATCCTCTTCCAGTCGCCTGACCCAATCCATTATGATGTTATAAAATTTTCTTATGCGCTCCTTCATGGGCTTCTTTGTTGTTTCCTTTTGAGTTTACTGCTTCCAGCCGGTAGATAGGCATTCCCATACTCGAGAATTTTGCCTCATATTCCGTTACCACATTTTTCTCTGCAAATTTGCTGTTGTGCAAATCCAGGCTGATATTTTTTAGTTTATACCCAAAATTCAAAAAAGAATTCAAAGAAAACTCAAAAAGTCCCGTATTGTCTGTTTTTTGATGAATTTCCCCGCCCGGCACCAAAATTTTCTCATAGGATACTAAATACCGGTCGTAGGTCAGCCGTCTCTTCTTATAGCCGCTCTTAGGCAACGGGTCGCTGAAATTCAAATAAATTCTTTGACATTCATCCTCTGCAAAAAATTCTTCCAGTCTGTCTGCATTATCACCGATAAATCGAATGTTGGGAATTTCCAACTTCATGGTTTGCTCCATAGCGGTAATTAACACATTTCTATCCTTTTCCATGGCCACAAAATTAATATCCGGATGTCTTTGTGCCATTTGAATGACAAAAGAACCCTTTCCACATCCAATTTCCAAATGCAACGGATTATCATTCCCAAACATCTGATTCCATTTGCCCTTTACCATTTCCGGTGCTTTCACACAAATAGCGCTGCACCGCTCCAACCGCTCCGGCAAATGCCGTTTTGCTCTCATTCTCATAGACTGCTCGCTTTCCGGGCTGCCAAAGCCACCCAACCTCTTTCATACCTTGTTTCTGTAACTGCATACCCCTTTGCTTCCAACGCCTTTACCACATCTGCTTCCCGCACATCGATAATACCGGAGGCAATCAAGGTGCCGTCCACTTCTAAAATTCTGTCTATATCCTCCAGCAAACGAATAATAATATCCGCTACAATATTTGCCGTAATTAAATTGTATGTGCCGGTAACATCTTTGGTCAAATCCGACTGTTTTACATCCAGTCTTTCCGCTACACCATTTAATGTAGCATTTTCTTTTGCCACCCGCACAGACAATGGGTCAATGTCCACTGCTTCTACAGATTCAGCGCCCAAAAGCAGTGCTTCCACCGCTAAAATGCCGCTTCCCGTTCCCACATCCAGCATGCGGGTATCCGCTTTCACATAAGGTTCCAGCATGGCCATACAAAGCCTTGTGGTTTCATGCTGTCCACTGCCAAAACTCATAGAGGGGTCAATTTCCACTACCACTTTGTTTTGGGTATTTTCATAAGCCTCCCAAGTAGGTTTAATCACTAAATTGTTGCCCACTTCTACCGGTTTAAAATATTTTTTCCAATTATTTGCCCAGTCTTCTTCCTGAATTTTCTTTGTGTCCAGGGTGTAGGAAATGGTTTCCACAGAAAAACGCTCCTGCAAGAAAGCAACCGCCTCCGCAGGATTTTCATCCGGCTCAATGTAGTAATGAATCAGTGCAACTGTCTTATCTTTTTGCAACAGTTCCTCCTCAATAATTTCCACCGGTCCAAAATCCTTGACCTCTTCTTCAAAGTTAGAATAGTCCTCTACATAAAAACCCATAGGGGCTGCCATCTGCATAATATCCGTAGCCTTTTCCAAATCGGCAATTGCCACTTGAAGAATTAATTCTGTCCATTCCATGCGTATTTCCTCCCATGTCTACAAAGAAAGAACCGGCTTAGTTAGCCGGTTCTATATGTGCTTGTTTCTAAAGAAAAATCTTATTTCTTCTTTTTCTTTGCTACAACAATGATAACAACCACTACAACTGCAACTACAACGACAGCCACAATGATAATCCACAACAGGTTTCCACCATCCGGAGCATCTACATCTGCATCTGCAGTAGAAGTAGCAGCCGGAGCTGTGGTCTGTGCCGGAGCAGAAGTAGCCGGAGCAGATGTAGCCGGTGCGGATGTAGCCGGTGCTGTGGTGATTGCCGGTGTTGGAGTAGGTTCTTCCGTTGGTTCCGGCGTCGGAACTGCATCCGGGTCATAAGAGAAGGTAAAACCTACAGTATTCATCTGCACTTTGTCAGCGCCGTTGATGGAAACGTCCATGGACAATACCTGTCCACCACCCTGTTCTACATAGTAGACCTTGATAGGATATGCAACGCCGGCTTCCATATGCACAGGTCCATTGCCTTCTGCCGGATCAGCATCAGCATTGTCAATCCACTGATTTTCTGCCCAGAATTCAAATACAGGATCGCCATTGATTTCAATGACACAAGCGTTATCACACCAGTTGGACATAAATTCATAATCAGCGGTTTCCGGTGCTGTAATGGTGCCTTCAAATACAATAAATACGTCATTGATTTCTCCGCCGCCATCTTGACCCATAGTGGTCATGCCTTCGCCTTTACCAACTGCATTCAAATCAAAGCCCGGTCTTCCGCCGCCTGCAATTTCAAAGGACGGAACCAAAACCTGACCAACTATCTTGGTGTAATCCGGATCCAACAAATCGTCAAAGTCAGTACCGTCACCCATAATGCCCCCAATGGCGCCACCATGCTCTACTCTGATTTCTTCTGTGTCTTCATTGTATACTTGATACCAAGTAGACATCAAACCTTCTTGTGCTTCTGCATGAACTGTCACAGGTACTAAGGTCAAAACCATAGCAATTGTTAACAAACATGCCAACAAAATCTTTTTCATACCAAACTCCTCCTTATGTATTACGGGAAATGTCCCAAAAATGTCGTCTCATATTGTAGCACAATTTTCAACAAACTGCAATGTGCATTTTTCAGATTTTTCCAAAAAAAAGCAGTACAGGTCTCCCCTCCTGTACTGCATGCTCACATTTCTGTACCGCAATGCTGCCGCACTCTTTCTATGTCATACAGAAATGTTGCTATCTTATGGGGTGTCGCTATTGGATTCCTGTCCCAAAGATCCAATATCTACAATGGATGAGCCACCACTGACAACCGGAAGTTCTCCGTCCCACTTTTGAATCTTTTCGTATTCTACCAACACTTCACTCAAAGATTCTGCCAACAATTTATTTGCTGCCGCCTGTGCTTCTGCTTTCTTAGCAATCGCTTCCGCCTCTGCCGTTGCTGCAATAATCTTCTTTTGTGCTTCCGCCTCTGCAATGACAAGGGCCTGTTCCTGCTCAGTCTTGGTTTTCAGCAAATTCTGTTCTGCTACTTGCTTTGCTTCAATTGCATCATTAAATTCTGCAGAAAAATCGAAATTTACAATATTGAATTTCTCAATCAAAATACCATAATCTTTTACTTTTTCCGCTAACGTTTCTTTAATTTCCTCACCAACCTGAGAACGCATTGTAATCAGTTCCTCTGCCGTATAGTTTGCCGAAACAGACTTCATACTTTCCTGAATCGCCGGTAACAATACTATGGACTCATAATCCCGACCTATGGTCTGGTAAATGTCGTCACTTTTGTCTGCTGCTACTTTGTAGTTTACGGCAATGGTGCTACTGACTGTCTGCAGGTCTTTGGATACCGCAGCTGCATCCACTTCTTTCTTTTGAATCTTGTTGGATATCATCTCCACCGTTTGTACAAAAGGAATTTTGAAATGGAACCCTTCTGTTAATGTCTGCTCAGATACTTTCCCCAATGTCATTACGACACCGCTGTTACCTGCCGGTACAATCACACAGCTGGAAGCAATCAAAATAACTGCAAGGATTGCAATCACGATACCGCCAATCAAAACTTTTGAAATTTTAAACTTTTTCATACAACATACCTCCATGTGTTTTTTATTTTATGTGCTTATATTACCATACGGTCATTTGACTGTCAATAGAGTTCTTTTGAATTTTTTAAAAAATTTTGTAATTTGAAAAACCGGTGTAGCTGGGTGAAGTGCTTCGTTAACTTCAAATTGATATTTTTCAGGGAATTTGTAGTTAAAAATCTTTGCCAGGGAATCATCGTAGGGTTCATTTAACTACAAAAGAAGCATTTTCACAGCAAAATGTAGTTAAATTGACTGTTACATGCGCCTCACGGGAAAAGAATTAACTACAAAAAAGACATTTTAGAAGAAAATGCAGTTAAATAGGGGACTCCACATGTCAGGTATATTTGTCATTAGACTGAACCGGTATATCCGGTTTTTTAATGTTGCGTTTACTTCTTTGCTATTGCGCAATATAGCGACAGATTTGTGCCTCACTTAAAGCAAAACCGGCGTCTCCCCAAGGAAAGACGCCGGCACACTATATTTCTATTTATTTTTGTGAAGAATTGGGTGCCCCGCATTTTGGGCATTTATCCAGTTCTGCACAATATTGTTGTGCACACTGCTCACAGGAAATATATGTAATGGTATATGGTTGCGGTTGTGCATCCAGCTCCACACCGACATTCCCTTGACCGCATAACTTTTTCATTTCACTCCTGTATTTCATCAATCCAAATGCAGCGAAGAAACAATATGCCGCCTGGCAAAGCATTACCAGTGCTGATAAACCATTTAGCGCAAAAAACTGCAAACCGTTCAGCAGGCTACCACCGGCTGCAATATATAACATAACAACTAAGAACATAGAAGCTTTGTTATTGGGCATACCGGTATTTGCCACTTTTATTGCACCATTCAACGTTTTCAATCCCTTCAAATACATAATAATCTCTAAAGCAACAACTACAGCCAGTACAGCCAACAACAAAATGCACACAACAATGATAGCCTCCGGATCATCAAAAGTGTACCGATACCCCCCTGCCTCAAATCCGGAGTTGGCAGAAGCAAGCAGCATAACCACCCAAACTGCAAAAACTGCTATTGCAAAAATAACACACATACCGATGAAATTGATAATTGTAACCACCTTCAACATGATGAAGCCGCCGGTTTTGACACCTACTGTTTCTTTAGACTTTGCACCGGCATAAAGCATCCAAAGACCTGTACAAATTAATCCGGGCAAGATACAACTGCCTAAAGTACTACCCGCTATACTCGCTCTAAAAGTAGGATCATTCATATCGATAGCGGAAATAACTTCACTCAAATCCACACCAAGGCCATATTCTAACCCGCTTAAAATCGTGTTATAATCTGTCATCAAAGGAATGATAAAAGTAAACAGCAAAATAACAGAATATAAAATTGCTACAGTCAAAAACACCCAGGACGACAATGCTTTTTTCAGCACGCCGGTAGCAGTCTGCTGCGCCGGTGCAGGTTGTTGCGGCATTGACCGCTGTGTCTGTTGTCTGCAGGCACAAACTTCACCGTCAGCCAACTGCTTTCCACATTGAGAACAATACATAATAAAATCCCCCTTCTTTTCAACCAAAACTCATTTTCGAATAGTATAATTGTACTGGTATTTTTCCAAAAATGCAATGAAAAGCAGTTCTATATCTGCCCTTCTTGTGTACCCGCTTGGGACAGATAAGTCTGCAACATTGCCAATTCTTTTTTGTACTTGGTTAGGCAAATTGCAATCACAATCAAGAATGCCGCTTCACAGCCACTTCCAAGAAAACCCAGGAAGGAACTGCCCAAAGAAGAAAGCGCATCTATAATATAAGTAGCACTCAATACATAGCACATGACAATCAAGAACTGGGATACCTTAAAATCCGTCACACCGTCCGTTATAATACGCCGGGTAGCATGCAGCAACTGCAACACCTTTACATAGGTCAAAACCAGAAAAACAGTCACCGGAGCAATCAGCAGGAAGACAATGGGAATCAAAATCAGCGCATCCCCATAACTGTAGTCGAATAATGCTACCATCTGACCAATCAACAGTATAATTACAACAAGAGCCAGCAATCCGCAAACAATACTCATATGAATAATGGTTCCCACTTTTACCAACTGTACCCCTGAGGTTCCTATGGTATCAGCTTCTGCTTTTCTTCCCTGGGCAAACAATACCCAAAGTCCTGCACAAAGCAGTCCATAAGGCACAATCAAAATAAGCCCGCTCAAATCAAAAGAAGCTACTGTTCCCACGCTCATGGTCTGAAATCCCGAAGAAAAATCAGAGAAAAACTGTTCGGCGCCATTGCTCTGTTCAAACAAATAGAGAAACTGAAAAAATGTAGCGGCAGAAAAAAGGATAGTCGCCACCAAAAACAGCACTTTTCCCAAGGCCTGTTTCAAAACCTCTCTTGCCAATGGCGTACTTGTCATGCCCGCGGGTACCGCTGCCGCCGGCTGCGGCGTCACAACCATTTGAAATGCCTTACCGCAAGCCTGGCAAAACTTATTTTCATCTGCATTTTGTGTTCCACATTGCGTACAATATTTCATATAACATTTCCTCCTATTTTCCCTTTTCTATTACTGTCTGTGCTACAAATCGAACCAACTCATCCGGGTCCGGGCACTGAGGATTTCTCGCCTGTGCCAACGCCTTTTGATATTGGCTCTGGTCTATTTCCTCCAATGGAATCCCGGTGTATCCGCCTCGTATCAACCAAAAATTTAACAAAAGCCATGCAATTTCTTCATTGCCATGAAAAAAAGGACTTACATCCATAAATCGTTTATGGGCAATGGCAGCAAACTCAATGGGATGATACATACCCTTTGAGACCTCCAACTGCCCCAGATAATGCTGAATATAGCGATTCAGTTCTTCCGTCTCTTCCCGGTAACACCCTGCGTCCGGCAATGTCTCATTATATAAAAGGACATGCAGTTTCTTGATGATTTCTTCTGTTAAAACAAAATTGTCCTGCTGTAAGTAGCCGCTCAAATATGTTCTGACTTTCTCATTGGGCACCAATGCTTCCGTAATGACCGGCACTCCATTCAAACGGCAACCATCTGCTGTTTTTAATAAATCTGTTACCCCCATAGGTTGTCACCACACTTTCTATCTATCGTTTTCCTCATTGTACCATAAAAAAATACATATGCCAAAGGGCACTTTCTTACACCCTTTGGCATTGTATTATCCCCCCGCTTTTTCTATGTGTGAATCTTAGAAAATTTTTACCACCTTAAAGTCGTCATCACCAAACATATAAAAATAGTCTCCTTCCAAAAACGCCCGTTTAAAGATGTCGACTCCTTCTAATGGCACATTAATCACTTCTTGTAATACGGTTCCATCAAAGTTTAACAAAACATATCTTGTCTTTTCTAATTCCACATTGTTGTAGTAGTGTATCCCCAACCCCACTAATTGCTGCTCTCTGTCAATATAATAGGCCTTGTAAGTTTCTGCATAGTAAGCATTTGTATAGCTATAGGAACTTACGGAAACCACCCCTGAGTCAGACTCCTTGTAAACTTCTATTTTTACTGTGTTCCAGTCCCCTATGCCAATTCCAAGCAAATGGCCGTTTCCAAAATTTACCAAGGATGTGGAAAAACCCGTAATGGTGCCGGTATCTTTATAAGTAATATTATTCAAATCACTTAAGTCAAAGAAAAATACCGGGTCTGTCACTTGCACGGCCGTACACACATAAGCACTGTCTCCGTCAAAACGCACCGAGCGCACGGTTTCACCATAAGGTGCAAAATTTTTCACTTCCGCCACTGTTTTCCAATTGATCAAATCCACACAATACAAACTTGCACTGGTTCCCTTTTCGTTGCCATTGGTAGTCGTTACCACACGCAAAACATTTTCATATTCGTCCATGCTGTACTGGTCTTTCAAATACCCCTCTACCGTAACTGTTCCTTTGTATGTCATACCCTCTTCACCATAAGACAACCCGGAAATTTCCGTATAGGATTCGTTGTCTTTATTGTATGTGCGACTTACATACACTGTGTTTTGTGAAGCATACACCGTATTGGAATAGGACAAAAACGCAGTATTGCCTTCCATTTCCAGCGTAGCTTCCTCCCACTGGGTAACCACTGTATAATAGGAACTACTCATTTCCTCCGGGGTAATGATATTTTCCACCGGTAAACTTACTGCGCCATTCCCTACATCGATTTGGGGCAAATAACAACCTTCATCAGAAAAATCCGGATTCATCCCTACATAAAAATTGGTCAAAAGTAAGATGTTTCCATTCACAACCCGTGAAGAAACATAGCGGCCGGATACCGTTACCGTTTGTTGTATTTTCATGTTGGCGGGGTCACTGACATCCACAGAAATTAATTTTACATAATTTTCAGCATAATACTCCGCCACTATGGTTACTGTTTTACAATCTTTAGAAAGGTAGAACTCCCAACCATCCGGATATACATCGTAATACGCTTTCGACAAAACAAAGGCACCTACTTCTTGGGATTCCATCCCCGCAATGGAATATACGCGAAGCACAGCTTCATCCAGATAATATGCATATTTGTCACTGCGTTTGATACGGTCCGCTTCTGTAACACCTTTTACCTGATTGTCCGTCACTTCCTCATAGGACTGGGAGGCACCCGGCGCAGCTTCCGGCATTGCCGCATCCAACATTCCATCTGTCAACACATCACTTTCATTGGTCTCAAAATCAACCTTAGGCGAAAACAGGTCTTCAAAATATTTTTCATAATTATTCTTATCAGCAGGCTTTCTGTAAGTAACCTCATTCAACTTCTGAATAATTTCATAATACTCGCTGTCTGCATAAGCTGAAACATCCGGCGGTGAAACATGGAATGGTAAAAACAGCCAAAGATTCACAACCACTAACAAAAAGCAGGCACAAGCCGCAATGACACCGGCACGAATTCGTCTATTTTTCTTCTTGATTGCCCTGGGGTCTGCTTCCATAACATATTTTTCATCCACTAAATCCATGGCACGAAGCATTTTTTCTTTCTTCATAGTACAATCCCTTCTTTCTCCAAATACGCTTTAAAATCGTTTCTTGTACGGAGCAGAGTGACTTTTACTTTACTTTCGGTAAAACCAAAATCTCGGGCAATTTCTTTGATGGAACTGACATACCAATACCTGCGCACAAATATTTTTCTAGTCTGTGGGGGTAAAGATTCTAAAAATCCGTTAATGGCTGTTTTTAATGCAATTTCATCTGAAATGGCATTTCTCCCTGTGGCAGGGGCCGGTATACATTCTCCCAATTCGTTCAAGGCAAGATGTACGCTGCCGGCCCGTTTCTTCGCAGTATCATAGGCATAGCGGTCCAGTGCAAGGTTTCTTGTAATCTTGCCAAGAAAGGTGGAAAGTCGTTCCGGTTTATGGGGTGGTATGGCTTTCCATGTTCTTATGTAGGTATCGTTGACACATTCTTCTGCATCTTCCCGAGAGTTGAGAATATTGTATGCGATGGTATGACAATATTTGCCATACTTCTTTTGGGTTTCCGAAATGGCATCTGCTGAGCGTTCCCAATACAAATTTACAATCTTTTGGTCGTCCAAGCTGTCTCCTCCCTCCGTTTTTTCAAGGCCTTTCACCCATATACACGAAATTGAAAAGGGATTGGTTACACACCAACCCTATTTTTCACTATGCAGACTCCGCTGATACAATTCTTCCGTGGCAAACGCCAGTTTTGTAATGATATTTTTCTGCGTCGGCTGACAATAGAAAGAATCGTTTTCTGTGGAAATGTCCACAAAATCCTGCTTATAAAGGGGCCCAAAATCATATTCCACATGCAAGCTGTTGGTCTGTATGGGC
>CAYMRI010000059.1:0-6998 GCA_964392835.1 uncultured Eubacteriales bacterium
CCGGCGGTCTGGTTACAGCTTCCGGATCGTTTTCATCCTCGCTGTCATCAAATAGAATATCCTCTACTTTTACTTCTACTTTTTGTGTTGCCTTAATGCCAAATTCATCTGCAATGATTTCTGCAGTTGAAAAATCAATTACTTGGTTTACATTTGCCATAATACCCATCAGTAACATTTTTTTCATTACCTCAGCAGATGTCTTCTTTAAGGTTTCTGCCAATTCTTTTACCGTCATGCTTTCCGGCAAAGTAACATGGGTCAACACTTCAATAATAGGTTGTTGCATTACTCTTTCCGGTTCTCGTTTGCCGTTCTTCTTATTGCGATTATTGCGTTTAAACTTGTTGGAATCGTCTCCAATGTTGTCTAACACAAAATCATCGCTATACACTTCGTGTACACCTTTTTTCTCACTGACAAAAGACATGTCCATGCGGTTATTCCGCTTACCTTTATTCCCGGCAGCAGTATTCTTCGGTGCATTTTCCTTTTTGTTTTCCCGCTTTTGATTTTTTTCCTGTTCTCTTGCCTGTGCTTCCTTCTTCTGTTCGTCAATCTTAGCGTTCAGTTCTGCTTTTTGCACAATGCCATCGGATTTAGGCTCGTCTCTTCTGGAATGCTGCTGTTGCTTTCTCAAATATGCGGGTCTGTCATCTTCGTCATCCTTCCCCGGCACATAACCGCCCATATTGCCTCTGGGTGCAAATCCGCCCATGCCACCTTGTCTATCTTGACGATTCTGATAACCACCCTGACGATTCTGGCGTTCCTGATAGCCACCCGTGCCGCCTTGTCTGTCTTGACGGCCTTGATAGCCACCCTGGCGGTCTTGTCTATCTTGTCTATCCTGACGACCTTGGTAGCCACCCTGGCGGTCTTGTCTATCTTGTCTATCTTGTCTATCCTGACGACCTTGGTATCCACCCTGACGGTCTTGTCTGTCTTGTCTATCTTGTCTATCCTGACGACCTTGGTATCCGCCTTGACGATCCGAATAACCGCCTTGCGGTCTTTCTGTTCTTTGAGGTTTGAAAGAAGGCTTTGTTTCTTCTGTCTTTGGTTTAGAAACAGGCGCCGGTGCAACCGGGGCTTCCGCAACTGCAGGCGCATCGTCTTCCAATTTCAAATCAATGATTTCTTCTTTTTCTACCGTCTTTTCCTTTACCGGTTCCTTAACAGGCTCCTTCACTTCCGGCACTTGTACTGTTTCTACAACAGGCGCCTTTGTTTCCTCCTGTACCGGTGCAGTTACCACTTCCGGTTCCGCAGTTACCACAGGCTCAGCAACCACCGGCTTCTTCTTTTCCGTCTCAGCCTTTGTGGTTCTCGTCTTCTTCGCCACAGTCACTTCACTGTCATCTCTTACCACATATCCGGCACGCAACCCGGAACTTGCAGTAGATCTCGGTGCAGCAGTCTGCTTTTTCGGCGTGTCTTCCTCTTTTGCAACAAAACGACGACGAATAATGGTATTGGACTGTCCAATACTGCTGGTTCTGGTTCTGGTAGCAGAAGGCTTTGCCGCCTCTGTAGCAGAGGCTTCTCCGGCAGAATCCGACTGCGTTACCCCTTTATTTAAAGGTTGCATACCCAAATGCTGACGCAACTTGTCATATTCCTCCGGTTCCAAATAGCTCATAGTGCTTTTGGTAATCCCGATTTCTGCTAATTTTTCAATAATTCGTTTCGCATTGGTGTTCATCACCTTTGCCAGTTCATGTATTCTTATTCTTTCCAATTCAATGCACCCCCGTTAGCTCTGCTAACAACTCTTTCATTTTTTTCGCAAAACCGTCATCTGTAATCACGATAACCGTTCTGATTTCTTTTCCTGTAAACTTCCCAAGTTCTTCTTTCCGTCCGAAAAACACAATGTCCACATTACGATAGCTACACATATCTGAAAAACGCTTTTTTGTGTTATCAGAGGCATCCTCTGCCACAATACAAAGCACACCTTTTCCGGCACGCAATTGTCTTTGACAAACATCCTCTCCGGACACCAACCGTCTTGCTCGTGTGGCCAAACCGATGGTTTGCAATACTTTATGGCGTTGCTCCATGCATATCCTCCATTTCGCGTAGCAAAGAATCATAAAGCGTATCTGCAATGGCTGTTTCAAATTCACGCTCCAGTTTCTTACTCTTGCGAGCAGCCTTTAAACATGCCGGATTGTAACAAATATAAGCGCCTCTTCCGGCCAGCTTTCCTGTAGGATCCAGGCAAATAGGCTCAGCTGCTTTCCCTTCTTCTAAAAGTTTTTCAGAAACCCGTACAATTCGGAGTAATTCCTTTTTGGGTTTGCTGGTATAACAGCCAATGCACTTTCGCATGGGTATTTTCTTCTGCTTCATTCTGCTCCTTCCTCGTCTTCATCAGCAGTAGGAACAAAATCATTGAACAACTGAGAAGCAATCTCTTGTGCAGAGGCAGAAAGGGGTTCTTCCTGAGAAGGGCTAAACACTTCTCCGTCTGCGCTGAAATTCAACAAATCTGCTTCCAACATACTTCTGATTTGAGACTCGCTCTTAATATCAATCTTCCAACCGGTCAGTCTTGCTGCCAATCTTACATTTTGTCCTTCTTTACCAATTGCCAAAGACAACTGATTATCCGGCACTACTACTTTTGCTGTCTTTTGGGATTCATCCACTTGTACCCGGGAAACAGCAGACGGACTTAAGCTGTTGGCAATAAATTCGTCAGAGTGGGTGCTCCATTCAATAATATCAATCTTCTCATCTCTGAGCTCATTGACAATATTTTGTACACGCTGTCCTCTCTGGCCTACGCAAGCGCCTACCGGATCCACTTTTTCATCTACAGAATAGACAGCAATCTTGGTTCTGAAACCTGCTTCTCTGGAAATGCTCTTGATTTCCACAAAGCCTTGCCGAATTTCTGCCACTTCCAGTTCAAACAGGCGCTTTACAAGTCCCGGATGGGTTCTGGATACAAAAATCTTCGGATCTTTGTTGGTCTTGCGTACTTCCAAAACAAAAGTCTTAATTCTGTCACCCACGCGGTAAACTTCCCCGGGCACCTGTTCCTGAGGAGACAAAATTGCTTCAATCTTACCGATATCAATATACACGGTATGTTCTCCCGGATTATACTGGCTGGGTTCAATTCTTTGAATGGTTCCGTTAATAATATCCTTTTCAAAGGAATAATATTCGTTATAAATCAAATTTCTTTCTTCTTCTCTGATTTTCTGTACAATGACCTGCTTTGCTTTTTGTGCAGCAGCTCTTCCGAAATTCTTCGGTGTGATTTCCTGTTCTACAACATCACCAATCTGGTAAGAACCATCTATCTTTCTGGCCGCATCCAAGGCGATTTGCATAGAAGCATCTTCCACTTCTTCTACCACTTCCAAAAACGCAAACACCTGAATGTCACCGGTTACTCTATCCATCTTTACTTTTACATTGGAAACGGCTTCATTATTCTTTTTAAAAGAAGATTCCAACGCTTCTTCAATCGAGGAAAAAATAATTTCCCGATCAATTCTCTTTTCCTTTTCCAACTCGTCCAACGCTCTAATTAATTCCAAGCTCATTTTTTTGTTACCCTCCTATATTGAAATCCTTTATTTATATTTTTTATTTATAGTACAATTACTCTTCTGATAATACTGATGCTTTCCACCGGAAATTCCAATTGGGTTTCCCCTGTTTTCTTGCCGTTCCGGTTAAAGGTTTCTTCCAAAATGGTCACCACGCCGTTTTCTCTTCCCAGCAGGCGGCCTTCAAAATGTTTTTCCCCATTGAAAGCCTTATACAAATTGACTTCCACCAATTCTCCTTTGTATTTTTCAAAATCCCTGTCCGTCTTAAGCGGCCGATCCAATCCCGGGGAGCAAACCTCTAAATAGTATGCCTGGGAAATGGGATCTGCTTCATCCAGCAAAGGTTCTATGGCATTATTCATCAATTCACAGTCATCAATCATAATGCCGCCCGGCTTATCAATGTAAATCCGCAAAAACCAGGTTGCCCCTTCTTTCACAAACTCTACATCCACCAGTTCAAAGCCCAGTTTTTCAGCTTCCGGCAATGCCAGTTGCGTCACCAGTTTTTCAATCTTACTTCCTGCCATATAGCTCCTTTCCAGTCCTTCTAATGTCTGTATAAAAACACGAGAGTGGGATAACCCACTCTCAACTACAACGCTGCTACTCTTACACGGCTATTTTACTATAGGTTGGAAGCGGTTGTCAACAGGAAAAATCCTAGAAACGTCATCTTGGGTTACCCTCTCGCAACCTGCTTTAGTCTGGATTCTATTTCTGCAAACTTCTCTTCCCCTCTTACAGAATCAAAACAGCCATCCTGCATTTCCTGCAAGCAAAGCATAGCGTTGTTTTCTTTATAATTCTTTGATGATTCTTTTGCATTATATTTGCAACGATTTACCAAGAGAGATGTGTGTACTCCTACAGTCAAAGCATCATATGCAATTGCATGTTCTACCGTCTTGGAAAGCCAACAAATGGTTTCCGGCACTTTCCCTTCCTTTGCATAAAGTTTTGCCAGCCGTATGCTCCATTCGAAAATTCGACAATGGTAAAAACCATAATCTCCATCCTCATATAGTAAGCCATAAAGCTGAAGTACAAATTCACAGGCCTTAATATGTTCACAAGTATCAAATTTTCCTTTATTCAACATACGATTGACATTTATAGCAATTAAATCCACCAAAGTAGTAATATTGCCCTGACACCATAGAATGCCTTCTTCCCCTTCCACAATATTACTCATCAATTGGTTTTCCGTTACCCAATACCGCCCTGCCATAGCAGCATATTTTTTCGCCTCTTCCAAGTTATCCAGCTCTTTATATGTATAACATAAGCATTGAACAGCTCCAAAGCGGTCACTGACCCGGTTGCTGTTTTGCAACAGCCATTTCCCAAGTGCAATGATTTCTTCGCTATTTTCAGTAACACTTACATTCCTAAGGGCATACATCAAATTAACAATCACTTCCGGCTCATTGGGAAATTCCTTTTGGGCTTCTCTGCAAAGGGCAAGACATGCTTCGTTTTTTCCTTGATTGACAAGTGCGCGTCTTTTCGCTTCGTATTCCGCGATTTTCGCCTGTTTCTGTAACTCACCCACGCCTAACAAATCATCAACAGTTACATCATAGAAAAATGCAATTGCAGGAAGCAAGGTAATATCCGGATGTCCTTCCCCCCGTTCCCACTTAGAAACCGCCTGGGTAGAAATTCCAAGGTGCTTTGCCAGTTGTTCTTGGGTGTTGCCCTTTTCATGCCGTAATTGCCGCATTCTTTCACAAATCTGTATTTGCATATATTTTTCCTCCTGTAAGTTCATAGAACAAGCGCTTGCTTTCCTATAAATATCATACTGGAGGATATGGATTTGGGTTGAGAAAATAAACTGACCGTTTAGCTTAGTTGGCTTTTTCACGCGTACTGCATTTTTGCCATTTTTAGAGCAAATGCAGTACAAACATGCCAATTTGTACTGCATTTTGATAAATTTTGATGAAAATGCAGTTAAAAACACTACCCCAACAGCACATCAGACACCAGCATTACACAGAACCCAACCAGCAAAGCATAGGTTGCGCCCCGTTCGCTGCCGTGGGCATGAGTTTCCGGTATCATTTCATCACTGATCACATAGAGCATGGTGCCGCCTGCAAAAGCAAGGGCAAAAGGCAGAATAGCAGATGCAATGCTCACCGCAAAATAGCCAAGCAATGTACCCACCACTTCTACAAGGCCGGTGGCCATGGCACAAAGAAATGTTTTTCTAGGAGTCACTCCTGCTGCCAGCATAGGACCGATAATCACCATACCTTCCGGAATGTTCTGCAATGCAATACCACCGGCAATGAGCAATGCCTGAGAAGTATCGCCGGCACCAAAGCCAACGCCGGCGGCAATGCCTTCCGGCAAATTGTGAATGGCAATGGCGGTCACAAACAACAGTACTTTGCTTAAATTTGCATTGTTATGCGCTTCCGTGTCCGCACCCATGAGTTTGTGCAAATGGGGCACGACCTTATCAATTACATTTAAACACAAGGCACCTGCAAAAATGCCCGCTATGGTAATCAACAGCCCAAACTTTCCGCCGTACTCCAAAGATGGCAGAATCAATCCCAACACCGCAGCTGCAAGCATAACGCCTGCCGCAAAGGACAAGACAATGTCGGAAAACTTATGGGATATTTTTTTAAATGCAAACCCAATCAGCGAACCAATGACGGTTGCGCCGCCCACACCAAGGGCTGTCAATAAAACCAGTTCCATAGATTAACTCCTGCAAAGTTCTTCTGCCAGCTGTTCCAACTGTGCCGCACTTTCCCCATTCAGTGCAGACAGGATTTTTACGTTGGTTTCGGTATAGGTGATGTTTTTGCATTTTTCCAGCATGCCTTTCATCACCTTTGTAGCCACAGGGGCCCAAGTTCCATTTTCTATGCATGCAACCATCCGATTTTGGAAATTCCGTTCTGTCAGATGGTTGATAAACTCACGCATGAAGGGAAAAATCTCGCCGTTATAGGTGGTGGTTGCCAATACGATTTTTCCATAACGAAAAGCATCCTCTACCGCTTCCGCCATATCGCATCTTGCCAAATCATTGACTACCACTTTGGGGCATCCTTTTTCTTTCAATAATTCTGCCAACTGCAAAACCGCTTTCTTGGTATTACCGTAAACAGAGGTATATGCAATCATAACCCCGTCAGTTTCCACGCCATAGCTGGACCAGATGTTGTAGAGATTCAAATAATACCCTAAATTTTCTGTAAGCACAGGGCCATGCAGAGGGCAAATTATCTGAATATCCAGTCCGGCAGCTTTCTTTAACAAACTTTGTACCTGTGCGCCATATTTGCCAACAATACCAATATAATAGCGTCTTGCTTCACAAGCCCAATCTTCTTCCACATCCAACGCACCAAATTTACCAAAGCCGTCTGCGGAAAACAAAACCTTATCGGTAGC
>CAYMRI010000059.1:7008-8552 GCA_964392835.1 uncultured Eubacteriales bacterium
AACCATAGGCGCTGTCACAAAGGTAAGGGTATGGGTTCCCAAACACAAGGTATCTCCCTCTCCCACTACAATCCGTCTGTCGGAAAAATCCATTCCGAAAAAGCCTTTCATCATGGAAAAAGCCTTGGCAGAGGAAACGATGGTTGCCTCCGGATAGGTGCATGCAAAATCCACAATGTTGGCTGAATGATCCGGTTCCATGTGCTGCACAATTAAATAGTCCGGCTTTCTGTCTCCCAAAGCTTCTTTGATATTTCCCAGCCACTCATCCAGAAAACGGCCATCCACCGTATCCATAATGGCAATCTTTTCATCTATAATTGCATAGGAATTATAGGCCATGCCGTTGGGCACAACATACTGTCCTTCAAATAAATCTATTTCGTGGTCATTGACCCCAATATAGCGAATATCCTTTGTAATCTGCATGATAAATGCCTCCTTCAACCTGTTATTTTTTATTCCTCGCCTATTCTACCATAAATATAACAAAAAGGCGACAGAGAAAACTCTGCCGCCTACACAAAACCTTGTTATTTTATAACGACTGATTTCGCATTCCAAATTTCATCTGCATACTTGCGGATGGTACCATCGCTGGAGAATGCCCCGGAATGGGCAATGTTCACCAAAGATTTCCGATTCCACGCAACTGTATCTCTATACAAGACATCTACCTTGTTTTGTGCTTCTACATACGCATCAAAATCTTTCAAGATATAATACGGGTCATTTTCATCCAACAAATGTCTGCAAATGAGATTGAATTCGTTTGGATTGCTACTGTAAACACAATTACGCAACTGAGAAATAATTCTGGTTAAGCGCGCATCCCCTTCCATAATCGCTCTGGACTTATAAGTGTGGTTATTGTTCAATTCAATGACTTCATTGGAACGCAAACCAAATAATATAATATTGTCATCCCCTACTTCCTGATGGATTTCCACATTGGCACCATCTAGTGTTGCCATAGTAACTGCACCATTCATCATAAACTTCATGTTACCGGTACCGGACGCTTCTTTGGAAGCGGTAGAAATCTGTTCGCTGATGTCACCGGCAGGAATAATGGACTGTGCCAAAGTAACACCATAGTTTTCCAAGAATACCACTTTCATTTTTCCGCCAATTCTCTTATCGTTGTTTACCACATCTGCAACGCAGTGAATCAGCTTAATAATTTCCTTTGCCAGCAAATAGCTTGGGAAAGATTTTGCAGAGAAGATAAAGGTTCTGGGTACAATATCCAAATCCGGATCATCTGTCAGACGATTATATAAGTTCATAATGTTTAACACATTTAAAAGCTGACGCTTATAACCGTGCAGGCGCTTTACCTGAATATCAAAAATAGACTTGGGATTTACCTCTATGCCGGTAGTGCTTTGGATATACTCTGCCAACTGCTCTTTCTTCGTCAGCTTCACAGCAGCCAACTGTTCCAAAAATGTTTTGTCATCATAATATGCTTCCAGCTTAATCAACTGGCTGGCATCCTTCTTCCAGTCTTCCCCGATTTTGGAAGAAATCAAAGCAGACAA
>CAYMRI010000059.1:8562-11677 GCA_964392835.1 uncultured Eubacteriales bacterium
CTTTCCGGGATACAATACATGGAAATCACGAAGTTCTTCATTTTTCAGAATTTCCGTATGCAGATATGCAACACCGTTCACAGAGTGGCTGCCTACAATTGCCAGATGGGCCATCTTTACCACGCCGTCCTGAATAATGGAAACCTTGCTGACTTTTCCCCAGTCTCCTTGGTATTTTTCAGAAACCCAGCCACAGAAACGACGGTTAATTTCTTCGATAATACTGTAAATTCTAGGTAGCAATCTGCGGAACACCTGCACATCCCATTTTTCTAACGCTTCTGCCAAAATGGTGTGGTTGGTGTACGCACAGGTCTTTACTGTAATATCCCAAGCTTCGTCCCAATCAAAGCCTTCTTCATCCAACAGCACGCGCATCAACTCTGCCACTGCCACTGCCGGGTGGGTATCGTTAATGTGGATGGCCACATATTTATCAAAATCATGCATGGAGAAACCTGCCTGCTTATGGCTGCGGATAATGCTCTGCAACCCTGCACAAACAAAGAAATATTCCTGCTTCAAACGTAACATTCTTCCCATTTCCGTAGAATCGTCCGGATACAAGGACTGAGAAATGGCATGTGGTGTATAATGGTCCTCACTTAAATTGTTACCGCCATTTAAGATGCTCACATTGGCTGCATCATAATAGTTTTCTGCACTCCAAAGACGCAGGGTATTTACGGTATTGTTGTCATAACCGGGAACCGGCATATCATAAGGAACCGCCAACACCGTTTCATAGTCAGAATAAACAGGGATACATCTTCCGTTTTCCCAACGCATCTCTAAGTTACCGCCGAAACGAACCAGACAGGACTCTTCCTGGCGACGAATTTCCCAAACATTTCTGGTGGACAACCAGTTATCCGGCACTTCCACCTGATAACCATCTACAATTTTTTGTTCAAACAAGCCGTAACGATAACGAATACCAACGCCTACACCGGGAACGGCAATAGAAGCCATGGAATCCAGGAAGCAGGCAGCCAAACGGCCCAAACCACCGTTACCCAAACCTGCATCCGGTTCCTGCTTTAACAAATCATCCAAAGAAATATCCAGGTCAGCTAAACCTTCCTTGACGGTATCCAAAATTCCCATGTTCAGCATATTGGAAGTCAGCAACTTACCAATTAAAAACTCCATGGAAAAATAGTATACTTTCTTAACGCCTTCATTATAATAAGTTTTATTGGTTGCATACCAGTTCTTCGTCATATACTGACGAACCAGATTTCCCAATGCCACATATTTTTGATTATCTGTTGCTTCTGCAATCGTGCTCGCAAACTCCGCCATGAGTTCATTCTCATAGTCGTTCTTAAAAGTTTCTTTTTTCAAAACCAACTTACTTCACCCCACAAATCAAATTATGTAATATTCTTGTATATTTCCATATACTTTTGGGCAGGCCCTTTCCAGCTAAAGTCAGCCTTCATGGCGCGCTTCACAAGATTATACCACACTTTTTGATTTTTGTAAGTCCCTACTGCCATTTCCGTCACATGCAGCATTTCGTGGGCATTGTAGTTGGCAAAGGAAAACCCTGTTCCCTCTCCTGTATATTGATTATAGGGTTGTACCGTATCTTTCAAGCCCCCGGTTTCCCGCACAATAGGCAATGCACCATAGCGCATAGCAATGAGCTGCCCAAGTCCGCAAGGTTCAAACTGTGACGGCATTAAAAACAAATCGGATGCCGCATAAATCTTTCTTGCCAACGCATCACTGTAACCCCAATATACATGGATTTTGTCCGGATAGGCTTTTGCATAATATTCAAAGAAATCCGTGTATTTCAAATCACCGGAACCTAAAATAACCAATTGCATATCCATCTGCAACATTTCTTCCATCACACGGGTTACCAAATCCAGACCCTTTTGTTCCACCAAACGGGAGACAATGGAAATCATGGGTGTTTCCAAAGAAACCGGTAAGCCCAACTCCTGTTGCAATGCAATCTTATTGTTTACTTTTAATTTGTAGCTCTTTGCATCAAAATTCTGCGCAATTTCTTTATCCGTTGCCGGATTGAATACATCATAATCCAGACCGTTTAAGATGCCGTAAAGTTTATAACTTTTTTCTCGCAGCAACCCATCCAGGCCCTCACCGTAATATGCCATCTGAATTTCTTCTGCATAGGTGGGACTGACAGTCGTTACTGCATCTGCATACTGTATAGCTGCCTTCATCATGGAAATGCTGTCATTGAACTTGCACTTTTGCTCATCATAATAGGACATATCCAAATTAAACAACTCGCCCAATACATCAGGAGAAAAAATTCCTTGATATTTTAGATTGTGAATGGTATATACGGTTTTGATAAACCAATACCGGCTGGCATAATGAGCCTTCAACAGCAACGGAATCATACCAGTCTGCCAGTCGTTGCAATGAATCACATCCGGCACAAAGTCTTCCATATAGCCAATACTTTCCAGAACCGCCCGATCAAAAAAGGCAAACCGTTCGCCATCGTCAAAATCGCCGTAAAAACTATCTCGCTTAAAATAATATTCATTGTCAATAAAATAAACCGGCAATCCATCATGGTTCAAATATTGCAATCCACAATACTGATTTCTCCAACCAACCTGTACACCGTAACTTGCAATATGAATCATATTTGCTTTATATGTTTCGGATATCTTGCTGTATTTCGGTATAATGACTCTGGCATCCACGCCCATTTCTCGCAACATTTTCGGCAGGGCATATACCACATCTCCCAATCCACCCGTCTTTGCAAAAGGGTACATTTCAGATGCAACAAACAGTACCTTCATACATTCCACGCTCCTTTATATCAGCTTCATAAACCGGAAAGCGCTCTCTTTTCAATCACCAGAGGGAATTCCGGAGAACCTTTCAGTTCCATGTTCTTGTCAATTATACCATTCTTGTCAAGAATGACATTGGAAATTTTCGCTCCGGCGCCAATGCGGCAATTTTGCAGAATAATACAATTATCCACCTGTGCACCCTTCTCTATCTTTACATAACGGGACAAAAGACTGTTGGTTACGGTACCTTCGATGATACAGCCGTCTGCCACCAGACAATTGGTTACATTGCTACCGTTAATGTAACGGGTAGGTGG
>CAYMRI010000060.1:0-11675 GCA_964392835.1 uncultured Eubacteriales bacterium
GCAATACCAATTTAACAGAAAAAGAAATTCAAGCCATTGCTGCTTGGATTGATTTAGGTGTTCCATATCGTGGCGCTTATGATGAAAGCACCAATTGGGGTACCAATGAATACCGAGAAGCTACCATAAAGCAAAATAAACGAGACTATTACGATGCATTGGATGTGGCAACAAAGAGAATTGTAGCTGGAACAGCAGATACGGACAAATTGCCCATTACTATTTCTTATAAAAATAGTAGTGGTACCACTTTAGCAACTGCAACAGACAATGGTCTTGTTTACTTGTATCCGGAGAGAAAATATACCTCCGGTTATAAAGTGACGGTAGAATTGCCGGAAGGTGTAAATTACTTCTTCTTTGCAATGGATTCCAGACTGGGTGAGTCGTTGATTTATTGCCCGACAGGAACATTTACCTATACCATTCCGTCAAATACAAGTAATATTTTTCCGGCTACATTCTATAATGCAGAACATCCTACCATTACAGCAAGAATTGCGACGGCAGAAGAACTGGCAGAAAACAGAAATTTGGCGGTTAATCCTTACGATGTTTCCGGTAATGGTTCCTCGGCGTCTGCATATCCCCATGCAAGTGCAAGTACCCAGTATAACAGTTCAGAATTTGCAGCCAGAAATGCTATTGACGGCTTTGCAATTAATGAAGGGCATGGAACCTATCCGTTGCAATCTTGGGGAGCTTCTGAAAATGACAGTAATATGTGGTATCAAATTGATTTTGGTACAGAGGTATATGTAGACTCTGTAGATATTAAGGTTCGTGCAGATTGGAGTGGAAACCACGATACTTACTTTACCAGTGCGGTGTTAGAGTTTTCTGATGGTACAACGCAGAATATTACATTATCAAAAACTTCTGATGTGCAGAGTATTGCGATAGAAGGCGGTACAAAGAGCACTTCTTATGTAAAGATTACCGGTATGGAGACTGCAGGCAGTGAATGGGCAGGCTTATCCGAAGTAGAGGTTTACGGCTCTGTAAATCTTGCGGATGAAGTGCCTATGACCGGTATTGCAATCGATGAAACGTTGGCTTTGGAAACCGGCGAAAGTGCAACATTGTCCGTTTCTTATTTACCGGCAACCACTACAGACGATAGAACGGCAGTATGGAACAGTTCTAACCCTGCTGTTGCAACGGTTGACAATAATGGAAAAATTATAGCTTTAAAGGAAGGGACTACCACGATTACTGTAACGGTAGGCGCGTTTACAGACACCTGTACTGTAACCGTAACGAAACCGGCCACCATTTCTTCTATTACCGTCGTTTCCAAACCTACCAAAACATCTTATTATGTAGGAGATTCCTTAAATACAGCGGGATTGATTGTGCGGGCAACTTACAGTAACGGCACTACGCAAGATATTACTTCTGGTTTTATTGTGACACCTGCCAAACTGACGACGGCAGGGACACAAACAGTAACTGTAACCTATGGTGGAAAGAAAACCACATTTACGGTAACAGTAGTGGCAGTAACCGTTTCTTCCCTCACAATTACCACCAAGCCGACGAAGCTGACTTATACACAGGATGAAACCGTAGATACGTCCGGCATGAAAGTGAAAGTAACTTATAATAACGGCACCACGGAAACCATTTCCAGTGGATGGACGGTAAGCCCAAGTACAGTCAATACTGTCGGCACTCAAACAGTAACTGTTTCTTACGGCGGCAAGAATGCTACTTATACCGTAACGGTAAATAGCAAAGTACCCAGCCAGATTACATCTTCTACTTACACCGTTGACCAAACCAACCGGTATATCAGTAAGATTAAGGTTGGAACGACAGTAACGACCTTGCTGAATGGTATTAATGAAAAGGCTTATTGCAAGGTATATAATGGTAGCACCCAAGTGACGGGCTCTACAGTGGTAGGGACAGGGATGACCGTAAAACTCATGGATGGCAATACGGTTGTAAAGACATACACCATCGTGGTGACCGGGGATGCCAACGGTGATGGTAAGATTACCGCTTCCGACTATGTAAATGTAAAATTCCATGTATTAGGCAAATCCACATTAACCGGTGCAAAAGCAAAGGCAGCGGATATCAACGGAGACGGAACAGTAACCGCAACCGACTATGTAAATATTAAGTTCTATGTTTTGGGAAAGACAACCATTACCCCAAGATAAAGGAAAGGAAGGTTCTTATATATGAAAAAAATTAGTGTTTTGATTCTTGCAATTATGATGATGCTTACCGTTTTTACGGCAACGACGCTTCCGGTTTCGGCAGCCAATGCATCTCTTTCGTTTTCCAGCTCTACCCTGCGGGCAGGGGATACCGTTAGCGTTACTTTAAATGTAACACTTTCCAACGCCCTTACGGTAAATGGAAGTTTTTCCTACTCGTCTAACTTGACACTAAAATCCATTACCGCTTCTACGGGAACATTAGATACCAATGGTAACAATATTTTCGTGGACTTGGGAAACAGTGCTCTTTCCGGTAACAAAAAAATTGTTGTGGCAAAATTCACCGTTTCCAATTCTGTAAAAGAAGGAGATACCATTTCCGTATCTTTTTCCGGTAACTACAGTAACTTAGATGGGGACTATGCAGTGTCCGGGTCAAAGTCCGCAACAGTGGCGGCGCCCTTATCCACAGTAAATACCTTGAAAAGTTTGACGGTTTCCAATGCCACCATTTCTCCGGCATTCAGCACCAATACTACAAGTTATACAGCTTCTGTAGATTATAGTGTTTCCAAACTGGACATCACTGCTACAGCCACTGATTCCAAGGCTAAGGTTTCCATTAGCGGCAATTCCTTAAAAGTAGGTTCCAATACCGTAAAAGTAACGGTTACTGCAGAAAGCGGTGCAACAAAGACCTATAGCATTACCGTTACCAGAGCGCAGGACCCTAATTATGTAGCCAGCAGCAATGCGGATTTAAAAGGTATTACAGTAAGTCAGGGTATTTTGTCCCCGGCATTTGATGCAGAAAAAACGGATTATATTGTGTACTTACCATATGAGGTGACAACTTTTAGTGCAGCAGGCTCTGTTTCCGATTCCAAGGCAAGCGTAGCTGCAACCGGTGATGTTACTTTGGAAGTAGGAGAAAATAAAGCAACCGTTGTGGTTACTGCAGAAGACGGCACAAAGAAAGAGTACAACATTACCGTTATGCGTATGCAGGAATTAGGTGCAGAAGCAACACCGGATATAACACAATCACCGGATGTGACCGACGAACCCACTCCGACGCCCACAGAAACCGCCCCTGCAACCACTGCACCGGCTGCAACCGATGATGGCGCTGGACAGCAGGCAGCACAGAACAGCGGTATGCCAATTTGGATTTGGATTCTGCTTTTGGTAGTTGCATTCGGTTTAGGTCTCGGCGTTGGTATGATTCTTCGAAAAAAGAACGCTTAAAGGGAAAAATATGAGTATTAAGAAACGTATATGCATGATATTGACAGCAGCAGTATTGCTTACCCAATTTGCGGCGTGTAATGATGGACAGGCGGGAGAGCTCCCGCCTGTTATTGCAAATTTGACAAAAGCAGAGAAGGAAAGCTATGCTACCCTTGCTGTGCAAAATACAGAACGTGCTCAGGTGATTGCACAAGGGGTAGAGGACTTATTCATTATGGGTCGGCGAGGAGATAGTTTATATGTTGCCCTATACGTGAATTCTTCTACGGGCAGATATCGGGAAACTGTTTCGGTATGGCATCTTACCTCTATGTTATCCATGACTTCCAAACTTTGGTCTATTCACGACGGCGAAGAAGCTTCCCACTATGCGTCTCTTTATGGGGAATTGCTTTCTACCATGGAATATTATAAAGGGACAGACTGGATTACAGATTATACCGGCACAAAAGAACAAACCATGTATGCAGTAAACCGGGCTGCAGCAAAAGGCAGTGCTTCTCTTGAGGGCGTTTCGGCTGTTTATGATGATCAGATGTGGATTATTCGGGACTTGATTTATGTCTATCAACTGACAAAGGAGGAAACCTATCTGACACAGGCACTGGAGCTTACCCAGACCTGTCTGGATGGCTGGGATGTTTCCGTTGTGGACGGCAAAGAAGTAGGTGGTATTACCTGGGGGCCGGGGTATTTTTCCAAACACACCTGCTCCAATGGACCGCTGATTGTGGCTTTGGTGGACCTGTATGAGATTTTCACGGAAGAAGGCCGTGAAAACGGTGCATATTATTTAAATTGGGCAAAGAAGATTTACAATTGGACAAAAGAGAACTTGCGCCTTGACAGCGGCGTTTATGGGGATAATGTAAAAAGCTGGCGCGACGAAGAAGGGGAAGGCGAGGAAAGACACTATTTTTCCACTACCGGGATTGTTGACTTTGAGCAGTCTGCCTATACCTATAATACGGGAACTATGATTTCCGGCGGGGCCGCACTTTATCGTGTCACAGAGGAAGAAACCTATTTGGAAGATGCGAAGATGAGTGCCAAAGGGGCGTATGAGGTTTTTGCAAAGGAAACACAGATAGACGAAAAGATACTTTGCCAATATGCGCCTTCCAGTGATAATCTGTATAATGGTACCACATGGTTTAATCTGATTTTATTGGAAGGTTACTTGGAGTTGTTTCCCTATGATGAGAATTGTAAAAAATATATTGATGCATTTCAGACATCATTGGACTATGCCTATGAAAACTATCAAAAAGACAATGGACTTTTGCCCAGAGACCTTTTGAACGGCTGGAACATGAATGAGGCAAAGGATCAGGAAAAAGACATTATGGACCAAGCTGCTTATGCTGAAATCTATGCACAATTAGCAGAATACTATACTTATCTGGCGGAGCAGTAGGCGTTCAGTAGGCGTTTTTCAAAAGAAAAGTTGACAAAGCAGAAAAGATTGCATATAATATGATAACAATTTCATAACCCCATTTGTTTCATGGCAAAAGCCGTGGAGAGAAAGACAATGACGGTGGAAAGACAGATTGTGCTTGGCACAGAGAGCTGATGGTTGGTGAAAATCAGCGCAAGACATTTTGTGGATAGCTCACACCTGAGTCGCTTGCCTGACAGGTAGGGCAGGACGCTGGCCGCGTTATCGGCCGGAGCTTTGATGGAAGCTTACAGAGAGTTGCTTGCGAAAGCAGGAACTGAAATAGGGTGGTACCGCGTGGAATGTGATAGCAGTAGTAACGACATCCTCGCCCCTAAGGAAATGATAATAGGGGTGAGGATTTTTTTACGATAAAGGAGGATTTGTAGAAATGAAAAAAGGATGCAGCAAATACATTCCGTTTCAACCAATACCGTTAAAGGACAGAGAATGGCCTAATAAAGTGATTGAAAAAGCGCCTATTTGGTGTAGCGTTGACTTGCGCGACGGCAACCAGGCGTTGATTAATCCCATGAACTTACAAGAAAAGTTGGAGATGTTTCAGCTTTTGGTTAAGATTGGCATAAAAGAAATTGAAGTAGGGTTTCCTTCTGCTTCTGAGACGGAGTATGAAATTCTGCGTACTTTAATCGAGGGCAACTATATTCCTGACGATGTAACCATTCAGGTGTTGGTGCAGGCAAGACCCCACTTGATTGAAAAAACATTCGAGGCCATTGATGGTGCGAAAAATGTCATTGTGCATTTTTACAATTCTACCTCTACACTGCAGAGAAAAGTAGTGTTCCAGAAGGATATGGAAGGCATTACGGAAATTGCAGTAAAGGGCGCAAAACTCATTAAAGAGTTGACGGATGCCCGCAAAGGAAACGGTACCAACATTCGCTTTGAGTATTCTCCGGAAAGTTTTTCCGGCACAGAAATGGACTTTGCTGTGGATATTTGCAACAAGGTCATGGAAGAGTTGGGTGCAAGCGAAGACAACAAAGTCATTTTGAACCTGCCGTCCACGGTAGAAGGCAGTACCCCAAATGGATATGCAGACCAGATTGAATATTTTTGCAAGCACCTTCCCAATAGAGAACATGCGATTATTTCTCTCCACCCTCATAATGACAGAGGGACCGCTGTGGCAGCCGCTGAATTGGCATTGATGGCCGGTGCGGACAGAATCGAAGGTACTTTGTTTGGAAACGGGGAAAGAACCGGTAATGTGGATATTGTGACATTGGCCATGAACATGTATACACAAGCAGTGGATCCGCAGTTGGATTTCAGCAACATCAATGAAGTAAAAAAAGTTTACGAAAACACCACCAAAATGGTGGTAGGCGACCGACATCCCTATGCAGGAAAATTGGTGTTTACTGCGTTTTCCGGCTCTCATCAGGATGCGATTAATAAAGGGAAGCAGTACATGGAGACTTCCGGTACCGAGTATTGGGAAATTCCCTATTTGCCCATTGATCCGGCGGATGTAGGAAGAGAATATGAACCCATTATCCGTATTAACAGCCAGTCCGGTAAGGGCGGTGCTGCATTTGTAATGCAGGATCAGTTTGGCTATAAATTACCCAAGGCAATGCACCCGGAATTTGGTGCCATTGTAAAAGCGGCTTGCGATGCCAGTGGTAGAGAATTGATGCCCAATGAGGTTTTGGCATTGTTTGAACAGGAATATTTGTCCAAAGGGAACAGCGTATATCAATTGCTGAAACATAAGACCTATGAAGAATCCACCGATGGAGAACCTTTGGTGCACATGGATTGTGTGATTTCCAAGGACGGATTTGAAATGGCAGTGGAGAGCACCGGGAATGGCCCCATTAATGCGTTTACCAATATCATGAAAAATGTAACCGGTAAGGATATTAAGTTTGTTTCTTACCATCAGCATGCCATTACCAAAGGCTCTGATGCAAAAGCGGTTTCCTATATTGAAATCCTCATGCCGGATGGTAGAAATTACTTTGGTGTGGGCATTTCCCATAACATCAATATGGCTTCGATTCGTGGCTTGCTTTGCGCAGTGAACAGAGCCGAAAAAAGATTGCGGGAACAGAAATAGTGTTATACCCAATGCGCAACACAGATTATAAAAAAATGTACAAGCGAATATACCGCATAATTGGGGAACTAACCCCGCTTCGGGCGGATTGTGGCTTGCTTTGCGAGCATACCTGTTGCAAAGGAGACAAGAACACAGGCATGCGCCTTTTCCCTTACGAAGAAAGTACGTTAGAGATAAGAAATATCCAATCAGGTGGAAGACTGGCTATATGTGACGGTTTCTGTGACAGAAATAACCGGCCTTTGGCATGCCGGATCTTTCCTTTCTTTCCTACAATCGATGAAAAAGGAAAAATTTTTGTGGAAAAGGATTATCGGGCCCAATTGTTATGTCCGCTGCTTGCCCATAGTGAGGAGATTATTTTTGATCCCCGTTTTTTTAAGGCCATAAGAAAAGTTGGTAAAATCCTTTCCAAGGATGAAATATGTAGAGAATTTCTTTGTGAAACCACAGCGGAAATCGATTTGTTTTATCAATTCCATGCAGAGGAAGCGTGATTTAATTACTTAAAAAAAGAGAAGGGGCTGTAGCAAAATACAGCCCCTTTCTGATGCATATATAAATTGAAATTAAACACTTTCAAATTCTTCTACGATTTCTTTACTTGGAGCGGGTGTCAGAAGACTGACAACCACAATGGCAATACTTGCACAGATAAATGCCGGCAACAATTCATAGATTGCAAAGACACCGCCTATTGGGGCAATCAAATATTTCCAAATAAATACCATGGCGCCGCCTACAAGCATACCTGCCAATGCACCGTAACGATTGGAACGCTTCCAGAACAATGCAAACAGCATTACCGGACCAAATGCTGCACCAAAGCCTGCCCAGGAGAAGGACACAATATCAAATACGGAGCTCTCCGGATCTAATGCAAGAAATACAGCAATGATGGCAATAACAATTACGGTGATTCTTGCAACTATCATAGATGCTTTCTGAGAAAGTTTGAGCCCGAAGCAATCCTGCAACAGGTTCTGGGAAACACTGGAAGATGCTGCCAATAACTGAGAATCCGCTGTAGACATGGTGGATGCCAGGATGCCGGAGAAAATGATACCGGCCATAATGACTGCCAGTACACCGTTGTTACTTAGGAGCATACCGATTTTTACAATTATGGTTTCAGATTGCGCAGAACCTACCAATGTATCAATAACGCCTTCTTTTGACATGCTGTATCCGATAATACCGATAAAAATCGCAATAAACATGGAAATGACTACCCATACAGAGGCAACCCGTCTGGAAATTTTTAATTTGTTTTCATCTTTAATCCCCATAAAGCGCAGCAGAATATGCGGCATACCAAAGTACCCAAGCCCCCATGCCAAAGTAGAAACAATAGTCAGTACACTATAGGGAGAAGAGGTACCGGTTGTGGGGTCATGCGTGGCAAACAGTGACAGATAGCCATCCAACGCATTCGCGTTATTGATAACCACATCCAAACCGCCTACACTGTTGATGCCGAAGACAACAACAATAATTAAGGCAATGGTCATGACAATACTTTGAATAAAGTCTGTGATGCTGGCTGCCAGGAAGCCACCCAATGAGGTGTAGGCAACGATGACAATGGCACTGATAATCATGGCCCACTCATATGTCAAATTTGGAAATAATGTGGAAAACAATTTTCCGCAAGCCGCAAATCCGGATGCGGTATATGGTACAAAAAAGATTACGATGATAATGGCAGAGATGGCAAGCAAAGCATGGCTGTTATCTCTGTAGCGATTGGAAAAGAAATCCGGCAACGTAATAGCATTGTTTACTTTTTCTGAATAGCGGCGTAATCTCTTTGCCACAATCAGCCAGTTTAAGTAAGTACCGATTGCCAGACCGATGGCAGTCCATCCGGCGTCTGCAGCACCGGAAAGGTATGCAACACCCGGCAAACCCATCAAAAGCCAGCTACTCATGTCAGATGCTTCTGCACTCATTGCGGTTACCAGCGGTCCTAATTTACGACCACCTAAATAGAAGTCACTGACATCATTATTTTTCTTGGTGTAGTAGGCTCCGATTAAGAGCATGAAAAGCAAATAAACGCCCATGACAATCAGAAGCCCAATCGCAGTTCCTGTCATAATGAACTCTCCTTTATATGTAATTTATAAAAAGTATATCATGAATGGGAAATTTTGCACAGAAAAATTTCTGAAAATTGTCTAAGATGGTTGTTTTTTGACGTGGAACTGCATAGTGGGAGCCGGATAAGCCGTGTGTTCATCCGACTTTTCATTTCCAAATGCTTTTGTCGCAAATCTTATATAACTTTTGCGACAAAACAACTCAAAATATTACGAACAAGAAACTTTGTTTATTTTGAGTTAGGCGAATAAGTAAAAATAAAGACACGTATTCAAGTGTATATTTACCCTTAATCATATAACGATACTCTTAAAAACAAGAGCAAATTAAGGGAAAGGCGGAAAGTTACTTGCTCCAAAACTATTGACCTTTTGATGAGTTGCGCATATAATAAACTCATGAGTTGAAAACTCGTAAGTTTATAACGAGGGAGAATGATATATGTTTCATTGCAGAGATAAAGAACTTCGAGATTTAAACAAAAGATATGATAAAAATAATTTCGAGTGTGTCATTGTGTATGGTCGTCGTCGCGTTGGTAAAACAGCACTGATAAACGAATTCTGCAAAGGTAAGCCAACAGTGTTCTTTTCGGCTCTGAATGCATCATCCCAGGAGAATCTTGTGGCGTTATCCAAGGCAATTTATGCGAAAGATTATCCGGACGCAGAGACAGCACCGGTTTATCAGTCTTTTGATGCAGCCTTTGCTGAGATCACAAGAATGGCCGAAGAGGAAAGATTGGTATTTGTTATAGATGAGTATCCTTATCTCGCTAAAGCCAATAAATCAATATCCTCTCGCCTTCAGCACAGCATTGACCATATGTGGAAAAACGGAAAGCTGTATTTAATTCTATGTGGCTCTT
Source organism: uncultured Eubacteriales bacterium (assembly GCA_964392835.1). Classification (GTDB taxonomy): domain Bacteria; phylum Bacillota; class Clostridia; order UBA1212; family CASDQQ01; genus CAYMRI01. Next base: position 9,930 of record CAYMRI010000060.1, read on the forward strand.
CGATGAGTTTTATGGAGTATCAGGTGTTAGGTTATGAAAGTCCGTTATATGGAAGACGCACCGGACAGTTTAAGATTCAAGCTCTAACATACAAGGAGATGACAGCGTTTAATCCCAACCTTACGAATGAGCAGCAGGCATTCATTTATGGAATAACCGGCGGCATTCCGCATTATATTAACAAGCTTGATGTTGATGGCAATGTAGATGAGGCTCTCAAGGAAAATTTATTTAATACTTCGAGTTATCTCTATGAGGAGCCTGAGAATCTGCTCAAGCAGGAACTCCGCGAACCGGCTATCTATAATTCAGTTATCACGGCTGTTGCCAGCGGTGCTTCCCATTCCAATGAAATTGCCACCAAAGTAGGAATCGAATCCCCTATTTGCGCTAAATATCTGAAAGTGCTTTTGAATCTTGGCATTCTTGTTAAAGAAACACCAGTCACGGAAAAAGCCGGAAAGAAAACCATCTATGCCATCGGTGATAATTTCTTCCGATTCTGGTATCGTTTTGTACCTCAAAACACTTCGGCAATTAGTGCCGGAAAAATTGAAAGAATTTATGAACCCATTATCAAGAAGTATTACCCTGATTATATGGGCCTTATCTTTGAACAGATGTGCCGTGAATATTTATTCCTCTATGCTGAGGATATTCCTGTTGTATTATCCGATATCGGTCAGTGGTGGGGCACCGACTCCAAAGCAAAAAAAGAAGTTCAAATCGACATCGTTGGTACGCCTGCTGAGGGTAATGAATATATTATCGGTTCTTGCAAGTATCGTAACTCTCCTGTCGGTGTAGATGAACTGGAATTGCTGAAACATTATGCGGAGGTTTTCGGTAAAGGGGACAAATATCATTATTATATATTCTCAAAGAGTGGATTTACAGCGGGACTACATGACCTCGCAGATAAGGGCGAAGTCAGACTTGTAACCCTGCAGGATATGTATAAGTGAGACCGATTCGCCAAAAGGAGCATAGATATATGGCTATCAAAGATTGATAAAAGCAAACCTTTGCCAATAAGAATAATAAGTTATATTTCACACCGCTTCTCTTGCGGTAAACAGATTGGTTGATGCAGGAATTGTAATTCAAACCAATAACGCAAACCGCAATCGTGTATTTTCATATGAGAAATATCTTGCGATATTACGCAAAGATACATGATGAATTATAGAGGAAAATTCTTTTAATAAATTGGAGGAGATAATATCTCTTAATCGCACCACGTTTCCCTTAAAATCACAAGATATTTAAGGGAATGAGACCTTTTAATTACGCTGTTATTAAAAATCAAAAATGGGATTCTGAGATTTTAGGACTTATAGCCGCCATATATAAAGAAGCCGGAAAGCAGGAGCTCTATTTGAAGAGACGTCCGGAAGAATGAGCCGGTTGCTCACAACACTTCTTTTTTATCGAAGTGGATTTTATGTTGGCAAATATATTTCATTGGAAGCAAAAATCTCCAAAAACATGGTTCGCAAAGCTGCTATGAATAAGATAGGACGCTTCACAAAGCAAGATATAAGGGAACTGTGCCCCGATTGACCGTAAACAATAAACAAGCGGCAGGGAGAGCAAATCTCCCTGCCGCTGTTCTTTCTGTAAAATAGTTCGTATTTAGTTGTTTTGAAGGCTGTAGAAATTAAACCCGATTTTTCTTTTTCGTTACGATTTTATCGAAAGCTGCCAGAACACCGGGCAAGACAAACAGGATCAGTAGCGTTGCAC
>CAYMRI010000061.1:0-11665 GCA_964392835.1 uncultured Eubacteriales bacterium
GACAAGAACAGCTGATAACACAAAGGCAAAATGCCAAACAAAACAACATAACTTTTAGAATAATATGTGTTTTATTTTTCATAAAAATCCTTTCTGCTAGCCGGCGATATAGCAGCACATTGCCAGCCAACCAATTTCAGTGTTAATGCCGGGGACATTAACGCCATTTTCATCTTTAAACAAATAAGTGCTAGAAGAAGGATCCCACCAGCCTAAATAATCTCCGTTTTGTTGCATAATATACTTTAAATCTTCTGTCAAAGGATATACTCCGTTGTTTTCATCTGCACAATTGATATATTCCAACAAACATTCGCTATAACTTTCTTTTTTCTCAAAATTGCCGTCGGCATCATAAAAATATTTATTGACACCAACAGTTTCTAAAATTGTTTTATAAGATGCAATATATTCTGAATCTGTTGCCAAACGAACCAATACCAAAGGACCGTTTTCAGACTGTAAATGGTAGAAGCCATCATTGCTGTTTAATACAAGCGGATAGGTTGCAGTAGTTGCTGTCAAATCAAACTCTGCAATGGTTGCACCGGCAGCTAAAGTATATGCGGAAGGCACTGTAGAAGCGGAATATACAAACCAAGGTTCATCAGACACATTCTTTTGTGCATTTCCTGTTCGGTTAATTGCTAAAATACAATCTTCATCAGTTTCTCCTGCATCAATACCAATAACATAAATGCTGGTTCCTGTATTGCCGGTTCCAATCATAGAAGCATTAACAGAAATGGTAAATTGATTATCCGTCACTTCAGCAGCACTGAAATCCTGTACAAAATGCGGAGCGCCATAATACCCAATGACTGCCGAACTTCCCGGCACGGAAACTTCATAGGTTCCTTCCATAACCGGCGTAAATAAGAAATAATTTCTCTTTCCTGCCGTCAACGTTACATAGGTACACCCTGCTTCCACAGTATAAGCTTTATATGCATTATCTTGTACATACAAAGTGGTAGTTCCTTCTGCAGGTACCTTTGACAAAATAATATCCAATGTAATCTTTTCTGCAGACAGGTTTAAATTGGTTGTATCATAATAATAGGTTTCGTCCTGATTCGTAAACACTAATTCCACCGAGTACTCTGCCTTTTCCATGGTTTTGGAAACGACCCCGGCTTCGTTTACAACCTGCATGCCAACCTGTTCCCCATCCTTTAAAATTCTAACCATAACACCAGCAGTATAAGGGCTTCCCAATGCATCTTTTACGGTTATTTTATAAGTTGCTTCTGTGCTTTCTGTTTTTCCGCAGGAAACAAACAGCATTACAAAGCAAAGAATTGTTGTTAAAATCAATATACTTTTTTTCATCGCTATAACACACCTTTATTTCCCGATATAATCATAGTAATAGCACAGTTTTAACCAAGAATATTCTACATTTTCAAATGTATATTTATCCATTATCATTTGGAGCAGTTCTGCCAGTTCTTTGGTTACAACTACACAACCTTCTCTTTCTTCGTGACCATCTTTAATAATATCATCCAGATATGCAGAGATTGCATCCGTCAAATCTTCTCCTGTACCATGATATTTGCCTGCCAAAACATCCTCTACCTGATAAAGGATATAATAATCATCATAATCCTCTCCCCATACACTCTTAAGTTCTGTCTTGGTTGCATCAGCATCATAGTTATTTTTATCAAAATAAGACAGTACAAATGCATCGTATTCTGTTTTACTGAAATCAAATGCACCCTTTTCAATCATACCTTTAATTTCTTTCTTCTTTCCGTCAGAGCCGGTGGTTATTACCGTTGCAATGGGCGTATCAAAAATACCTGTAATTCCGGTAAAATCTGCATAAATCAAACTGCCATATTTTTGCTTACCATTGGAATCTTTTCCCAAATCCTCATAGTAACGGCCATCAGAGCCAAGCACCACATCGATACCACCGGTAATTACATAGTACATGGTATTGCCGGTTGTATCACTATCATAGGTAAAATACCCTGGCGCTGCCAAGCGGAAAAGTTCTACACTGGATGCCATATATTCAATATCATAGTAGATATAACCAGTTTGATACACATCCCAGAAAGCAATATCAATGTAATAGGACTTGCCTGCTTCCATGTAAAATACCATGGAGCAATTGGTCTCATCCTCAAACATTCTTTCATCCTGTTCATAGGTATAAAGGGTATTTCTGTTTTCGTCAAAAATCCATGCATTGACGCCGTGTTCGTAATCTGTTTTAGAAGTAATACGGTATACACCGGATTTGCTTGGTACAAATTTAGCCAAAAGACCTCTTGGAATAATCGCTCTGTCATAATAGAAGTAGTTAGTGCTTACATTCTTACCAAGCTTTGCAGAAGGCGCAGAGAACGGTGCCAAGCCGGAAATGGGGTCAGAAAGTTGTGTGGTAGAACCATATACTTCATAATACTTACAAACTTTCAACCATTCATTTTCCGTATTATCAAAACCAACTACAGATGCAATTTTCTTTAATTGTTCTGCCAATTCTTTATTAACGGTACAGTAACCACTCATAATAGAGTTGGATGCATACGAACAATAATCGATAATGGCATCATACATATTCACACCATCTACGACAACAGAACCATCGTAAACCAAGTCAAAAACGGATTTTTCCTCGTTAAACATTGTTGTTGTCAAAAGATTTGCCAATAACAATGGCCCATTTTTAGACCCTACATGATAATATCCATCACTGTCATTATAGAAAATTTCCACGTATTCATAGGAATCTTCCGTTTCGGTTGCTGCATAACGTGGTAAATATGTAGCAGTATCAATATCCTTCACATCTACAACACGCATATTTTTCACATAAACAGTATCGTCACCAACATTATCCGATTCGTCTTTTAAGAAGCAAAGCGCTACTTCATAAACACCATCTTCTTCTGCCACCCATGGATAACAGGATTTCCAAGTATCCGATTCACCGGAAATTTGGAAAATATCATCATCATTTACAATAACATACATAATGTCCGCTTGAGATTCTGTAGAAGAAAAATAGTCAAAGCCAATTGCCTGCCCTGCCTTTAAAGTAACATCTGCATACATAATTGCGTAAGAACTTTCAATGCCTTTGTTGGATGCCATAATGCAGGATTCGCCATCTTTTTGTGTAATAATAAACGGCCAAATATATTCTGCATTTGCATCTTCTGTTTCCGGGCGATAAGTTACGGTAATATCGCCTTTATTAATGGCAGCACCGATATTTTCAGAAGTATCCATGGTATAGGTAGGTTTCACATTGGTAACCAAGTCTGCTACGCCGTTGGCACAAATCTTCTGCTGGTAATTATCTGCTGTAAAATGTTCAAACGCACAGGTAAATGGTCGCAAGCTGGTAATCGCACCGCGTTCTATCACACAGATAACACCATATCTGTCAATAATAACAGAGGTAGGATATCCAGTGATACCAAAGGTATTGGACCACGCAATAGGACATTCTCCCATAGGAAAAGTCAACTGCAGTTCTTGTTGGAAACTTTTGATTGCATTAATACCTTCGTTATAAGGGTCTACCGCAATGATTTCCACATCCTCTTTATACATTTGATATGCTTGCTCCATAATCGGGAACTCGGTAACGCACCAGGAACAACTGGTATACCAGAAGTTCAACAAAACCATATCCTTTTCTTTTAAGACTTCAGAAAGTGTTAAAGAGGTACCCTCTGTTGTCGTAATCGTAAAATCATACATGACATCGCCCAAGCCCAACGTCACATTGGATAAGCTGTCATCTTTAATCACAGAAGAAACTAATGTAATCACGGCTGTGTTTCCATTAAAAGAATAAAAGGGCTCTACTTGATATCCTTTTGGCAAACCGGAAAGCGTAATGGCATAATTGCTGTTTACCGGCATGGTAAATGTTACCAAACCATTTTCATCCGTTTCGCCAAATTGCTGAATATTCGCCAGCGTATTATCCTCATAAACATAAACATCAATACCGGATAATGCCATACCGCCAATGGTTTTTAGACTTACAGTATAAGCGTCCGTTGTGCCTGTGTTGTTATTATCCCCATTGGGATTGTTGGAATCATCTGTGTTGTCACTGCAGGCAATCATGGACATTGCCATGGATAATGCCAGTACCATTATGAGAATCAATGATGCCACTTTCTTCAAACTTTTCATAAGTTTCCTCCTGTTGCTTAATTACATTTCTTTTGCAATGTGCATACTTCTCGCAATTATAGTTTATTAACTGTTTAATATTACCACAGCAACAAGGAGACAGTCAATTGTAAGTTGCGGAATTGCTTGTTGGTCGCTATCAGGCCGTAGTTCCCAAGTCGATGCTTGAAGCGACCACTGTTAAATCTAAATTTGCCAGTTCGGTAAGCGAATGGTCTTTTGCCAATGTTTTTACCAACTCACATCCTAAGTAATAACCAACATCCGCTTTCCCATGGAAGTTGTTCCAATCGCCGAAAAAATCCTGCGTGCTTTCCGCATTGCGTACTCGCTTTGTATATTCTCTGTACAGCAATTCTTTATTTTCGTTGCACCAATGTAACCAATCGTTTTTATCTTGATGGTAAAAATTCCAATCGTCCAACAATCTTTGCTCTACATACATAGCGATACCTTCTGTATAAAGTTGCCATAGACTTGGGTTTTCTTTTTGAAAGGATTTTGTTTTTCTTGTATTGAAATGCCATATATGACCAAGTTCGTGATAAATCAATCCCGACATTGCCTGCTTATCACACCAGGACAACTCAATTATTTTTTCAACACCAAGCAATATAACAGGTTTATCCTCCAACTTTGTTGCCCATCCGGCCCCATTACATAATCCCAGATAAAAAATAATGGAAACATCTAAATCCGTACCTAAGATACTTTGAATTTTTTCTGATAATCCAGTTGTAAGATCCAGGAACGCATTATGCGCAGTGATTAGCTTTTCTTCGTTTTCCATCACATCATTTAATATTTGAAAAATTTCGTTCGTAAAATCATAAGTGTTGGCATCGTCTATGCACTTATCTTTCAAATGACAAGAAATTGTATCTGCATATTGCCGCCAACAGTCCATATCAAATTGACCGTTTGGATAGCAAGTTTTTATTTGGTGAAAAGTGTCAATTATTTTCATGGTATTGTTCCTTTTTCTTTGCATGTTTTCCGTTTTTACCTCTCTGTTTGGCCGCCTCCATATCACGCTTTATCAAGGCAATCCGTTCTGCTTTTTCCCGTTTGGTTGTATACTTGGGGTTGGTGGGTAGCCAAAAATAATCATCCGTATCCATGAAAGTAAACCCAAGCTCGTCACATATTTTTCTCCCCAAAGTGGAGGTGCCGGCGCCGGAAGCACCGTAAATGTGGATTACCTGTTTCATTTGCCCATCTCCTCTTTCTGTTATCCTTTCTGTTTTTTATTATAACATAATGCAGTTGCATCTGCACAAAAGCTGATATATACTTTTTTCATCATGATAAAGATAGGAGAATGCCTGTGAAAAAGAAAGAAACCATCAAGCGATATATCCTCTTTATTATCAGTCTGTTTTTTATTGGGCTGGGTGTTGCATTTACGAAGCAAGGTGCCCTGGGGGTCTCTCCCATTTCTTCTGTGCCCAATATTTTGAACCTTCGGTTCCCTGTGCTTTCCATGGGAAACTGGCTTATTTGCTTCAACTGCATACTGATATTGGGACAAATTTTGCTTTTGCGCAAAAATTTCCAACCCATTCAGTTATTACAAATCCCACTATCCTTTTTATTCGGTTCTTTTACCGATTTCGGCATGTGGTGTACATCCTTTATTCCGGTAACCAACTATCCCATGCAACTCTTCATGGTAGTTGCCGGGGTCATCATTTTAGGATTCGGCATTTCCCTTTCCGTCATTGCCAATGTAATTATGAATGCCGGTGAAGCCTTTGTAAAAGCGCTTGCTGACACTTTACACAAGAATTTCGGCAATGTAAAAATCATTTTTGACATCAGTTGTGTCACACTTTCCATTGTGTTGTCTCTGCTATTGTTTTCCGGCTCTATCGAAGGCACAAGAGAAGGTACTTTCATCGCCGCAATCGGGACCGGTTTTGTGGTAAAATTTTTCACCAAGCGACTGTCGACGCCGTTGAATCGAGTATTGGAAAAATAGTTTGGATGTTTACAGCACATCTGCCTTTCGCATCCAAAGAATCAATTCCCCGCCTTGGTCCATCATTAAGCGAAGATTTCCGTCAATGGAAACTGCCCAAATAGAAAATTGGGATGTTTCCTCACTTTCAAATTCAGTAAGTTCCACATGAATATACTTATCTTTTTCTGATACTGCATAGGAACCTTCCCCACCAATACGAATTGCAATATCGTAGCTAAAACTATCGTCATCGCCAAATTCCATACCACAACCGGCGGTACCGAAGGCAGAACCATACATTTCTTGCGGACTTTTACCGGTGAACTCTTCTGTATAGACCGCATCAATGGTCCACTGCCCAACCAACTCTTCTTGGGTAACGGACACGATTTCAAAGGTATGCGGCGCTTTATTGTCCGCTTCCAGAGTCGAGGTTGGCGCCGGTGTTGGCGTATTGCCCCAATTCGTGTTAATGGAAAAATTAAAAGTACAACCGGATAGGACAACGGCTAACAGTAATATAAATATAAATAATATTTTTTTCATAGCATTCTCCTCTAGACATCGTATTTATACCGAGCTACCATAGTCTCATACGCACCTCGATACTGATAACTGTTTCCATTTGGTGTTTCTCCAATTCGTTCTAATCCCAAATGTTCTAAAATATGTTGCGATTTGCTGTTGGGTTTATTTGCAATAGCCTCTACATACAAAATGCTTTCGGGTAAGGTTTGCACAAGCCAACGATAAAGCTGTTCAAAAAGTCCACTTCCATGATACCTTTTTTGGAACTGGATATCCTCCATATTCTGCCGATGGCATACGTTTTTTCATCATAAGGATAAATTCTGCAAATCGCCACAGGCTCATCCTTTTCATAAAAAACAAAGTGCTTGCAATGATGGTCAATGTCATCAAACTCTTCTTTGAATTGTTGTTCTTCCACAAAGACTTCCGTCCGAATCCGCACAACATCTTCGTGTAAAAAATCGTAGATTTTGGTTTCCATAACGTTTGTCATCTTTCTATACTTATTAGCCGCATAATTTCATTCTTAATCTTTGCCTTCATTTCTTCTCTAACTGCATCGCTGGGCCTTGTGGCTTCATCAAACAATTCACAGTTCGGCAATTGATACACAGAACTGATAATGGGTGTATCCCCTTTTACTCTTGGGTATAAATGCCAATGTATGTGTGGGCATCCGTTCCCCAGCAATTCATAGTTCATTTTGTCCGGTTGAAAAATATTCGCCACTGCTTGGGCAACCATGGACATTTCCACAAGATGTTTCGCCCGAAAAACAGGGTCTAAATCATACAATTCCGGCCCATGCTCCTTGCAATTAAAAACGGTGTATCCACGGAATCGTTGATACCATCCTAATATGACATATCCGGTCTCCAGTTCCATAATAAAGTACGGGTCGTCCTTGATATTCTTTTGTTGTTCACACATCTTGCAGTGCATAATATTCTTCTTTCTATTCTACTGATATTTGACTGTCTGAGGCCTGTTCTATCCGCAAGCTGTTGCTGCGTTAGATTTTCTTTACAGCGAAGTTCTACCAGCGGCTTCATCAATTCACACGCAATGCGACTATTTTCCCACTCTGCTACTGGTATAATCTTACCAATAAAGGGAATATATCGTCAATTTTATTTTATTCTAAAATAGTGTCAAGTTGTTGTGATTTTTTTATTGATAACTCCGGGGTAAAAATATTCCGGCTTTTTGTTTGCCTTCTTTATTTTGCGGTAAAATCGCCACTTCACCAGCATCTTTCGTTTTCCGGCGAAGCAATTTCGGTTATCTTACATTTTGTGGTGGTTTTACCTTCCGCATCTTTGCCAAACAGCCTTTGCTGAGGTATTGGGTCTTCTATTTTTTAAGATGCCGCTATTTTCACCGCCATAATTTCTAAGATACGGTTGCACTGCCGCCATTTTTCAAAAGATGACCGATGTACGTCCGCCATAAAATCAAAGATACCGATTTAGTGGCGGAAACCGGTTTGCCAATAAAACCAAAGCTATGTTCCACTTTCTTAACCACCGGTTAAATTCCCGTTGCCTGAGATTCCCTTGCAACCATGTGGAAATATGCTATAACTAAATTAGGAACAGGCCTGTTTACTATTTTTTCAAGGAGAATATTGATATGGAACTGAACATTGGAATGAACATTAAACGGTTGCGCCTCGCAAAAGGGCTGACGCAAGAACAATTGGCTGAATTACTGAATGTCTCCAGTGCTGCTGTCAGTAAATGGGAAGCGAAAAATACCTATCCGGACATCACTATGCTGTTCCCGCTGGCGAATGTTTTTGAAGTAAGTGTAGATGAACTGATGGGCTATGATGCGGCGACGGAGAAGAATGAAATTGAAAAAATGCTTGCAGAATACCAAACTTTGCATCGAAATGGGCTTTTTTCTCAGGCACAGGAAGTCATTTGCAACGCACGAAAAACTTCGTCTGGAAGCACTAACTATGAAAGCAAAGCTACTGCATGCGGCAGATAACACAGAAGAAGCACTGAAAGTCCTAGAAGCCTTTCCAGACTGGTTCCGGAGTTCTGCACAAAAGACCGAGCAGCTATTTGCAAAAGATACCCCAGAATTCCGCTATTGGGTCAGAAGAAATCTGTATAGTCTTTTGGATTTTACTGCAAACAAATTAGAAAAAACTATACGGTACGATGACCGTCTTTCTGATGATGAAAAGATTGCAGAGATTGAAGCTATTGGTGATATTTTTACTGCAATCCGAAAAAATAGCGGTATGGAGTTCTTCGCCATTTCTGAGCGCATGTTGTGGGCATGCCTGGCTGACAAGCTGACCATGAAAGGACGAGTTGACGATGTACTTCGAATTCGCAGAAAACACTTCATTGCCATTGAAGCTATCATGGAACTTGCAAACACCGACACCGTGCTGAAAGAAGGCATTGCAACCACCTATCAAACAGAAAACCTATTGCAATGGCAAGTGGATTGGCTGAAAAACACAGCACACAACCAGCATGCGCGGATGCGTGAAAATCCGGAATATCTGGCGTTGTTGGAAGAATATACGAAATAACAACCAGGAAAAGCTTCCACAAAAAGCCCTATGGCCTAAATAAGGCGCATAGGGCTTTCCATCAGCTTTCCATCAGCAAAATTTAAATCTTCCCTACTTCCTTCAGCCATGCGATTTCATCGCAAAGGGTTTCGCGGCATGGTCGGGTTGTGTACCCCAATTCTTCTCTCGCTTTTGTACAATCAAAGGTATTGTTTCTGGCAAGATTGTAAACGGAGAATGTGGTCATCAAAGCTTTCTTGCCGGTACGCTTTGCGTGTTTTTCTGCAATCTTGCCCATAAAGTTTGCAAGCTTAATAGGTAAAAACATTTTGATAGGCTTACATCCGCTTTCTTCTGCCACGATTTTACAAAATTCCTTAAAGGTAATTTCATCGTTGGCCAAAATATAGCATTCGCCGGAACGCCCTTTTTCCGCTGCCAGAATGGTTCCGTTTGCCAGATCACGCACATCAGAAAGGTTAAAGGAGCCATCAATACCGGCAGGCATTTGTCCCTTTATAATATTAATCAAAGTTCCTGTGGTTTCGCTGACAGACCAGTCTTCCGGGCCTAAGATGCCGCTAGGATGTACCACACAGGCATTTAAGCCTCGTTCTTTTACAGCATGCAAAACATTTTGGGTCGCCTGCGCCTTTGTCTGACTATAGCAGTCCCAAAGTTTTTCCGGCTCAAACTCTGTCACTTCTTTAATGGGCTGCCCTTTGGGCAGTTCCGGAATGGCGCCGGTACTACTGCAGTAAACCAGTTTTTTACACTCCCGATGGGCAAGGCACATGTCAATAATATTGTTGGTACCGCCCACATTTGCTTTCACGATTCTTTCGTCATATTCCGGCTCCACGGAAACCACACTTGCAATATGCAGAACAATGGTTTCCTCCCCTTCCGGCACAGTGAAAAATGGTTCCAGGGAGTCTTTATCAGACAAATCCCCTTTAAAAATCTCCACTGCTTCCGGCAAATTGGGTGCGGTTCGATGCACAAGGCCTCGCACCTTTTCTCCCTTTGCTACAAGTTGACGACAAATAGTGCTACCAAGAAATCCAGCGGCACCGGTTACAAGATAAATAGGCTTACACATAGGACGACCTCCTTTTTTTATAATATAAGCGCAAACAATATGAAGTTATTATGACTATATGTTAAAAGTATCATGGATGTGAAACGGTGTCAAAAGAATGTGCCTCTGTGCGCATTTGAACACCATGTGCTTCCCAATGGTGGATTTTTTTCACCATCGCTGTTTATTTTTTTAAAACCTACGTAGTCAAGAAAAAAAGAAGGTGTTGGTGATGTGGCAAGTGGCATCGTTGGTGCATGCCGGTGTCATTGAAATGGCGAAATGTGGCTACTGCCACAGAAAAACAGGGCAGATTCTTTCTACGATTTTTCTGCAATTTTTCTGCGATTATATCTATACAGAAAAATTTGCTTCCAGGATACAATTTTTTCTCTAAATTAGCTTTTTTCAATAAAAAAGGGATCTATCAGGACTTTTTTTCTTTCCGGGATACAAAATTTGTGTTTTGGGGTATCTGGGAAGAGAATTTATTTGTATAGACCGAAACTGTTAAGTAAAGTATACCAGACAAACCGTCCACCGGACTCTTTTCTTCACGGTGCAAGCCTTCTCAAGTCCAAATTCTGCTTTTACCTACTATGGAAACGAAAAGCACCTACCTATTCGGTAGATGCTTTTCGTTTGGCTGGGGTGGCAGGATTTGAACCTACGGATGCGGGAGTCAAAGTCCCGTGCCTTACCGCTTGGCTACACCCCAACGGGTTATTATAAAAAATGGGGTGACTGATGGGATTCGAACCCACGACATCCAGAATCACAATCTGGCACTCTAACCAACTGAGCTACAGTCACCATATGTTGCGTCGTGCGCAACATTGACAATCATAAAGGAAAAACCATATTCTGTCAAGGGGTGAATTCTATTTTTCTTACCACAATCCCCGGCTTTCCAAATACTCGTCGTAGGTCATGCGTCTGTCAATGAAACCCTCCGGCGTAAACTCAATAATTCGGTTGGCAATGGTGTTGACAAACTGGTGATCATGAGAGGTAAACAAAATGCTGCTCTTATACGCAATCAGGCCCTCGTTCAAGGCTGTAATGGACTCCAAGTCCAAATGGTTGGTAGGTTCGTCAAACAAAAGCACATTGGCGCCGGAAAGCATCATTTTTGCCAACATACAACGCACCCGCTCGCCCCCGGACAACACATTCGCCTGTTTTAAAGCCTCGTCACCGGAGAATAACATTCTTCCCAACCAGCCACGAATATCCTGCTCATACTGTTCTTTAGAAAACTGCCGTAACCAGTCCACCAAAGATAACTCACAGCCATCAAAGAAGGCGGAATTGTCCTTAGGAAAATAAGACTGGGAGGTTGTTTTTCCCCAAGCATAAGAACCCTCGTCCGGCTCCAACT
>CAYMRI010000062.1:0-11609 GCA_964392835.1 uncultured Eubacteriales bacterium
GAGCTGTGCAAACGCTGTATGCGCGCAGGATACTACAGAGAAACGAAAGGATAAAACTATGGGAAGAAAAGAAGAATTCCTTACCATGACGAAAAAGATCACGGTTAACGGAGAATATGCAAAAGTATACGCAGACCATCTTGAAGAACTTTTCGACGTTCTTGTTCCCGAACGCATAAGCGAATGTTTTGCACAAGCTGTGGAAAACGGAGACTATGAAACAGCGGTAAAAGAACGGTATCGTTTCTTCAGTTTTGGAGATGCAATGATTATCTTGGACGGGATTTTGTGTTGAAAAATTAGCATATTATGTTGAAAATTGCATATAATATGTTATAATGGTGAAGAAAGGAGTGTGATTTGATGGCTAAAGTATCGACCAATATTACTATTGATGCTGAAACCAAAGCAAAGGCACAAGAGTTGCTTTCTGATTTGGGAATGGATCTTTCTACTGCAGTAAATATTTTTCTTCGTCAAATGATTCGTGAAAATGGAATTCCGTTTGCAGTAAAAAGGGAAGTCCCTAATGCGGTTACGATTGCCGCTATTGAGGCTGCTGAAAATGAAAAAGATATGTATGGTCCTTATGATAGTATATCTTCCTTAATGGAGGCATTAAATGCTTAAAATTGAGTTTAGCGGTCAATTTAAAAAGGATTACAAATTAGCGATAAAACGTGGCTGTGATTTAATACAACTTGAAACAGTAATTACTATGTTGGCACATGAGCAGCCACTTCCTGCAAAGTACCGTGACCATGCACTTGTGGTTTTGAGGAATTATAAAAATGTGCGAGAATGCCATATAGAGCCGGACTGGCTTTTGATTTATAAGGTTGAAAAGGAAACTCTTATATTGCAATTAATTCGCACAGGAACACATAGCGACTTGTTTTGATTTTGAACAGATAAAATGAAATTACCAACCATGTCTAAAAAGAAAATACTTGTTTTGAGTACCATTGCATTTTTGATGATTGCAATGGTGATTTGGATTGCCTGGGGGAATACGGCATTGGAAGTAAACACCATAACTGTAATCGGCGAAAACCTGCCGGAAGCTTTTCAAGGATATAAAATTGCTCAGGTTTCCGATTTGCATAATGCCCAAATGGGAAAGGACAACGAAAAACTCATTGCAATGTTGAAAGAGGCAGTCCCGGATATGATAGCCATTACCGGTGATATGATTGATTCCGGAAATACAGATGTAGAAGTTGCATTGCAGTTTGCCAAAGAAGCGGTAACGATTGCTCCATGTTACTATGTGACCGGGAATCACGAGGCCATCGCAGATGTGGCTTATGCACAATTGGAAAGTGGTCTGTTAGAGATTGGCGTCATTGTTTTGAAAGATGAGGCTGTGCTTTTGGAGAAAAATGGTGCATTCATACAGCTCATCGGATTGGACGATTTGGGTTTTTCACCGGTCAATGATCAAATTGACGAGGCTACTGCAAATATGGAACAAACCTTAAAGGAATTGGTGGAGAATGACGCACCGTATACCTTGCTGCTAGCACATCGTCCGGAATTGGTGGATGTTTATGTGGCCGGTAATGTGGATTTGGTACTTAGCGGACATGCACACGGTGGACAGTTTCGGATTCCGTTTGTTGGTGGGGTGATTGCACCGGGACAGGGATTTTTCCCGGAATATGATGGGGGATTATATACGGAGGGGGAAACACAAATGGTTGTGAGCCGAGGCATCGGCAACAGTGTGATTCCGTTTCGTGTGAATAATCGTCCGGAAGTAGTGCTGGTAGAGCTGACTTGAGCAAAAGTTAACGCATTTTTTCAAAAAAGTTAACGCTTGCGAGAAGGCTTTGGGCATTTTTGCGTTAACCCAAAGTTGCCATCCTACTCTTTTTTGGGTATAATGTACAAAATATAAATAGCAACAAAGGAAAGAAAAAATATGAGTGAACCAGTTGTTCGTTATGAGCTAATTAAAAAATGTAAACAGTCCGGTGCAAGATTGGGCGTATTGCATACGCCTCATGGTTCTTTTCCGACGCCCATGTTTATGCCGGTGGGAACCCAGGGTAGTGTCAAGGGTATTTCTCCTGATGAATTAAAAGAAATGGGAGCCGGTATTATTTTAAGTAATACTTATCATATGTATTTGCGCCCGGGACACAAGTTAGTAGAACAGGCAGGGGGCTTGCATGATTTTATCCATTGGGACCGGGGTATTTTAACAGATAGCGGTGGGTTTCAGGTGTTTTCTCTCAGCAATCTGCGCAGCAAGATTACGGAAGAAGGGGTTATGTTCCGTTCTCATATTGACGGTTCCAAACATTTTTTCTCACCGGAAAGCGTTATGGAAATTGAAAACTCGTTAGGGGCCGACATTATTATGGCGTTTGATGAATGTACACCCTATCCGGCGGATTACAAATATGCGAAAAAATCCATGGAACGTACCACCCGTTGGGCAGAGCGTTGCTTGAAAAGCCATGCAAAGCCGGACAAGCAGGCGTTGTTTGGTATTGTACAGGGTTCTATGTATGAAGATTTGAGAAAACAAAGTGCCAGAGATTTGGTGTCTATGGATTTTCCGGGGTACGCCATTGGCGGTTTGAGTGTAGGGGAACCGGGCGAATTGATGTATCAGGTATTGGAGGCAACCACACCGGAATTGCCTGAAAATAAGGCACGGTATCTTATGGGCGTAGGCTCACCGGATTATTTGATTGAAGGGGCTATTCGCGGTATTGACATGTTTGACTGTGTACTGCCCTCAAGAATCGGTCGAAATGGTACGGTTATGACCAAGCATGGAAAGCTCATTGTACGGGATGCCAAGTATGCAGAAGATTTTCGCCCCATTGACGAAACTTGCGGATGCTATGCGTGTCGGAATTTTTCCAGAGCCTATATTCGTCACTTGTTGAAGGCAAATGAAATCTTCGGACTGCGTCTGACCACACTGCATAATATCTATTTCCTATTGGACTTGATGAAACAGGTACGAGATGCTATAATGAACGACAGATTGTTGGATTTTAGAGATGAATTTTTTGAATCTTACGGTTATAAAAAATAAATGGAGGATAAAGGAATGAATACTTTTTTATTGTTGGAAAGCGGAACAGATAGCAGCGGATTGATTATGATGATTGTTATGTATGTGGCGATTTTTGCACT
Source organism: uncultured Eubacteriales bacterium (assembly GCA_964392835.1). Classification (GTDB taxonomy): domain Bacteria; phylum Bacillota; class Clostridia; order UBA1212; family CASDQQ01; genus CAYMRI01. Next base: position 3,157 of record CAYMRI010000062.1, read on the forward strand.
TATGTACTTTGTTATGATTCGTCCCCAGAAGAAGCGCCAGAAGCAGGAAGATGAAATGAGAAACAATGTGGTTATCGGCGACATCGTTGTGATGACATCCGGTATTGTGGGGAAGGTTATCTGCATTAAGGACGATGAAGTTACCATTGAAAACGGTTTGTCCAGAACGCAATTGACCTTTATGAAAGCTGCGATTTCCAGCGTGAAGGTGAAAAATGAATCCGGCGAAGAGGCTACTGCTCCCAGTGTCGATGAGAAAAAAGCGGAACTGCAAAGAAAGCTGGACGAAAAGAATGCTGCCAAGAAAGCAGAAAAGGAAGCAGCTAAGAATGCATCTACGGATGATAAAATTGATTTAAACTAAGCAAACCAACATATTTTAAGATACCCTGCATAAGAATGATGCAGGGTATCTTTTTGTGGGAGCGTAGGTAAAATGAAGCAAACGGTGGTGCCTACAAAGTGGGAAGCGGTTTTTCATTTGTATCTGTGGGGAGCAATGGTAACCTTGGGTATCATTGCTTTTTTGGATTTTATTGGCTTATTGCTTGTAACGCTGGCTTTACATCTTACCACATTCGGGGAAGACCAGATTGCAGGCTACATGCCTTTGTTGGTGTTTGGATGTTGGGCTTTGGGTGGGGCTATGGGACATTGGCTACATAAACGGCACTTAACCCGTAGCCATTATGATTTTTCCTCGAAAAAAATACGACTTGCCTGTATTGCGGCACAATGTTATGGGACTTTTTTATACTTTGTGACAATTGCTGTGTTTTAGCTTGCAAGAGCATTTTTTTTGTGGTAAAATGACTGTAAAATTATAGAAAAATGCTTGGAGGATTCAGTATGAAACATATTAAGACCGTTAATAAAGCAACATTGAAAGAAAGTTTGAAGGGTTCCGGCTGTGGCGAATGTCAAACATCTTGCCAATCTGCATGTAAGACATCTTGCACCGTAGCAAACCAGAATTGTTTGAAGAAATAAGTTTGATACAAACAGATTGACCATGAGTGAAAGGTGCTCGCACTTTTCACTTATTCTTTTTAAGGAGATATTTCATGATACATAGTTTTCGATTATTTGACACCAATATCGTGGCAGATGTCAACAGCGGTGCAGTGCATGTGCTGGATGATATTTGTTTTGATGTCATCAATGCAATAGACCAGTTGAAAGAAGACAAAGAGTCTGCCCAGTTGCCGGAAGTACAGGCAGTGGTTTCTTTATTACAGGACAAGTATGATGGGGCTGAAGTAACAGAAACCTTTGAAGAAATCCAGGAACTGGTGGCTGCAGGACAGCTTTATTCCGAGGATATTTATAAAGATTATTTGCCTTTGTGGGAAAGAAAGTCTGATATTAAAGCCCTTTGTTTGCATATTTCTCATGACTGCAATTTGAGATGCAAATACTGCTTTGCAGATACCGGCGCATTCGGCGGGGACCGTTCTCAAATGAGTGTGGAAGTGGGGAAGGCTGCCATTGATTTTGTAATTCAGTCTTCCGGAAAGAGAAAAAATATTGAAATTGACTTTTTCGGCGGGGAGCCGTTGATGAATTTTGATACGGTGAAAGAAATTGTTGCGTATGCCCGTTCTAAGGAAGAAGCCAACAATAAGCATTTCCGTTTTACCATTACCACCAACGGTATTTTGCTGGATGATGCTAAAATGCAATATATCAATGAGAACATGGATAATGTGGTATTGAGCATTGACGGCAGAAAGGAAGTCAATGACAGAATGCGTGGCCGGGTAGACGGCAGCGGTAGTTATGACAGAATCCTTCCCAGATTTGAAAAAATGGCAGAAAGCCGGAATCAGGACAGATATTATGTACGAGGTACTTTTACCGGCAACAATCTGGATTTTTCCAAGGATGTACTGCACCTAGCAGATTTGGGCTTTAAGCAGATTTCTGTAGAACCGGTAGTAGCACCGGATGGCTGCGGTTATGAATTAAAGAAAGAGGATTTACCTCAGCTTTATGCAGAGTATGAAGCTTTGGCAAAGGAATATGAAGCCAGATTCCATACAGACCGTTGGTTTAATTTCTTCCATTTCATGATTGATTTACAACAAGGACCTTGTGTGGCAAAACGGTTGGCAGGTTGTGGCTCCGGACATGAGTATGTGGCAGTAACACCTCAAGGGGATATTTATCCTTGCCATCAGTTTGTGGGCAATACTGATTTTAAAATGGGCGCTGTGTTTGACGGCATTGCCAGAACGGATTTGCAAAAGCAGTTCCAGAGATCCAATGTGTATACAAAAGATGCCTGCACCAAATGTTGGGCAAAATTCTACTGTTCCGGGGGATGTCCGGCCAATGCCTATAATTTCCATCAGGATATTAACAAGCCTTACGAAATGGCATGTGATTTGGAACGGAAACGGGTAGAGTGTTCTTTGTGGTTGGCTGCCAAGCAGATGGAGGCAGAAGAAGCGTAGATAGGAAGGGGTACCGCATATGAAGAAAAGACCCATATTGATTAGTTTGGCGATTTGCTTATTCACATTCTCCCTTATGCTGACGTATTTTACCATGTACAGCAATGTACAAGGTCTGGACATTTTTTTAAACCGGGCTTTGGTTTGGGAAAAGGCAGAATCCGATGCAGGAAACAAGGGAACAGAGACTCCTTCTATCAGTAGTACACCAATCCAAACACCTGTTGCAACGCCTACGGTGGCAATACCCACGCCAACGCCTACACAGGAACCTGCTTATACAGATATTACCCTTGCATTTGCAGGAGATTTTTTAATCCATGACAACATTTTGAACGCACAGTATGACACGAATACTCAGACATACGCCTTCGACAGTGTGTTTTCGGAAATTGCAGCAGAGTTTGCAACCGCAGATTATGTGACAGCCAGTTTAGAGGTTCCTTTTGGTGGAGCGGAGACAGGAGCGTATGTAGGATATCCCCGATTTAATTGTCCGGATGCTTTGGCTACAGCCTTTGCAAAGCAGAACATCAATCTACTGTTTACAGCCGGCGTGCATGCGTATGATGCGGATACAGCAGGTATGACCCGGACGCTTTCTGTCTTAAAGCAAAATGGTGTTTTGGGTACCGGAACCAGAGAAACAGCCCAAGAACCCAATTATGTCATTGCAGATGTAAACGGAGTAAAAGTTGGTTTTATCAATTATATGGCAGGGGACAGAAGAAGTGACGGAAAGATTCACGCAAACGGCACAGCTCTGTCACAAGAACAGGAAGCATGCATCAATGTTTTTACTTATGATGAGTTAGATGCATTTTATGAAACACTGCAAGCCGAGCTGGATGCCATGAAGAACGCCGGAGCAGAAGTATTGGTAGTGGGGATTCGCTGGGGGACAGATTATACAATCAAAACAGATGCCAATCAAAAGGCCATTGCACAGAAATTGTGTGATTTGGGTGTGGATGTGATTGCAGGCAACGGGCCACATATGATACAACCCTTTGAAGCTCTTACTTCGCAGGTTTCGGGAAAGACAACCCTTTGTATGTATTCTTTAGGGAATTTTCTAAGTAATCAGCGGAAAGAATTGATAAGATATGACAGCGGCCATACAGAGGATGGTATTATTTATAAGGTACACATTCGAAAAGAAGGGGATGGAACGATTACGCTGGGTACAGTAGAATACGTTTCTACCTGGGTTTCCTTAACGGAAGATGCAGAGGGGAAATTGATATACAAAATTATGCCTTTGACTGCAAATATGGAATTGCAGGAGGCGGCTGATTCTTATAACAGAACCCAAGATATTGTGGCAGAGGGCGTTTTACAGTACAATAATAGTGTTTCTGCTATTGACGATGAGGAAAGATAAGTTATATAATAATAAAAGTTTTTACAAAAGCAAGATTTGAGAGGAGGACATCCGCACATGAAAAGCAAACACATAGCAAAATTGGTGCTATGGATTCTGATGACAGTGTTTTTTGTGTATGTAGCGTTTAACGGGTTAATTGTAAACTACAATGTTGTGTTGGACGGCGCTTATAACGCATTACTGGGTATCGATCTAAAAGGCGGAATTCACGCAATCCTGACGCCGGAAGAAGGAGTCAGCGTAACAAATGAGGAACTTGATGCAGCAATTGCTGTTATTGAGCTCAGATTAGACGGCAAAGGTATTTATGATAGAAGTATTATGCCGGATTATGAAAATGGACGAGTTATCGTAGAAATTCCCTGGTCTTCCGGAGAAACCGATTTTAACCCGCAAGCGATTACAGAGGAAATTGGCGATATGGCAAAGTTGACCTTTACCGCAGTAGAAACCGACAGTACTACAGGAGTTGTGACTCCTATCGGTGATGTGCTGGTAGACGGCAGTAATGTAAAGGATGCTTATGTTAGCCGTGATACGGAAACAAGTGAATATGTAGTTGCGTTGGAATTTGATAGTCAGGGGACAGAAGATTTTAAGAATGCCACAACTGCGTTAGTGGGGGAACAGTTGGGAATCTGCTTAGATGGAGAAGTGATTCCTGCCCCCACCGTGCAACAGGCGTTAACGGATGGGAAAGCAACCATTTCCGGCTCTTTTACTTATGACACAGCATCTACTTTGGCGAACCAGATTAAATCCGGTAGCTTGCCTTTTAAGATGGTGGTAAGTGATGGTGAACTTCGTTCCATTACCCCGATTTTGGGTGAAAATGCATTGAATGTTGCAATGCAGGCAGGCTTAGTTGCTTTGATTGTCATTTTGCTCTTTATGATATTGTACTACAGAGTTCCCGGCGTTGTGGCTGCCATTGCTTTGGTGGCACACGTGGCCATTCAGGTACTTTTGATGGTATGGTTGGAAATTTCCTTAACCTTACCCGGTATCGCAGGTATTATTTTGTCTATCGGTATGAGTGTGGATGCCAACGTTATTGTATTTGAAAGAATGAAAGAAGAAATTTCAAAGGGCAAGAATGTTGCTTCTACCATTAAGGATGGTTTCAAGAATGCATTAAGCGCAATTGTAGACGGTAACATTACGACCATTCTTTCTGCGGCTGTGCTGTACTATTTTGGAACCGGTTCTGTAAAAGGATTTGCAGTAACCTTTATTATCGGTATTATTTTGAACTTTATTACCGGTGTTTGGATGACACGTTCTATGCTGTTAAGTGTAGAAAAGCTGCACATTTTTAAGAGCGGTTGGTGGTATGGCGCAAAAGCCTTAAAGGCACCAAAGGGAAAGGAGGAGATTCAATGAAAACATTGCAAGTAGTAGAAAAAAGCAAAATCTTCGTTGGAATTTCTGTTGGACTGATTATTTTGGGAATCATTGCTTTAATTCTGGTTGGCGGTCCGAAACTTTCCATTGACTATCAAGGTGGTGCGGAAATTGAAATTGGTTTGCCTACCAGCGATTATGAATTGTCCGAAATTGAATCTTTGGTGGAAGAAGTAACCGGTAAGGAAGTTACCGTACAAAAGTCTGAATATGATTATGATACTTCCTCTGTGAATGCCAATGTGTTTAAGGACACAGTAAAATTGGATATTAGAATTCAAACTTCTGAATATTTGACCACGGAAGAAATGAATGCTATTTCTAATTATTTAATGGGTAAGTTCCCCAGTATTGACGAAGTACCGGAGCCAAGCTACCACGAAGCAAATGCACCGTATGTAGCACATTACGAAATGGATTGTACAGATATTTCTATCACAGATACTGATGCTTATAAACAGACTATGGTAGCAATACAGGATGATTTGAGAACTTTATTGTCCACGGATACGGAAACCAAGAAAGTAGGAACGGATTTTTCCTATGTCTATGGTCCGGATGATTTGGTAGTAACCAAGTATATGGTGAATATTAAAGTGGCAAGTACTGACAAATTGTTGTCAGAGGAAGAATTACAGGCTGTAAAGAATGCAATTCAGGAAAAGTTTGATATTGTAGTTTCTGAAAATCCGGTGGATTATAACTTTAGTAATGTTTCTCCCAATGTTGGTCGTGAAATGTTAAGAGATGGTATCATTGCTATTTTGATTGCGGCAATTTTGATGATTGTTTATATTTGGATTCGGTTTAAAGCAATTTCCGGCTTGTCTGCAGGCTTGATGTCTGTGGTAGCATTGTTGCATGACGTAATTTTGATGTTCTTGGTATATACAATTTTCGGCTATACGATTAACGAGTCCTTTGTTGCGGCGGTGTTGACCATTTTGGGTTACTCTATTAACAACACCATCGTTATCTTTGATAGAATCAGAGAAAATGCAAAGATACACTCCAGTATGCCGATTAGTGAAGTGGTAAATCTCAGCGTCAGCCAGTCTATGAAGAGATGTATTATTACAACTGCATGCGTATTGTCCAGCTTGGTAATTCTGTTTATCTTTGCTGCAGCCAACGGCTTGGAATCTGTAGTGGAATTTGCTTTCCCGCTGATTATCGGTAATATTTGCGGTTTCTATTCTTCCGCATTTATTGCACCGCCTTTGTGGGCTAAGCTGAAGGAATCTAAGAAGAAATAAGCTATTTGCTTGGGTTGGGACAGGCTGTTTCCGGAAGGAGACAGCCTGTTTGATTTTTTAAACAGAAAATGGTAATATGAAAGAGTATTTTTACTTACCAAAGAGGAGTGTTAGCGTTGGATAAAAAACGAAAAGCAAAATCAACTAATAATACGGCAAAGCAAAGCAAAAATCATACCCATAAAGTGACCAATATGTCAGGGAGAGATGTGACCCATGAGGTGATGTCTATTGTTATATGCGCTTTTGCAATCTTGCTGGTTGTAAGTTTTCTTGGCCTTGCCGGAACGGTAGGGGGCTGGTTAAAAACCGGTTTTTACTGGACATTCGGTGGATTAACCTCCTGGATTTTGGTAATTTTGATTGGTTATGTTACCTTGATTCCTTTTGGAAAGGAAGCGAAAGAAAAGATTCGACGGAGTATTTATGTACTGTTGTTCTGCTGCAGTATTTCTATTTTTATGGGTGTGCTTGCTTTGCAAAAGGGGGACCTTTCTTTTAACGATTATGTGGCAAAATGTGTAGAACAAAATAATTTGTTGCGCGGGGGTGCTATCGGTGGTGCCGTTGCCTATGGTTTAAAAGCATTATTGGATGAAGTGGGTAGTTTTATTATTTCCCTGGCGTTGCTGTTAATTACCTTGATTTTGGTTTCTAAATATTCCTTTGCACAGATTTTTGGAAGTATGGCGCAATTGTTCCGGAAGGAATCACCGGAAAAGGAAACTGGGTTGCCGGTGATGCGCCGGAAGGAAAAGCATGTGCAACAGGAGAATAATCCATACAGTAAGAAAGAAGAAATTCGCTTTAAAGGGTTTAAGGAGTCTGCCCCTGCAGAAGAAGAGGAAGCGCCAAAGACTTCTGCCACAACTGAAGCTCCAGCCAGAACAACAAGAACCGCTTCCGCTACCGCAGAGGTACCGGGTAATATTGCGTTTAAGATGAAGGGGTCCTCCAGTACTATCACACAAGCAAAACAGGAGGCGGAAAGTGACTCTTTAAATGATGTAGTAAAGGATATGCAGGGAGAAAATGCAGTAAATCATTTAAAGGAAACAGCAAAGGAAAAGCTGGCCAGAAACATGGGAAAACAGGTATCTAATCCTGGAGAAGAAGCTGTGGAAGCGGCTATGTTGCCGGGCACCACGTTCCAAGATTTCAAATATGAATTTCCCAGCTTTGAGTTGTTAAATCAGAATCCTTCTGCGGGAATCAATCATAGAAATGCCAGAATCCAGGCACAGGAAGATGCAAGGCGTCTGGAAATGACATTAAAGAGCTTTGGTGTGGAAGCAAAAGTTACCAATATCAGCAGAGGCCCTGCGGTTACCCGCTATGAACTGCAACCCAATACAGGGGTAAAGATTAGCAAAATTGTAAGTTTAACAGATGACATTGCCATGAGTTTGGCGGCAAAATCCATTCGTATCGAAGCACCCATTCCGGGAAAAAGTGCTGTGGGGATTGAAATTCCAAATAAAGAAGTGGAAGCGGTATATTTAAGAGAAGTACTGACCACCGGCGCTTTTGAAAAGGCAAAATCTAAACTGACTTTTTGCCTGGGTGAAGATATTTCCGGTGATACCATTTTAGCCGATGTGGCGAAAATGCCTCACATGTTAATTGCGGGTTCTACCGGTTCCGGTAAAAGTGTATGCTTAAATGCCTTAATTGTCAGCTTATTGTATAAGGCAACACCCCAGGAATTGCGTATGATTATGATTGACCCCAAAGTGGTGGAATTAAGTGTATATAACGGTATTCCGCATTTGAAAGCACCGGTTATTACCGATGCCAAGAAAGCGGCAGGTGCGTTGCTTTCTGAAGTGGATGAAATGGAGCGGCGGTATCGTTGTTTTGCAGAAGAAGGGGTGCGTGATTTGGCGGGCTATAATGCAATTATGCGGGAAAAAGATCCCAGCAAAGTCATGGCTCACGAAGTCATTATTG
>CAYMRI010000063.1:0-11206 GCA_964392835.1 uncultured Eubacteriales bacterium
ATTTTTCACGTTGCGTTTACTTCTTCGCGGTTGCATTTGAAATTTCAACTAACGAATTTCCCACTTTGTTACAGAGGGTTTGCAGCAAGAAAAAATAACTAAAAATATAGCCAATGACTTTACAGCATTTGCGCTTTTTAGGTCATTGACTATATCAATTACTAATCAAACAGAGCCAGCAACCGTTTTAACAAATCAGAAGAATACCCTGTATAAGTTTGGTCACTGTAATGCAAATACTTCCCTGCGATGGAAATTGTAAGTTTTTTACCATTTTTCAAAAAAATCACAAAAATTGTATTTCCGTAATATAATTGTTCTTCTGGCGTACCTTCATAAAAAGTTTCTTCCTTCAAACATTTGACAAAATCATATGCAATGTCATCTCGATAAACAAAGCCATCTTTTGTGTCAACCAAAAGATTAAAATAACCAACTTTTAACACACTACTGGTTTCTAAATCAGCAAACACATCATTGTTACAAACAATGCCATCCGGAGTTGGAATTACCGGCTCTTTGGATGGCACATCGCAGGAACAGGCGCTTATTATAAGCAAGAGGCTCAGAAGTATTAAAGTTAATTTTTTCATAGAAACATATTCTCCTCTAGTAACGACTCAACGACTCCTTCCACCTAAATTGATAACCTTCATAAAAAATAGTATATGCACGTAAATGTGTTCCATTTCGATAATTAGCAATTGTTGCAACCGTTGCTGCCCAGCATAAATTTTGCAAATCACCATTATTGTCTTTTTGCATTCCCAATAATTCATAGCTGCCAAGAGTTTCCAATTTGTTTGGTTCACTTGAAAGGAAGGTGTGTACGCCAAGCTCGCCATTATGGGTAATGAATTCATTTTCTCTTCAGATATTTGTTCTATAGCAGAAACAATAATATTAGCCTTTTGGCATGCATAAACATTGCAAAATGATATGTCTTCTTCAGAAAGCACATTGGAATATATAAATTTAAAATCAATATTGTTTTCGGTTTGCAAATTACCTTTTAATAAGGTACAAGAATCTTCGTTTACAGCAAAAATATCGTTTCCATTACTATACAAAATATATTCTGTATTCGTAGATAACAAGTTAAGTTCCTCAGAAAAATCTTTTGCTAATGTTGCCGAAAAACCATCCTCATTTTTATCAATAACAAGCATACATTTAATTATATCATTTTCAATCAAGGGAAAATAATAATTGCCATTCTCCTCTGGTGTAAAAACACGGAATGGAGAACCTAAATATACATTTTGATAATTATTTATTTCTACCCCGTAAATTTCTTCATTCCCAACAACGGTCATATGCATTCTATAAGGATTTTTAATGGATACCTCACTTGCTTATTCATAATTAATACCTCAAAATAGATATTTGATTTAACTTTAGTTGTATAATATTATGATTATTATTTTTTGTCAACATTTTCATTGAAATGTATTATTTTTCTACCGCAAAATCCCCAAAAACTTACACACGTTATAGTCCACTGCCATAATCCCTAATACCAGAACAGCGAAAAATCCCACTGCCACTGCACTATACACCAAAATGTTTTTCAAACCGCACCACCTCACCAATGTAGTATGACACAAACAATATTTTTTATCCCATCACTGCAGCAATAGCCTGGGCCAAATACTTTGCAGAAGCCGCCACTTCATCCACCGTATTACCGTCACCGCCAAACTCCACCAACAAACCGTTTTCTGCAATATGCTGATTATAGCGGCTGCTACGGATGGAAACATAGCGCATAATGCCCGGTGCAATTTCTTCCAGTTTTTGGGACAAAGCAAGGGCCATTCTTAGATTATCTTCCCAGTTCGGATTAGATGCATTTTCGTTTGTGCCTACCACAAACATAATTTTTGCACAGTCAACGCCGTTGACATTTTGCACCACACGTAGTTTCCCCGCGCCAATTGCAAGACCGTCCCGGTGGGTGTCAATGGTCAGTTTAATGGTGGGATTGCCCTTTAGCACGCTCCGCACCGTAATAGAAGAATTGTTATAAGATTCATTATAATTTTGATTATGTACAGTGGCATTATGAATCACATTAAACCCATATTCCTTACTCAGAGCTTCATCTAGTGCATGCCCTGCACGTACTACCGTTTTACTGTTATCACTGCTCCAACTGTTTTCGTTGCCGCCATCCAATTCGGAAAGGTCATTGATATAACATTCTGTAGTGTGGGTGTGGTAAATGAGGATTTGTGCCCCTTCCTCACTACTTTCAAATTTAGAGAAAAATGGCTGACTAAGGATTTTTTCAAAATCAATATCCAGATTAGAACCGTTTCGAATAGTAACTTGACCATACTGATACCTGTCCTCAGCGGTTTCTGTTACTGTGGGACTGGGGGCAATTTCGGCAGATGGTGTTACCGTAGGCATTGCTGTGGCAGAAGGTGCAATCTGCCCGGGTGTGGAGGTAGGTATAGTAGGCGTTGGTGTTGGTTCCACCATGGGGGCAGTCCAGGCAATATCAAAAAAATAGCGATGCATGGAGTGGGCACGAATCAACATAGCGATTGGGTCTGATGTGTCTACACCGGTCATATTGTAAAACGTATCTTTCAAACCGGAAGAAACGGAATACTCCGCTTTGCCGGAATCATAGGTATATGCAATCAACGGCATTTGGGCGTTTAGCATTTCTTTTAAAGTTGCGGTCTTAATGGTTTGGGTGTATTTTTCCGACAAGCCATAGGCAATTAACGTAAAGATAGTTGCCACAACCAACGTCATAGCAACTATCACAATCAAAACATTTGTATTTATCTTTCGTCCCATACCCCTTTATCCTCTGCTTTCCACAAAAATTCCCAAGCGGTCATTTCATGTGTATGCGGTATGGGACAAACTTATGCCTTTTGCGCCGGGGCAGATTATTTCTTATCCTCCGGCAAATCATTTTTGATGCACAGTTCTTTTAACTGTTTTTCATCTACATAGTCCGGAGCATTGGTCATTAAGCAGGATGCATTTTGTACTTTCGGGAATGCGATGACATCACGGATGCTGTCGCTGCCGGTCATGAGCATTACCAAACGGTCAAGACCGTAAGCCATACCACCGTGTGGCGGTGTGCCGTACTTAAAGGCTTCTAACAAGAAGCCAAAACGCTCCCAAGCCTGTTCCTGGGTAAAGCCCAGCAAACCGAACATTTTTCTCTGCAATTCCTGGCTGTGGATACGGATACTACCGCCACCCAATTCACAACCATTCAAAACAAGGTCATATGCCTTCGCACGCACTTTGCCAGGGTCGGTATCCAGTAAATCCAAATCTTCGTCCATAGGAGAAGTAAACGGATGGTGCTTTGCCACATAACGCTGCTCTTCCTCATCCCACTCCAACAACGGGAATTCTGTTACCCATAAGAACTTAAACACACCTTCCGGAATTAAGTTCAGCTTGTCTGCCAATTTCAGTCTTAAAGCACCCAAAGCATCAAAGACTACCTGTTCCTTGCTGTCGGCTACAAAGCAGAGTAAATCCCCTGTTTCAGCCTCAGCACGAGCCAAAATTGCATTGATTTCATCTTCTGTCAAGAATTTGGTGAAACTGGACTTCAGTTCTCTTTCTCCTGCAGCATTTTCTACTACAGAAATCCAAGCCATACCCTTGGCACCATATGTTTTTACATGGTCAACCAAAGCATCAATTTCCTTTCTCGCAAAGGACGCGCCGCCTTTTGCATTGACCAAACGAACACTGCCGCCACCGGCAATGGCACTGGCAAACACACCAAAGCCGCAATTTGCCACGATGTCGGAAACATTTTTCAATTCCATTGCAAAACGGATATCCGGCTTGTCGGAACCATAACGTTCCATGGCTTCTTTGTAAGGCATACGAAGGAGCGGCAATTGCACATCCACATCCAACACATCCTTAAACACCTTTTGTACAAAGCCTTCATTTACTTCCTGTACATCCTCAGCGTTTACAAAGGACATTTCCAAGTCGATTTGGGTAAATTCCGGTTGACGATCAGCACGCAGGTCTTCGTCACGGAAGCATTTTACAATTTGAATATAACGGTCCAAACCGGAAACCATTAAAATCTGCTTAAACAACTGGGGAGATTGGGGCAACGCATAATACTTGCCCGGTTGTACACGGCTTGGTACCAAATAGTCTCTGGCACCTTCCGGGGTACTCTTGGTCAGCATTGGTGTTTCAATTTCCAAAAATCCATTGTCATAAAAATAATCTCTGGCAATCTTTGCCACGTTATGACGGATAATCAAATTCTTCTGCATGGAAGCCTTTCTCAAATCCAAATAACGATATTTTAATTTTAATTCATCCTTGGCATCAAAATTTTCATCCACTTGAATGGGGGTCGGTTCAGAAGTGGAAAGAATACGCAATTCTTGTGCCAACACTTCAATGGTACCGGTAGCCATTTTGGTATTCACAGCACCTTCCCCTCTGGGAGATACTACCCCTTTTACCGCCAATACATACTCATTTCGAATGGTGTTTGCCTTTTCAAACAATTCTTTATCTTGATCTACATTAAAAACAATTTGCAAAATACCGCTGCGGTCTCTTAAGTCCACAAACAGCAATCCGCCTAAATTTCTTCTTTTCTGTACCCAACCCATGACAGTCACTTGCTGTCCGATGTTGGCTTCGCTCACTTCCGTACATTTGCACGTTCTTTTCATGCCCATAATGGATTCTGACATGTTCTTCCACCTAACCTTTCCAAATTCTGCCTTTTCTCAAAAGCAATATCGAATATTATACAACTTTTATTTCACTTCTACAATGGTTACGCCGGTATCTCCTTCTCCCAAAGAACCTAACCGGAAACTTTTTACATGAGGATGGCGTTTTAAGTAAGCATGAATACCAGCTCTTAATGCCCCGGTACCTTTCCCGTGTATGATAGAAACCGGTGAAAAATGAGCACAGGCCGCATCATCTAAATATTTATCCAACAACGCTTCTGCCTCATCCACCATACAGCCACGCAAATCAATTTCCGGCGACATGTGTTTTGTTTTTTCTAAAATTCCTTTCGAGCCGTTGCTGCTGCCTTTTGCGCCTTTGGTATCCGCTGTCTTTTCCTTTATCAATTCCAAATTGCTCACATGAATAGAAACCTTCATCAGTCCCGCCTGCACAAATACATTACCGTCCTTATCCGGTTTTCGCAAAACCACACCTTCGTGGTCCAAAGATAGAATTTTCACCTTGGTGCCTTCCCGTAAAACTTCCTGTAACGTCTTTGCATCCAAAGAGGCCAAAGAACCTTCAAAAACATCCTGTTTTCGGTTCAACGGATTGGAAGATAATTCTCCTTCTGCTCTTCTCATTTTGGCATTCATTTCCTGTTTTAAGGCTTCCGCTTCCTTTAATTCAACGGAATTCTTCTGTGCAAAGGAAAGCTTCCGCATTTCGGCCAGCAAGGCATCCGATTCTGCTTTCGCTTTTTCCACAATAGCCATGGCTTCTTCTTTTGCTTTCCGCAAATAACGTTCTTTTTCTGCCATCATAGCTTTTTGCCGTTGCTCCGCTTCTTTTTTCAGCTGTGCTGTTTCCGCCTTTAATCGTTCCGACTCTGCTCTCTCCCGTTCCGCTTCTTCTCGGTTCTTTTCAATGTTCATGAGCAAATCTTCAAATTTTAAATCTTCTGCAGTTAAAAACTCCTTGGAACGTTCTATAATGGCCTGCTCCAAGCCCAGTTTCTGAGAAATGGCAAAAGCATTACTTTTTCCGGGAACCCCAATCAACAACCGATAGGTAGGACGCAAGGTTTCCACATTAAATTCGCAGGAGGCGTTTTCAAATCCCGGAGTGGAAAGTGCATATACCTTTAATTCGCTGTAGTGAGTGGTAGCCACACAGGTGCAACCCCTTTGGTGCAGGCATTCCAAAATTGCCATAGCCAAAGCGGCCCCTTCGGTAGGGTCTGTTCCGGCGCCCAGTTCATCAAACAGCACCAAAGAATTGTCGTCAGCATCCTCTAAAATGCCAACAATATTTTTCATATGAGAAGAAAAGGTACTGAGACTCTGCTCAATGCTTTGCTCGTCTCCGATATCCGCATACACCTTTTGAAAAATACTCATTTCCGTGCCTACATCCGCCGGAATATGCAAGCCGGCTTGGGTCATCAAGGTGAACAACCCCACTGTTTTTAAGGTGACCGTTTTACCGCCGGTGTTGGGTCCTGTCACAATTAAGGAATCAAACTCTTGGCCAATCCAAAATTCAATAGGCACCACTTTGTCCTTGGAAATTAAGGGATGTCTTCCTTGTTTCATAAAAATCTTATGTTCGCAGTTTAGTTTGGGACTGACCGCCCGCATTTCCAAGCTGAGTTTCCCTTTTGCAAACGCAAAATCCAGTGCTGCAATAATGGCCATATTTTGGGTTAATTCCGTTTTTACCGCAACCACTTCTGCAGATAACTGATATAAAATCCGTTCGATTTCTGCCTGTTCTTTGCCCCGCAGTTCCCGAATTTTATTATTAGCTTCCACCACCGCCATAGGTTCAATAAATAATGTTTGTCCGCTGGCAGAGGTATCGTGGACAAGGCCGGGTATTTGCTGTTTGTGCTCCACCTTTACCGGCACCACATACCGGTCCCCACGAATGGTTACCACCGCATCCTGCATATATTTAGAATAAGTATTAGAATGTAACAACTCATTTAATTTATCCTTAATGGAATTCTGTCTATCCCGAATTTGCCGCCGAATGCTATATAATTCCGGAGAGGCATCGTCTGCCATTTCTTCTTCGCTTAAAATGCAACCGGAAATATGTTCTTCCAACCGTTTATTGGTATACAGGGTGTTGATTTGGGCGCCTATGGTGTTTTCGCTTTCTGCTTCTTCCACCGTGGCACCATAATCTTTCAGACGTCTGCTTAATTTTAACACATCGCAAACACGTAAAAGTTCTGCAAAGCCTAAGCATCCCCCTAATTCAATGCGCTTTAAAGAAGGTCCGATATCTGCAATATCTGCCATAGGCGGAGACCCCCGTCTTGCCATAAAATTGGTAGCATCATCCGTTTCCTGCAACGCCGCCTGTACCTGGCTTAATTCCCGATAAGGCAACAAATTCCCGGCAAATTTCTTGCCGGGCTCTGTTACAGCAAATGCCGCCAATTGTTGTAAAATTTTATCATACTCCAATACACGGAGCGTTCTCTCATTCCACATCATGTTTCTTCACCGATTTGAAAAACCCAATGGCGTAATCAGCCAACGCAATAAAGGCTACTGCCATAGCAATCCATGCCAAAATCACTGCAAAATCTTTGGTCACCGGGAACAACATTAAAATAACGGCTACTGTAAACAGGAAAGTCGCAATTTTTCCGGACCATTTTGCAGATACTACAACTTTATTGTATTTCAATAAAATAGCACCGCCAATAACCAGGGCCAATTCTTTTGCCAACACAATAATGGGAAAAATCAAAGGCAATTTGACATTTTCGTCAAATGCCAATAAGAAAAGTGCGGTCAAATTCAAAAGCTTGTCCGCTAAGGGGTCAAACAACTTTCCAAAATTTGTTACTAAGTTAAACTTTCTGGCAATATAGCCGTCCAGCACATCGGAAAACCATGCAACCAGATAAATCCCCGCTGCAACATAATAATTTCCTTCCAGAAATTGCCAGATAAAAACCGGTATTAATAAAATACGAAAAACTGTTATAGCATTTGGTACATTCACAACTAATTTCCTCAATTCCTTTTATAACGACAGTATGTTATTCACTTCATACATATATTCGTCCAAAACCTTCTTCATGACCATGCCTTCATCCACATCCACATCTGTAATTTGGTTGTTGCTTCGTACAACCAAACGATCACTCTTTCCTTCTTTTAACAACTGGGTGGCTTTGGTTCCCATTAAGCTTGCCATAATTCTGTCTCTCGGCGTGGGAGAACCGCCTCTTTGAATATATCCCAAAACGGTAGCTCTGGTAGAAATTCCCGTAATTTCTTCAATCTTCTTCGCAATCTCTACTGCACCGCCAATACCCTCTGCCAAAATAATGATATAGTGTTGCTTTCCTCTGTTTCTGCCTTCAATAATAGGCTTAATAATATCACGATCAAAGTCATAAGGCTTTTCCGGCAAAATCACAGCTTCTGCACCACAGGCAACAGATACATTCAATGCAATATGGCCTGCCTTTCTACCCATAACCTCTACCACAGAACATCTTTCATGAGAATAAGCCGTATCACGGATTTTGTCGATAGCTTCCTGTACTGTATTACAGCAGGTATCAAACCCAATGGTATATTCTGTGCTATCAATATCGTTATCGATGGTACATGGCACACCAATAAAAGGAAGTCCCAGCTTACTTAATTCATGGGCACCTCTGAAAGAACCGTCGCCCCCTAAGATGACAAGAGCATCAATACCAAAAATCCTTGCCATATTTACGGCTTTTTGCTGTCCTTCCAAAGTCATCATTTCTTGACATCTGCCGGTCTGCAAAATAGTACCGCCTCTGTTAATAATATCGGAAACGGAACGAGCCGTCATTTCCTGAATCTCCCCTTTGAGCAATCCAATATACCCTCTGCGCACACCCATGACTTTAAAACCGTTTGCAATACCGGATCTTACTACTGCACGAATTGCAGCATTCATGCCCGGAGCATCGCCCCCGCTGGTTAATACGCCGATGGTTCTGATTGGTCTGTCACTCATAATTCTGCCTCCCAAGTTATATTTCTTATATCATAGTCTTTTTACAGGGAAAAATCAACCAGGATATTCTCTTTCCCCAATAATGTTCCCAAGTGTTGCCACAGGGTTCGGTTCGGCGCAACGGAGTAAAAAACCGTCTTTACTACTTCCCCGTCTTTCACATATTCCACCTTTAGCGGCATGTTCCCGGAAAAATATTTCATCGTCGCCAGCGCCGCCTGAATCTGTGGTCTTGGCACCGTATTGGGAATCACAATTTTATTTTCTTTGGTTTGCGGTAAAGTATCCAAAGGTGTAATGGTATCGCAAATAATTTTGGGATTTTCGCTTGCGGAAATACTAAGCTTCCCTGCAATCAAAACCGGTCTATCCTTAATTAAGTCCCCACGGCATTTTTCATACACATTAGAGAACAAAATAACCTCTATTGTCCCTGTCATATCATCCAAAGTCACAAATGCCATCTGCCGGTTTGACTTGGTAATCTTTACACTAATTGCCGCAATTAAGCCCCCTGCCACTACCTGCATCTGGTCTTTCAATTTAGAAACATTGGTCTGATAATACAACATTTCTCCATTGTCGTTTTCTGTTTCATTATCACTATCGTTGCCAAGGGCTGCCAACTCCGATGCCAACACGGTTCTGGACCGGTTTAACACCTCTGTATATTCTTCCAGGGGATTGCCGGATACATAAAGCCCCAGCATCTCTTTTTCCATTTGCAGTAGTACATCTTTCTTGTACTCCGGAATATTGGGATAAGTAATTTCTGCCACATGGTCTGTCTCTTCTAACAAGCCTGCCTCAAAGAAAGACAATTGGTCTACCGCCTGTCTTTTCCGTTCCCCGGCAATGGAATCTAACACCCCTTCATACACAGCAGCCAGTTTGGAACGGTAAATGCCGAAGCAATCAAACACGCCACTCTTTATAAAGCTTTCCATACACCGCTTATTTACATTCATTTCCGAAGTCCGTTTGCAAAAATCATATAAATCCGTAAATTTGCCGTTGCGTTCCCGCTCCTGTACAATGGCATCCACCACAGCAAAACCCGCATTTTTCACTACTGACATACCAAAACGGATGGCACCTTTTTCGACTGAAAATCTAGCCTGGCTCACATTCACATCCGGCGGCAATACTTGGATATTCAGTTTTTTGCACTCTTCCACATACTCTGCAATTTTACTTGGTACGCTTAAAAAGCTGTTCATCATGGCCGCCATAAATTCTACAGGATAGTAATATTTCAACCATGCAGTCTGATATGCAACGACCGCATACGCCGCCGCATGGGATTTGTTAAACGCATAGCTGGCAAAATCCATCATTTGGTCATAAATCTGATTTGCCACCGTTTCTGACACATCATTAGCGATACAGCCTGCCACAAAGTTTTCCCGTTCTTTCTGCATGACATCGTGCTTTTTCTTCGCCATGGCACGACGCACCAAATCAGAACGGCCCAATGTATACCCAGCCAAATCACGCACAATCTGCATAACCTGTTCCTGATACACCATACAGCCGTAGGTCACATTCAAAATGGGTTCCAGCTTAGGATGGAGATATTTTACATGCCCCGGATTCTTTTTGTTTGCCACATAGGTAGGAATCTGGTCCATAGGTCCCGGTCTATACAATGCAATTCCCGCAATAATGTCTTCCAGACAGTCCGGTTCAAATTCTGTCATAAATCTGGTCATGCCGGCACTTTCCATTTGAAAAACGCCTTCCGTCCTACCGTCTGCAATCATGCGGTAAACGGCTTTATCGTCAAAATCAATGGTTTCAATGTCAATGTGCTTGCCATGATTCTGTTCTATTAAGTTTAATGCATCCCTTATCACTGTCAATGTGCGAAGGCCTAGAAAATCCACTTTCAAAAGCCCTAGCTGTTCCAACTGCACCATGGTAAACTGTGTCACCGTATTGCCATCCGTCTTTTGCACCGGCACATATTCTGTAATGGGGTCTTTGGAGATAACAACACCTGCAGCATGCGTGGAAGAATGTCTGGGATTCCCTTCCAATTGCGATGCAATATCAATTAATTCTTTAATCTTATCATCCTGTTCATATTTCGCCTTTAAATCCGGACTCATTTCCATAGCAGATTCCAATGTCATTTGTTTTCCCGGTTTAAACGGAATCATTTTAGCAATGGCATCCACTTCCGCATAAGGAATGTCCAGTGCTCTTCCCACATCCTTGACTGCCGCTCTGGGCTGTAAGGTTCCGAAGGTGATAATTTGGGACACCCGGTCTTCTCCGTATTTTTGAATCACATAATCAATGACTTCCTGCCGCCGTTCAATACAGAAATCCACATCAAAGTCCGGCATACTGATTCTTTCCGGATTTAAAAAACGTTCAAACAATAGATTATATTTCAGCGAATCAATGTTGGTAATCCCCAAGCAATACGCCGCCACAGACCCGGCACCGGACCCTCTGCCCGGCCCCA
>CAYMRI010000064.1:0-11089 GCA_964392835.1 uncultured Eubacteriales bacterium
ATTATCTCTTTGAGAACTGGGAAGCTCTTCTTGCCTTCTTCAAACCAGGCTTCTTTCTTTCCTTCATTCTCGGGTCTCTGGTTAAGTAACCTTCCTTCTTTAATGCTGCTCTGTATTCAGCATCTTCTACTTCCAACAAAGCTCTGGAAATACCATGTCTGATTGCACCTGCTTGACCGGTAAATCCACCACCGGATACTTTACAGATAACATCAAACTTTGCCAATGTATCGGTTAATACTAACGGCTGTCTAACGATTAACTTCAGAGTTTCCAGACCAAAGTATTCATCAATGTTCTTATCATTAATTGTAATAGTTCCGTTACCCGGTACCAATCTTACTCTTGCAACAGAGCACTTTCTTCTACCAGTGCCATAATATTGAACGTTTGCCATAGTCTTTTATCCTCCTCAATTATACATCCAATTCCAGAACTTCCGGCTTTTGTGCCTGATGTTCATGGTTCGGACCTGCATATACCTTCAACTTTGTGAACATTGCTCTGCCCAAGGAATTCTTAGGCAACATTCCCTTTACAGCATGTTCCAAAGCTCTTTCCGGCTTGGTTTCCATCAAGTGCTTGTAAGAAACTTCCTTCAAGCCTCCGGGATAACCTGTGTGCCGTCTGTACATTTTCTGTGTCAACTTCTTTCCGGTAAAGACTACCTTCTCGCAGTTTACAACAATTACATAATCACCGGTATCAACGTGCGGAGTATAAATCGGCTTATTCTTACCTCTTAAGATCTTTGCAATTTCACTTGCCAATCTACCGAAGTTCTTGCCCTCTGCATCTATTACATACCATTTTCTTTCAACTTCTTGCGGTTTTGCCACAAATGTCTTCATAAAATGTTCCCTCCAGTTTCTAAAATAGCTGTCGTTTGCCGCAGCAGGACTTATTCTAGTACAGGTTTCGCCCTCTGTCAATAGATTTTTTCAAAAAAATTCATTTATTCTAGGAATACTCATTATTTCTCTTTTTTTCTCTCAAATTCTCATTTTTTCTAATGTGCATTTTTCAAAAATTCACTTTTATACTGATAATAGTAATAGCGAAACTGGGCGGGGGTGCAATGGGTGTATTGTCGAAAAACACGGATAAAATAGCTGGTATCTGCATATCCTACCGCTTCTGCAATGGCAACAATCTGCAGTTCTGTTTTCAGCAACAAAATTTCTGCTTGTTTGATACGAAGAAAATTTAAATAGACAGAAAAATTCACACCCATATGCTCTACAAACATTTTACTCAGATAATTGGGAGTCACGCCTACCTGCTCTGCCACCCGGGGCAAACTAAGGCTCTCCATATAATGCTCTTTCATATAGGCAATGGCATTTTCTACTATATAATAAATAGAAGTCTTTCCCGGAATCATTAACAACAGTATTTCGTCAATCTTTTGCCTTGCCTCTAAAAACTGATTATTTTCGATATACCTGATTATCTGTTCCTTCATGAAAAATCTCCATTTTTTATTCATGAAAAAATTATAAATTATACCCTCTGAAAAAACATCGGAATAATTTACAAATAATGGTAATATTCTATTCTAAACAACAGCTTGACTGGGGTAGCCCTTATGTGGATTCTAATTTTATGCTTGATTTTTCTAATTATGACTTATGCCAATGTTTCCATCGAGGCAGCAAAAAACGCACTGGAGTTAATTGCCTATAACCTTTTGCCTTCTCTGTTTCCATTTTTCGTACTAACCAACATGCTAATAAAATCAGGAAAAATGGCACTGCTTACCGGCTTTCTTTGCGGCTATCCCGCCGGCGCTATGGCATGTGCCGATTTATACCAAACCGGAACGCTGACAAAGGAAGAAGCCCTACGCTACTCCATGTTTACCAGCAATGCCGGTCCTACTTTTATCGTAGGGGCCGTAGGCGTTGGCATGTGTGCTTCCAAAGCAATCGGGTTTACCTTATTAGGTGTTCATCTTGCGGCATCCCTAACCGTAGCCATCCTTTCCTTTCTTTTGTTTCCGGTCAAGAAGTCCACTTCTGACACACCAAACCCACAAGCGCCCGTTCCGCAAACCATCTCGATTCCCTTTGGCACCCAACTGACAGAGGCCATTACTTCTGCCCTAAAACAAATTGCCGTGGTCTGCGGCTATGTCCTTTTCTTTGCAGTGCTTCTAGGCTTATTGCAATCCCTAGGTTTGCAAAGTCCTATTGTATTTAGTCTTTTAGAAATCACAACAGGCATGAACTGCCTGCTCACCCCTC
Source organism: uncultured Eubacteriales bacterium (assembly GCA_964392835.1). Taxonomy (GTDB): domain Bacteria; phylum Bacillota; class Clostridia; order UBA1212; family CASDQQ01; genus CAYMRI01. The sequence continues at coordinate 2,247 of CAYMRI010000064.1, forward strand.
TGGGTGCACCTGCATCCATGCCTGCATTGCTTACAATATTGCCTCTTGCCGCTATGTTGTTAGGCTTTTCCGGGCTTTCCATTCATGCCCAGATTATTGCCATCTTAAACCATGGTGGCCTACCGGCCCGCTTTTTCGTTCTGGGAAAGAGTTTGCAAGCACTGTTTTCCGGGCTCTATGCCTGGGTGCTGTTGCAAATTCCCGCCGTTTATGAATGGCTGGCAGACTCCTCGCTTGCCGTATCCGCTTCTGCCGATTTCGTACCCAACACTGCCTCCTTTCACACTTTGCAAGTGTTGCTGCTGGAAGCAACCGCCGTTATAGCAGTCTACTGTGGGGCAATCAAGCGAAAATTAAAACGTATCGCCTTACTTTAAGCTCTTGCGGTCTTCTTGTACTACCTTTAACTTTTCTGCCAGAGAATTTTCCAAAACCCCCAACAAGCTGTCTACATAATCTCTGGTACCCAAACGGATTTCTTTGGCTTTCCGATTGGCATTGGCAACGGTTTCCTTTGCCTGTTCGGTTGCTCTTTTGGTAATTTCATGCTCGTCCACCATCGCCTGGAACCGGGTTTCTGCTTCCTTTAAAATATTGCTTGCTTCTTTTCTGGCCTCTACCAGAATCTTCTGCCGCTCTTCCTTAATCCAGTTTGCCTGCTTAATATCTTCCGGCACTCTTTCTCTCAGTTCCTTAATAATATCCAGCATTTCTTCTCTATCCACCATACACTTGCCGGACATAGGCACTTTTGCCGCAGTGGTAATCTGATCCTCTAATACATCTACTAATGCTAAGAAATCCATTTAACTCTTTCCTCCTGTTTTATCATAAATTCTATAAACATCTTCAATAATGCACTTAGGCACAAAATCTTCTATCTTTCCGTGGTAGCTTGCAATATCCCGAATGATACTGGAGCTTAAGAAAGAATACCGCTGGCTGGCCATTAAAAAACAGGTATCGATTTGCTCATTCATCTGCCGATTCAAAAAGGCCATCTGCAATTCATAGTCAAAGTCTGTTACTGCCCGTAATCCTCTTAAGATGGTAGTGGCACCATTCTGCTGTGCAAAATCCACAGTCAAACCGTCAAAGGTCTTTACCTCTACATTTGAAAAATCTTTCACACATTTCTCAATCATTGCCACTCGCTGTTCCATGGTGGCCCGACTGTTCTTAGCGCCATTTTGCAGCACCGCCACAATCAGTTTATCACAAAGGGAAGCGCCTCTTGCAATAATGTCCAAATGGCCGTTGGTAATGGGGTCAAAACTACCCGGATATACAAATATCTTCATTTTGCGACCTCCTTTTCCCAACGATAAAAGTGAAGCATACATCTTCCGTATTTTCTGGTATCACAACACGCAAGGGCCCCGATTCTGTCCGGAATCTCCTCATCCCAGTCATGTTCCAAAATAACCAATCCATCATCTTTTAGTATAGCATATTTCGCAATAATCTCCAACCCTAAAATACCAAGATTTTTATGATATGGCGGGTCCATAAAAATAATATCCTGTTTGGGCAATTTCGGCAACGCTTTCAATGCAGATTCTTTGTAGAACTGTGCCTTTTGTCCAAGTTTTACTTTTTCCACATTCCGAGAAATCACTTTCATGCATTCCGGTGCTTCTTCTATGAAAAATACTTTCTCCGCTCCACGGCTTAACGCTTCACACCCCATAGAGCCGCTTCCTGCAAATACATCGGCAAAATAACATCCCGGTAAATCAGCTGCAATCATATTAAACAGCGCTTCTTTCACTCTGTCTGCGGTAGGTCTGGTGGTTTCTCCCTGCAATGTATCCAATTTTAATCCTCTTGCCTGTCCTGAAATAATTCTGGGAATAATCCACACCTCCCATTTCTCGCCTTTTTTCTCCATTCTAAATACTTTCCCTTCTATTGTCAATTAAACACCCTTCTGTTAAAATAAAAAGGTATTGATTGGCACAGGAGGCAAATAGATATGTGTGGCATTTGCGGTTTTTTAGGGTTTCAAAATGAAAGCAGAGAAGCGATTCTGGAACAGATGATGAATAAGATTATTCACCGTGGGCCGGATAGCGACGGAAAATATATAAACAATGATGTGGCATTCGGTTTTCGCCGATTGAGTATTATTGATTTGGAAAACGGTTCTCAGCCTATGGTAAATGAAGATGGCAGCATTGTCATTATTTTTAACGGTGAAATTTATAACCACAAACTGCTGCGGGAAGAGCTTGCCGCCAAAGGCCATATCTTTGCCAACAACGCAGACACGCAGGTATTACTCCATGGTTATGAAGAATGGGGGTTAGAGCTTCCCACCAAACTCCGGGGTATGTTCGGGTTTGCCATTTGGGACTCCAACACCAAAACCTTCTTTGCTGCCAGAGATTTTTTCGGCATTAAGCCTTTTTACTATACAGAGTGTGCAGACGGATTTATCTTTGGTTCTGAAATCAAAAGTATTTTAGAGCACCCCGGCTATCAAAAAGAAGTAAATGTGGAAGCCTTGGAAAGCTATCTTTCCTTTCAGTACTCCGCTTTGCCCGAAACATTTTTCAAAGGCATTTATAAACTGCCCCCCGCCCACTACATGGTAATCCAAGACGGCGAAAAGAAAATTGTCCGTTATTGGGAACCCAAATTTGAAGAACAGGATTGCACGGAAGAAGAAGCCATTGAAAAGATAGACAACATTATGCAGGATTCCATCCGCGCCCACATGATTAGTGACGTGGAAGTAGGTTCCTTCCTTTCCAGCGGTGTGGACTCCAGCTATGTGGCTGCTTGTTTCCACGGGGACAAGACCTTTACCGTCGGGTTTGACTATGATAAATATAACGAAATCGAGTTTGCCAAGTCTCTTTCCGAGGAAGTTGGCATTCAAAATTACCACAAGTTGATTACCACCCAGGAATACTGGGATATCCTGCCCACCGTACAATATCAGATGGACGAGCCCCTGGCAGACCCTGCTGCTGTGGCATTGTATTTTGTCAGCCAAATTGCCAGTGAGCATGTAAAAGTGGTTTTGTCCGGGGAAGGTGCCGACGAGTTGTTTGGCGGTTACAATATTTATAAAGAGCCCTTGGACTTGGCAGGCATTCAAAAGCTCCCCCGTTTTTTGCGGAAGGCTATGGCTGCTGTAGTTTCTGCTCTGCCCTTCTCTTTCAAGGGGAAAAACTATTTGATTCGTGCCAGCAAGACAGTGGAAGAACGTTTTATCGGTAACGCCAATATGTTCAGTGTAAAAGAGCGGAATCAAGTGTTGAAACATGCACCTCAACTTTGCACGCCCCAAGACATTACCAAACCATTCTATGACAAAGTTTCAAACAAAGATGATATTACGAAAATGCAATATGTAGACATTCACACCTGGCTAATTGGTGATATTTTACTGAAGGCGGACAGAATGAGTATGGCCCACTCTTTGGAACTTCGTGTTCCTTTTATGGACCGGTATGTTTGCGAGGTGGCAACGTCTTTGCCTACTCGGTTACGTACCAATCGCGAAAACACCAAGTATGCCATGCGGAAAGCGGCATTGCGACACATTCCGGAGAAAACTGCCTCCCGTAAGAAACTGGGCTTCCCGGTTCCCATCCGTATCTGGCTGCGTGAGGATGCTTATTATGAAAAAATCAAAGAGGCATTTACCTCCCCGGCTGCAGAAAAATATTTTAACACCGACTATCTGTTAAAGTTGCTGGAGACCCACCGGGCCGGCAAGAAAGATTATTCCAGAAAGATTTGGACGGTGTATATGTTCCTGGTGTGGCACAAACAGTATTTTGAATAAAGATTGAAAGAAGGCCTCGCCGCAAACAAACGGCAAGGCCTTTTCTAATACAATCAACAATCTTATCCTTTTTTCGCTTTCAGCTTTGCCTTTGCTCTTTCGGGAATTGGTTTTTCCTGAATTTCTCCTGCCTTTTGCAATGCAATCTTGGTAAACAAAGGACCAACCAACTCATAAATCAGCACCGCAAACAAGCATACATTTCGGATAACAGAGCCGGAGCCAAGGCTCATGGCAACCAAAGACATGCCTAAAGATACGCCGGCCTGTGGCAGTAAAGTAATGCCCAGATATTTTTGAATGGTAGGCTCGCACTTGGTGAATTTGGCAGAAACAGCAGCCCCCAGAATTTTTCCCAAAGAACGGAACAGGATATACACCACACCGACCAGGATAATTGCCCAATCTGCAAATACCGCAAAGTCCAAATCGGAACCGCTCATAACGAAGAAGAGTACCATAATAGGGCCGGTCCAACGATCCAAACGCTCCATTAACTCTTCCGAGAAAGAACACAAGTTGCAGAATAGCGTTCCCATGGCCATGCAAACCAACAAAGTGGAGAAGCCAACGGTGACAGGGCCCAGGGTAAAATGTAACTGCGACAACGCAACTGCCAGAAAAACAAACCCAACAGAAATACTCAGACGCTTACTGCGAGAATGGAAGAACTGCTCAATAAAATGGAACACAAGCCCCAGCAATGCACCCAGCGCCAAAGAAACGACCACTTCCACAATGGGGTCTACCAACACAGTGAACAAATCTACATGCCCACTCTCCAATGCACCTGCAATCCCAAAAGAAATGGCAAATACTACCAATCCCACCATATCGTCCAATGCTACAACCGGTAACAGCATTCTGGTCAAAGGGCCGTCTGCCTTATACTGCTTTACAACCATTAACGTTGCAGCCGGAGCAGTCGCCGTTGCAATGGCGCCCAATGTCAACACAGCAGAAAGCGGTAATTTATCCGGCATCAACAAGTGAAGTCCGTAAAGAGCAAGGTCTACAAACAAGGTTGCTACCAAGGCTTGAAAAACGGCAATGATAGATGCTTGTTTTCCTACCTTCTTCAACGCATCCAAGCGGAACTCATTTCCCATGGTAAACGCAATGAAACCCAATGCCACATCGGAAATAATGGAAAAGGATTGTACCTGTTCCAAAGATGTAAATCCAATCCCTTCCCAACCAAGCTGTCCCAAGCAGAAAGGACCAATCAAAATACCTGCTACTAAGTAAGCAGTCACTGCCGGTAAATTCCACAACTTTGTGAGACGAGACAACAGTAATCCGGCAAAAAGTGCAATGGCCAACGAAAGAAGTATCTGCATAAAAATAACCTCTCAAATATAGTATAAAGGTTTCTGTAAAAGAAGCCTTTATTTGTATACTCTCAATTTATGAAAATGTCAACAAAAAATGAATATTTTTGTCTATTGCTGTTGCTTTCTCCATTCTTTGGGCGGGCATCCCATCTGTTTTACAAATTCTTTGTAAAAATTAATATAATTTCCAAAGCCACAACTGACGCCGATTTGTGCTAATGACAATTGCGAGTTTATTAACAAATTCTTTGCCATCTTTATTTTTATTTCGGAGATATAGGCACAAGGAGTTTGTCCGGTTTCCTGCTTAAAAATATTAATAATATGATTTTTACTGTAACCACACACTTTGGCGAGGTCGTCAAGTGAATATGGCTGCATCGGTTCCCGCAAAACAAAGGAAATTGCTTTCTCCACCACTTTTTGTCCTTCACTACGAGAAAACCCCTTACTCAAAACGGATAAAATCTGATAAAAAACCCCGGTCAACTGCAATTTTCCTGCATCGGTCCGTTGCAAAAATTCTAATTTTTGAAAAAGAGGATACAATTCTTTTAAATTTGCCTCTCCGCAAATAGGGAGCAAATGGTTGCCGGTACTATCAAAAGAACCATTAAAATGCACATAATAATATTGTGGCATATCACTTTCTTCCTTACCCTCTTGAAAAAGGCCCTTTTGCTGTATGTAATACTGTCCCTTGGACACCTCTACAGGAATTCCTTCCTCATAAAAGCGTAATACGCCATCAAACACAATCACCAGCACATCTTCTCTCCAAACACGGGTTACATGCCGTTCTCCTTTTTCAAAATAACGAAAAGAAGACATAATATATTGGGGCAAATTGTCCATATTTAAGCTTTGCTGCATCAAATGTTGCATATTTTAAACACCTCATTTTACATTATGCAATATATTTGTGATATTTGCAATGTTTTTCGTGATGAATTCAATTGATACAAGATTTTTTATGTGATATTTTTAATATATTGATGAAAATGGAGGTAACCGTATGTACCACTATTGTGATTTCAGTCGCATCAAACCCCAAGGCTGGTTACGACAACAATTGGAAATACAGGCAAAAGGGTTATCCGGCAATTTGGATAAAATATGGCCGGATGTAAAAGACAGCGCCTGGATTGGTGGCAATAAAGAAGGCTGGGAGCGTGTTCCCTATTGGTTGGACGGCTTTATTCCCCTTGCTTACTTATTGCAGGATGCCGACATGATTGCCCGTGCAGATGCCTATGTAAACGGCATTTTAGACAGACAACAACCGGATGGTTGGATTTGCCCTTGTTCCGAAGAAGAAAGAGCCGGTTATGATGTATGGGCATTTTTCCTCATCGGAAAAGTTCTAACGTTATACTACCAGTTTACCAAAAGTCGGCGAGCCCAAAAAGGGCTATACAAGGCGATGAAGTGTTTAAAGAGCCTGATGGACAACGGAACCGTTAAGCTGTTTTCCTGGGGTAAATTCCGCTGGTTTGAGGCCTTCATTCCCTTGCAGTTTTTATATGAAAAATACAAAGAGGACTGGATTTTAGATTTGGGCAGGGCCATTGAAGCCCAAGGTGCCAACTACCCCGGCTACAAAGAGCAGTGGAAAGTACCCATGAATCAATGGACTCAGCAAACTCATATTGTCAACTTGTGTATGATGATAAAATATGAAGCGGTAGCATGTCAGCTCCTTGGCAGAGTGAATGAAAACCGCATAGAAGAATTGTGGCAGATTTTAGAGCAATATAATGGCACAGCAGTGGGTACCTTTACCGGGGATGAATGTCTTTCCGGCCGTGCCAACAACCAGGGCACCGAGCTTTGCTCCGTGGCAGAACTTGCCTATTCCTGCGAGGTATTGTATGCCATTACCAAAAAGCGAATTTGGATAGACCGATTGGAAAAAACAGTATTTAACGCATGGCCTGCTACCAACAGCGATGACATGTGGACGCATCAATATGATCAAATGGTAAACCAGATTGCCTGTATCCGTTTCCCCGGTCGTTCCATGTTCAGAACCAATGGTGAGGAATCACACCTATTTGGGTTAGAGCCAAACTTTGGCTGTTGTACTGCAAATATGAATCAGACCTGGCCAAAACTTGCATTGCATACATTTTTGAAATCCAGAGGAGGGATTACCTGCACCATGATGCTGCCGGCATCTGTAGAAGCCAGCATAAGAGGTGCAAAAATTTCCGTTACTATGGAAACGGAATATCCTTTCCGGAACACTTGTAAGTACATTGTAACAACGGATAAACCTGTTACGTTCTCTTTAAAAATCAGAATTCCCGGCTGGGCAGAATCTGTCGACATAAATGGCACAAAAGTTGCCAAAAAGCCCCACATTACAATCAATAAAGAATGGACCGGCACGGAAGAACTGGTGGTTGCATTGGGCGCAACGCCAAAGCTGGTAAGCCGTCCCAACAATTTAAAGACTGTGGAATATGGTGCACTGGTGTTTGCACTGCCTATTGAGACAGAATATAAAAGGAAAGAATATGAGAAAGATGGGGTTGTACGGAAATTTCCCTATTGCGACTATGAACTAATTCCTAAAAGTGCTTGGAATTATGGCTTTGCGTCTAAAGAATTTACTGTTTGTGAAAGGATAGGCGATGCGATCCCCTTTTCCTCCAAGAATCCCCGGGTAACGTTAAAGACCACCATGTGTCAGGTTTCTTGGGACTATGCGGATGGTTTTGTCACCGTGGCAAATAAAACCCCGGAATCTAACAAAGCAATCTCCGAACCGGTGAAAATGGAACTGATTCCCTATGGCTGTGCCAAGTTACGCATGACAGAAATGCCACTGGTACGCGATTAAATCTTGGAAATATCTAAAAAAGCCTCGTGACAAACACGAGGCTTTAAAATATTTAGATTTACTTCAAAATTCTTCTTGCTCGCAGATAAGTATCTACATAGTACGGATCAGACATACTGCTGATTTTCACGCAGTTGGTACCATTGGTAGATGAATGAATGAATTGTCCGCCACCGATGTAAATCCCAACATGTCCAATGGTACTTGAGCTTCTGGAAGAAGAGAAGAATACCAAATCCCCTGCTTTCAAATCGCTCTTGTTTACTGCAGTACCATTGCTTCCTTGGGCCTTGGATGTCCGGCTAATGGAATATCCGCATTGTTTAAATACATACTGCGTAAAACCGGAACAGTCAAAGCCGCTAGGGGAAGAACCACCGTAAACATATTTTACACCCAGATATTTTTTCGCAGTTGCTACAATCTTGTCTGCCGCAGAAGAGGAGGACGAAGAGGAACTGCTGGATGAGCTACTGGATGAGCTGCCAGAGGAACTACTGGACGAGTTGCCGGAAGAAGTACTCCCTACAGAATAAAAAGTCAAATACTCCTTTGCTACATATCCTGTAACACCTTTGGAAGTCGTAATCTTATACCAATTGCTATCACTTGCCACTTCTACAAAAGTAACCTGGTTCCCTTTTACCAGTCCGGCCACAACTGCCGAATCGGTGCTGGGTTGTTTTCTTACCCGCAAAGAAGATACATTACATTTAAAAATATTTCCCTTTTTCGGATTACTTGCACTTCCATTTTCCTCCGAACTGGAAGTTGTACTACCGGATGTGGAAGTTCCCGTTACTTTAATATAAGACTTATAAACGTATCCCTTTAAAGAGTCGGACTCAATATAATACCAATCACC
>CAYMRI010000065.1:0-10952 GCA_964392835.1 uncultured Eubacteriales bacterium
CGGTGTTGAACTTCATTTTTTCATAGTCCTCTGTTACCTTTTTAATGGTACCATGCACTTCTGCCTTAAGCTTTTCAGAGATACCCTCTTCTTCCGTGAGCAACTCTGCCAACTTCCAAACTCTGTCTAAGAAACGCTTACAACCGCGAGCACCTTGGGTAGACCACGGAATCGGCTGGTCAAACGCACCCATAAACATTTCATATACGCGGAATGCATCTGCACCCAATTCTGCCACAATGTCATCCGGATTCACTACATTACCTCTGGACTTGGACATTTTTTCATTATTCTCACCCAAAATCATACCGTGAGAAGTTCTCTTTTGATAGGGTTCTGCGGTAGGTACTGCACCAATGTTGTATAAGAACTTGTGCCAGAATCTGGAATAGAGCAAGTGCAATGTAGTATGTTCCATACCGCCGTTGTACCAGTCTACCGGCAGCCAATAACGCAATGCTTCTTCAGAAGCCAGTTCCTTATCATTGTGAGGATCGGTATACCGCAGGAAGTACCAGGAAGAACCTGCCCACTGCGGCATGGTATCTGTTTCCCTCTTTGCAGGGCCACCACAGTGCGGACATGTAGTATTTACCCATTCCGGTACATTTACCAACGGAGATTCTCCGCTATCTGTTTGTACATAATTTTCAATATCCGGTAATGTCACTGGCAGCTCGGATTCATCTACCGGCACCCAACCACATGTTTCACAATATACAAGCGGAATCGGTTCCCCCCAATAACGTTGTCTGGAGAATACCCAGTCACGAAGTTTGTAGTTTACCTTCTTCACACCGCAACCTTTTTCAGAAAGCCACTCGATAATGGTCTTCTTTGCTTCTGCCACGCTTAAGCCGTTTAAGAAACCGGAGTTAATCATTTCCCCTGTTTGAATATCTGTAAATGCAGCTTCTGCAATGTTGCCTCCCTTTACCACTTCAATCATAGGAATGCCGAATTTCTTTGCAAACTCATAGTCACGTTCATCATGAGCAGGCACCGCCATAATAGCACCGGTACCATAAGTAATTAAAACATAGTCGGAGGTCCAAACAGGAATTTCTCTGCCGTCCACCGGATTGATAGCCTTAATGCCTTTCAATTCTACGCCGGTCTTTTCTTTTGCAAGTTCAGTACGTTCAAAATCAGACTTTCTGGCAGCAGCTTCCTTATAGGCTTCAATTTCATCCATGTTAGTAATCTTGTCAGCCAACTTTGCAATGACAGGATGCTCCGGAGAAACTACCATATAAGTTGCACCAAATAAGGTGTCCGGTCTTGTGGTATAAACTCTTAATGTTTCATCCAAGCCTGCCAATTGGAAATCCACTTCCGCACCTTCAGAACGACCAATCCAGTTCTTCTGTTGCGTCTTTACCTTTTCAATAAAGTCAACGCTGTCCAAACCATCAATCAACTGTTGTGCATAATCGGTAATGCGAAGCATCCACTGGCTCTTTACCTTTCTTACCACTTCCGCCCCGCAACGTTCACAAACGCCGTTGACAACCTCTTCGTTTGCCAAACCAACCTTACAGTTTGTACACCAGTTAATCGGCATTTCACTCTTATAGGCCAAACCTGCTTTAAACAACTGTAAGAAAATCCACTGGGTCCACTTATAATAGTTGGGGTCGGTGGTATTTACTTCTCTGGACCAGTCAAAGGAAAAACCAATGGATTTCAGCTGGTCTCTGAAGCGGTCCACATTGTTCTTGGTTACAATTGCCGGGTGAATTTTGTTTTTAATTGCAAAATTCTCCGTGGGCAAACCAAAGGCATCCCAACCCATAGGATACAATACGTTGTATCCCTCCAATCTTCTCTTTCTTGCAATAATATCAATGGCCGTATTAGACCGGGGATGCCCTACATGCAATCCATTACCGGACGGATACGGGAATTCAATCAAACCATAAAATTTTGGTTTCGAGTAATCATTTGTCGCTTCAAACACATGCTTCTCTTCCCAGATTTTTTGCCACTTACGCTCTACTTCTGCCGGCGTATAGGTTCCAATGTTCATACGAAAACCCTCCTACATATCATATAAAGGAAATTTTAGCACAGGAAAAACGGATTTACAAGGTTATCCGTTGTGGTATTCTGCTATGTACGGAAGATTTCGGTAATATTCGGCACAGTCCAGTCCATAACCAATTACAAAATAATCCGGAATGGTAAACAAGGAAATATCTGCCTTTAAATCCACGATTCTTCTGGAAGGCTTATCCAGCAACGTAACAACATGCAAGGAAATTGGGTCGCGGGTTTTCAGAAGAGAGATAATATCATTCAATGTTCTACCGGTATCAATAATATCTTCCACAATGACCACATGATATTGGCTGATATCCTGGTCTAAATCCATTGTGATGTTTACAACGCCGGAAGAAGTGGTTCCGCTGTAATAGCTTTTCGCACACATAAAACCAATTTCACACGGCACTGTAACAGCACGACATAAATCCGCCATAAATACAAATGCCCCTTTTAAAACGCTGACCAATAAAATAGGGCGACCGTCATACCACCTGTCGATTTGTTTTCCCGCTTTTTGAATTGCCTCTTTGATTTCATTTTCCGAAATGATAACACGTTTGATTTTGCTGTTAAACTCTTCAATTGATTTCATAATTGCAGCTCCTTTTACATTTCTAGTTCGACAAAAATAATTTATTCACATGATACCATAATTTGCTATATAACAACATACTTTTTTTATTTTTTTTGTTGACAACTCCGCTTGCAGTTGTGTCTTTACCATTTGACCGTTATCTCTTGCGTCGAGGATTGAAGCGGCCAAAGGAGCGGCACGGAATACCAAAAGGCATTATGAATGGTATGAAAGGAAACAAAAAACTCCACAACAACTTGACACTATCATTTTTTTGCATTTAATGATAAAATAATAAAAACAGTACAAATTACTATACAGAGGGGGATTTTTTATGTTTCAAAAAAGCAACAAATTTACACGCATTCTTCTTTCCATTTGTCTCGTTGTTACCATGCTCTTTGCCGGATGTCAGGAACCCGCGCAGGATCCAACGCAGGAATCACCAACCAGTACACCAACACCCGAACCGGAACCCACAAGATTTTATACACCGGTTGAGTTGGAACTAAGGGACAAGACAGATATTAAAACGCCCGATTTATCCGGGCAGGATGCCAAAGTTTTAATTTTAGGGAACAGTTTTGTAAATTCTTCCGAGGTAGGAACCATTTTGTCAGGCATTGCCAAAGCCAGCGGCGAATCCCTCTCTGTAGAAGCTGTCAGTGAAGGTTTTGCCACCATCAGTTCCCTGGCACACCATATTACAGACAACCCGGGAATTAAGAACGGCAGTTATGATGCCATATTTGTGTGCGGCGTTTATTCCTCAGACACAGCCGCTTTGCAGTCTTTCTTAGATGCAGTAAAGGATACTAAGACAAAGATTATTCTTTTCCCTGCCTCCAATGAATCCCCAACAGATATTACCAATGCCCGGATTGCCTATTCCGGTTCCGGTTATGTGGGCTGGTTGGATATTATCTATGAATTGCGCGTACAGGAATACTTCCGCACATTTGATTTGATTTTTGACGATGATTATTTACATATAAATCCATTGGGCGGATATGCCGGTGCATTGATGATTTATAACTATCTCTATCAGGAAACACCCAACGCAGAAGCTTGCGAGCAATATATGTTGCAAATGTATCAAGAATATGTTACCGGAGACGACGAAGCTGCACAGTTGAAAAAATTAAGAAAAATTGCTACTGTAGCAGAAGAATTGATTACCGGCAAACGACCCTATCGAGGCGTACCGACAGTATAGTTCAATCGCATAAAATGATGCGGCGTCTGTTATGCAAAGCTTTGTATGACAGACGCTTTTTTATTATAAAATCGGCAACTCAAACCAGAAGGCGCTGCCTTTTCCCACTTCGCTGATGACACCATAGGGCATATGGTGTAAATCAAAAATGGATTTTACAATGGAAAGACCAAGGCCGGTGCCCACCTGGGCTCGCTTGTGTTCTTTATCCACTTTATAATATCGTTCCCAAATTTTGGGCAAATTCTCTCTTGCGATACCTTGCCCGAAATCCATTACACTAATACGTACAGTATTTCCTGTCACATCCTGTCGTACAATCACCTTGCGATTTTCACCGGTGTGGGTAATCGCATTCCCTACCAGATTGTAAACCACCTGGGACATTTTTAATGAATCTGCAATTACCTCCACATGCCTGTCTGCTACAAAGGAAATCTCATAGCCCTGCAGCAAAGTCATCTTTGCCATGCGGTCTACTACCGTTTGAATGCTTTCCGTTAAATCAAACTGTTCCAGATTTAACGTTTGCGTATTGGCTTCCAATTTCGACAATTCCAACACATCATTTACCAAAACAGTCAACCGTTTTGCCTCATCAATAATGGTTTGCGCATTTTCCTCGTTATTTTCCCCCGGCAAATCCCGCATCATTTCCGCATACCCCACAATCAAGGTTAATGGTGTTCTTAAATCATGGGATACATTTGCCATCAAATCCCGCCGATAATCATCCAAATGTGCAAGTTCCTCTTTTGCATAGTTTAAAGTATGAGAAAGTTCCTGAATTTCTTTGTACCCATCTCCCGCAAAGGTGATCTGATAATTTCCCTTCGCCAACTCTTTTGACGCTTCGTTCATCTTCATGATAGGATTTGAAATCATAATGGAAATCAAAAGTGCCAGTAACAGAGCGCCCAAAAGTAAAAGAACGGTAACCAGAATCAGTTGTGTCCGAATCGTCTGTACGGTGGCATCCACCGGCGTAATATCAGAATTCAGTAAAATTACGACTTCCGTATTGTCCGCTAAAGTAGCAATGGAAGCATGCAAAATGCTTTGTTGTTCATATAATCTGTCAACCATAATAGCATTATTTCGATTGGAATTGGCATTGGGATTTAGATTTCCCATACCAGGTTCCTCCCCCGGAAAAGCATCAATGGTAAACCCTTGAAAAATCTCCGTGTATACCCCATCATTTGCCTTTGCCTTGTGCATCCATTCATAAAACTGCTGCGCCGTTACCCGAAACAGCATACTGCCATTTCGCTCCGCTGCCTGATACAGCACGGTTCCGTCCTCTTTTGCCACAATGACAGACATATCATGTTCCTCTGAGGAAGATGTAATCAAAGTGCTCACATCGTCATCAGAAAGATGTTCTCGAATGGTCTGAGATGCTTGTCTAATTTCATTGACTTTAATATTTTTATAAAAATCATCCAGAAAAACAACCTGTAAAATCCAAAGCAAGGCAATAATCAGCACTACAAATACTGCTAAAAAAAGAAACAATTTCCATTTTATGCTCATTGGTCGTTTTTCTTTATTCTTCAAAGCGATAGCCAACTCCTCTTAGTGTCACAATACATTTGCTGTAGGGGCCAAGGCTTTTCCGCAACAATTTAATGTGCGTATCCAATGTTCTGTCGTCTCCGAAAAAATCATATCCCCAAACATCGGAAATCAGTTTTTCACGGCTAAGAGCCAGCCCTTTATTTTTCACGAAATAAAAGAAAAGGTCATACTCTTTGGGCGTCATATCTATTTTTTCACCATCTACCCATACAATGCGGGCGGAAAAATCCACAGTCATTCCCTGTATCTTGACCACATCCTTGTTGCTTGCCCCATTGCGGCCGGACACTCTGTGCATAATAGCATTGACTCGCATCATCAATTCCTTGCCGGAAAAGGGTTTTACCACATAATCATCAATGCCCATTTCAAAACCGTGGAGCCTATCGTACTCGTCTCCTCTGGCAGAAAGGATAATAATCGGAATGTCCTTATGTTTGCGGATTTCTTTGCTGGCGGAAAAGCCATCCAATTCCGGCATCATCACATCCATGATAATAATATCATAGTCATTTTGTTTGCAAAGCGCCACCGCCTGCATACCGTTTTCCGCCTCAAAGGTTTCATATCCCTCGAAGTCTGCATATTTTTTTATCAATTCTCTGATTTTCGGTTCATCATCTACAATCAAAATTTTATACATCCGCTACTTCTCCTTTCCTTATTTGCCTTTATTATACTTCAAGGTGTTTCTTCCTGCAAAGTAATTGTGATGGAAACTTCCTGGCGATTTCTGTAAACCACCATAGGCACAGAATCCCCAATGGTATACTGGCTTAATATTTTGCTCACATCTGCAGAAGTAGACACAGACGTTCCTGCCATACTTAAAATACAATCGCCGCTTTTTAACCCTGCTTCATCACCGCTGCCCCCATCTTGCACCCTCAGCACATAACATCCCAAATACTGCACTCTGTACTGCATGGCTGTCTGGGCATCTGTAATATCAACCAGCGTCACACCCATGCTAACCCTGCCCTTTACATAGCCGTAGTTGATTAAATCTTCTGCCACCGCTTTGGCCGTATTAATAGGAACTGCAAACCCCAATCCTTCAATATCCGTACCTGAGGATTTGGCATTGACAATACCGATAAGCAATCCATTTCCGTTAAACAAGCCACCGCCGGAATTACCGGGATTAATGGCTGCATTGGTTTGCAGTAAAGTCATGACCTGCCCGTCAATTTCAATTTCTCTGTCCAAAGCGCTGATAATACCGTTGGTCACAGTACCTCCCAGAGAACCCAAAGGATTTCCAACTGCAATAACCGATTCTCCCACCACCAATTGTTCGGAATTTCCCAAACTTGCCGCCTTTAAACCGGTAGCTTCAATTTTAATGACTGCAATATCCGTCTGGCTGTCAGAACCGATTAGTTTTGCTTCATATTCTGTATCATCATTTTTTAATTTTACCGTAATGGTACTGGCATCTTCAATGACATGATGGTTGGTAATAATGTAGCCATCCTGCGTAATAACCACACCGCTGCCGGCACCGGAGGAAACATACTGACCGAAATAGCTCCCGGTCACTACGGTTTCCGTGGTAATTTCCACAACGGACTTTGCTGTCATTTCTGCCACTTGAGCAAAGGTATACCCCTCACTTCCCATAATCTGACTAATCCCCACACTTTCGTTCTGCTCTAAAGAGACAGCTCCATTGTTTTCTGTGGTCGCTGGTGTTTGCGTATTGTCATCCACGGTGGCATCCGGAGATTCCGTTGAAACCACTCCGCTGTTCGATTTATATTGAGATGGTCCCTTTCCCAACAAGCCCCCTACATAGCCTGCACCAAAACACAACACCGTACAAACCACACAAGAAATGACAACGCTTCTCCATTGTGTTTTTTTAGAAGTAGATTTTGAAGATGACGGTTGGTCCGGTTGCGGATTGGAAGCGCCACTATTTATATCATTATTCCAGGAATAGGAATTCACCTGATTTTCGTTATTTGGGTTGTTTTCATCATACATAAGGATACACCTCCGGTAATTTTCATGGTATTAGTGTAACCAAAAAATATGATAAGTGTTTGAATGCAGTTTGACTGCTTCATGAATTTATAACAGCAAGGGCCTGTGCCGTAATTTCCGCTTTGGTACTCTCCGGTTTTACCGAAATCCAGTGCATGGTAGGAATTCTCCGAAACCAGGTCATTTGCCGCTTAGCATAGTTACGAGTGCCTTGCTTTAATTTTTCCGCGCAAGTCTCTAAAGAAGCATCTCCTCGCAGATAAGGCAACAGTTCCTTATAGCAAATGCCCATGGATGCTGTAGGCCCTTCCAGCAGACCATTCTCCCGCAAATATCGGGTTTCTTCCAAAAGTCCTGCTTCCAGCATCATATCCACCCGTTTATCAATGCGGGCATATAAATAGTCCCGCGGCAAATCCAATCCCAAGCAGACATAATCATACGGTGCGGGATTTTGTCGAGATGCTTCCACTTGTTCCGAAAAAAGTGTTCCCGTGGTTTCATACACTTCCAGCGCTCGAATAACCCGTTTTACATTGTTTGGATGAATCGTAGCTGCCGCTTTGGGGTCAACCGCCTGCAAACGGTCATGTAAATACTGGTTGCCATGGAGCTTTGCCTCTTCCGCCAATTTTTCACGAAAGATGGGGTCTGCATCTCCCTCCCCGTAAGACAAATTGTAAATCAAAGAATTGATATATAATCCGGTGCCGCCACAGACAATAGGCTGCTTGCCCCGTGCCAGAATATCCGCAATGCAGTCTAACGCCATTTTTTGATACTGCACCACATCAAAGGCATCAAGCGGCGACACAAAATCCAGCAGATGATGGGGAATGCCTTCCATTTCCTCTGCTGTAGGTTTTGCCGTTCCGATATTCATATGCTTGTAAATTTGCATGGAATCTGCAGAAACCACTTCGCCGTCCAGTGCCTTCGCCAATGCAATGGCAAGGGATGTTTTTCCGGAGGCAGTGGGTCCTGCCACTACAATTACTTTTTTCATAATATCCGCTTGAACTTCCGTTCCAATTCCCCTTTGCTCATTTGTATGGTAATGGGTCTGCCATGGGGACAGGTAAAAGGATTTTTTAACGCCATCATGCTGTCCAGCAATGTTCTCACTTCCATGGGATTTAAGGCATGGTTGGCCTTTACCGCGGCTTTGCATGCCTTTTGATGCATCGCTTCTGCATCCAGTGTAATCTTCCCTGCATTTTTCCCTTCCTCCAGACCGGTTTGCAAAATGCTCAGCACCACTTCTTTGGCATGGGCAATCTCCACAAAGGTAGGGGTTTCTCTGATGACGATACAGTCTTCCCCAAAAGGTTCGATGCCAAATCCCACCTGTGAAAAATAATCTTTGCATCCTTCATAGGTCTGATACTCGCTTTTGCTCAACTCCACCACCACCGGTGTCAGCAGTTGCTGGGATGCCACTTCTGCACTTTCATATTCCGCTTTAATTTTTTCATATAACACTCTCTCATGGGCCGCATGCTGGTCCAGCAAAATCATCTGCTCCCCATATTGCAAAATCAAAAAGGTTTCAAAGATTTGCCCAATATATCGGGCCTCTTTCAGTATTTTATATTCTGTGGAAAAATCTTCCACCGGCACAGCAACTACTTTTTCTGTTTTTGGCGCTTTCACTTCTTCTGCAACAGGTTCTATAACGGGTTCTGCAATGGGAAGGGTCTGTACCGCTTCCTTGTACTCTGCCCTTTCTTCCCGCACTTCCAACTTGCTTTTCCAGTCAAAGGGGGTGGTGTACAGTTTGGTTTTTGCAGGTGCTACCGGCGTTGGAGTTGGTTCTGGCGTCGGCGTTGCAACAGGCCGTGTAATATTGGCATGTTCTATATGCATCTTCGGTTTGGGTTGTTCCACTTGCTGCACCACTTCCGGTTCTTCCGCGGTTTCCGGCATTTCCTTTTTGAACAACGCAGATTGGATGGCATTGTACACCCAGCGGTACACATTGCCGTCTTCTGAAAAACGTACTTCCATTTTGGTAGGATGCACATTCACATCCACATAAGTGGGCAATAATTGAATGTCCAACACCAAAAACGGATATTTCCCCCGCATCATTAAGGTGCTGTATGCCTCATCGATAGCCGCATTAATCAATTTACTTTTCACATAACGACCATTAATAAACAAAGACTGTCTGCCGCGGCTGGCAGTAGCGGTTCCAATGCCCCCTACATAGCCTTTTATGGTTACACCTTTATCTTCAAAAAATACTTCTTTCACCTGTGCTGCAACATCTTTTCCGTAAATGCTGTAAATGGCATTTTTCAAGCTGCCGTCTCCACGGGTACGCAAAACCTCCGAGCCATTATTAATCAGTCGAAAAGCAATCTCCGGATGCGCTAAAGCAATCCGTTCCACACAGTCAATGACATGACTTGCTTCCGTTACATCTTTTTTCAAGAATTTATATCTGGCCGGGGTGTTGAAAAATAGTTCTCGCACCACAAAGGTAGTGCCTTCCGGGCAACCGCAGGTGGTGTTTTCCACCAAAGTTCCACCATGAATGGCGACTTTTACCCCGGAAGGAGCACCTTTTACTCTGGTGGTCACTTCCACTTTGGCAACCGCAGAAATACTGGATAAGGCTTCTCCCCGGAAGCCCAATGTTTGAATGCTGTTTAAATCTTCCCCACAGGTAATTTTGCTGGTGGCATGTTTTTCAAATGCCAAGAGGATATCGTCAGGTGCAATGCCACTGCCGTTATCGGAAATGCGGATATAGGTAATGCCGCCCCGGCGGATTTCCACAGAAATTTGGGTTGCCCCGGCGTCAATGGAGTTTTCCACCATTTCTTTAATAACCGATGCCGGCCGTTCTACCACTTCACCGGCCGCAATCTTATTGACGGTTAATTCATCCAATACAACAATGTTGCCCATTTTCTTCACCTTTTCTTTGCTTTTTGAGAAAGTTCATATAATTTATTCAATGCCTCAATGGGGGTTACGGTCTGCATATCCAAATTGCGCAATTCTTCCAAAATTTCGTCCTGCATTACCGTATTGCTTACATAAGACAGAATATCCAACTGTCCTTCTGCTTGTTTTTTTGCCTTTAAAATTCTGGCTTCTTTTTTTGCCAAATCTGAGTTTTCCAATTGTTTTAAAATATCTGCCGCTCTGTCCAACACAGATTGTGGCAATCCTGCCAAACGAGCTACCTGTACACCATAACTGCCGTCTGCGCCGCCACGGATGATTTTTCTAAGAAAAATAATATCCTCGCCTTTCTTCTTGACATCCACGCAGTAGTTTTTAACCCCTTCCAGCTTGCCTTCCAATTCTGTCAACTCATGATAGTGGGTTGCAAACATGGTTCTTGCTCCCAAAAGCTGTGCATTACTTACATGTTCCACCACCGCCCAGGCAATGGAAAGGCCGTCAAAGGTACTGGTACCTCGACCGATTTCGTCCAAAATCAACAAACTTCTGTTGGTGGCATTTTTCAAAATATGAGATACTTCGCTCATTTCCACCATAAAGGTACTTTGTCCGGATGCCAAATCGTCC
>CAYMRI010000066.1:0-10676 GCA_964392835.1 uncultured Eubacteriales bacterium
TGTCACCGATCCCCACCACATCGCCAATTTCATACCAGTAATAGTCGGAATACAGGGTGTGGGAGGCCACGGCAGATTGTTGATACTCCAATTGGCCATCGGCACCGGTTAAACGGAACCCATTTGCATCATGGGTCAGCTGGCCGGAGCCAATCATACAGACGCCATCCAAATTTACCTGTACTGCAATCTCCACTGCAGCGTCCAGTAAATAACTGCCTTCTTCCAGTTCTTCCGAGGTTAATTCTTTCACTTCCTCTGCAGAGGCAATACATTTCACATGTGCACTAACTTTTACATCTCTTATTTGCAACATATTATACAGTGGATCCCTTGCAAATGCGCCCTGGGTAATCACCGTCACCACAGGAACCCCCAATCTCTTTAACAAAACGCCCATTCTTCGTGGCAAGGTGGTGGCACGGCCATCAAAAGAATATCCTGCTTCCGGGTACATGAGCACACTGGTTTTGTTTGTTTTAAGCATATAATTGATATTTTTAATCAGAGAAAAATCCGCAATATATTTATGGGTAGGCGTACAGCCTAAAAGCCGCATCAGCTTTCCCAAAATCCCCGTCATGGCATCCACAGAAGTGACAATACCAAACCGTTTGGGATAAAAAATAGCATAGGCCAGCTTCATGTCTGTAAAGCTGGAATGGTTCATCAAAATCAGGCAGGGCTTGTCCCCTACCAGTTCCATTCTCTCCGTGGTATAGGAAAAATTTGTTTTCCACAGCGTGGGCAAAGATGCAAGTCGGACAACGGTAGCCAACAAGCGGCTGGGTTTTCTTGGCTTTCGTGCTTGGAGTCTTGGAAGTTTCAGAACCTCTTCATAAGGCATATTGCGGGTGTTGATTTTCATAGTATCACATCCTGTTCTATGTGTTTTATCATGTTTTTTCGGAATGACAACGAAATTATATCACAGAACGATGGGCGGAACAACAACTGTTTGCAGGCGGAGTGGAGAGCTTTGCAGGCGGTGTGGAGAGCTTTGCAGGCGGTGTGGAGAGCCGTGCGGTCAGTTCAGATTGTATCTCACGTTTTACCGACCGGCTAAGTACGTCATCTCAGCAGATACCGCCCGAAGAGGGTTGTATCTTTGAAAAATACGGTTTCTGTTTTGAAAAAACAAGTGCGTTTGGCGAGATTCAGCGACATAGCGTATGCTGGCGGTCGGTTTGGAGCGAGATACCACACACAGGCGGGCGGTAAAACGTGAGATACAGTTTGAACCGCCCGATAGCCGCTCATAAGCCGCCCGCAAGCAGCAAAAAACGCCGACCATCTCGGTCAGCGTTTTTCAAAAATTTGGTGGAGGTGAGGAGAATCGAACTCCTGTCCGAAGCCATGTCCTCAAGGACCTCTACGTGCGTAGTCTATGTTTTGGAAATTCCCCGACCTGGTTCTCCCACAGACAGGATAAAAAGGTCAGGTAGCTTCATAATGCCGATTTACCCGCAAAGCTTAGGGCAATCCGTTCCGGACGTTAACCATACGTCCGCAGGCCTGTCTTGTCGATGCCGGTTGCTCAGGCGCAGGAACCTAAGGCCGACATGCTGCCCTTAGGCAGCAGCTAATTCTGTTCTATTAGCGTTTATATTTAATCTCGTTTTTTAAAGAGGCCAACGAGTCCCTCTACACGCAGCCCAAGCCTCAACGACCCCGTCGAAACCTGTGCACCCCCATATAAAAATAGTTTACTCCGCCATGCGTTCTTTTATGCGGCGGTCCATTTCCCGTTTTGCGTCCGCTTCTGCTTTGGATTCCCGCTTGTCGTAAAGCTTTTTACCTCGCGCCACAGCCAGTTCCACTTTCAGCTTGTTGCCGGAAAAATATATCTGCAACGGCACCAGCGACAATCCTTTTTGCTGCACATAACCAAGCAGTTTCATAATTTCCCGCTTGTGCAGCAGAAGCTTCCGGTCTCGCAACGGGTCTTTGTTAAAAACGTTCCCCTCTTCGTAAGGCGTCACATGCATGTTGCACAAGAAAACTTCGCCGTTTCGGATCATGGCGTAACTGTCCGCCAAATTGGCTTTCCCCAACCGGATGGACTTTACTTCCGTGCCCGCCAGCGCAATGCCGCACTCATATGTTTCTTCTATAAAATATTCATGTCGTGCCCGTCTGTTTTGGGCCACAACCTTCTTGTCATGAATGCTTGCCACGCACAAGACCTCCCTTCTCCAAGTGTCGCTTTGCTATTGTAGCACAAAATTTTTACCGTGTAAAATGCAGGAAATGGTATTGCCAATCATAACAAAATACGATACAATACAAACAAGGAAACAACCGCCCACAAAGTGGTTGACCTCAGGTTTTAGGTTTTTGCTCTCAACGAGAGCCGCCTACTCTGGCGCCAAACAGGGTAGGCTTTATTTTTTTTGCTTATGATTCCTATTGTCTATATAGGTAAGCAATGCGATTAGCATAATCACAAAGGAAAGCAATTCACTTAATGTTATGTACATTCGCACCACCTCCCTTCATCTTTTGTATGAAGTGAGGCCAACCACCCTGCAACGGTTGCTATTTAATTATACTACAAGTATATGAAATATACAATTCCATTTTAAAAAACTACTTAGAAAATATTTTTTAACAGTCCTCATTTTTCACATCCATATATTTCTGCACAGAACGGCTCCCCTCAAAAATCCTCAAACCTTTCATAAAAATAGGTCTTCAGTGCCTGGCTTTTAAAGTAAAGGATAGCAACAATCACATCCAACAGGATGCTGGTAATCAAAAAAATAACCTGCGGGTTTTCCAAACCGGACCAGCCACCCATCAACATAAGCAAGCAAATAACTACTTTTACGCTCCATAAAATGCCAAGGAAAGTTCTGTTGGACAAATTTTGTCTATACCATTCTTCATACCGAAAATGATTTCCCAAAAGCGCAATGGGAACATATGCAAGAAAGAGGATGCCTGTTAATATATTTTTCAAAGATAAATCTTCCCAAACTTGAAACACTACCAAGTACAGCAAAAATAAAACAACCTGCTCTGCGATGGTAGCAATAAAAATCCATTTGCCAACTATGTACTGTCGCTTCCGTTTTTCCTTATAGGTTGCTATCTCTTGCTCTCTTTTCTCTTTTGAAATATCTTCCCACATACGAATCCCCCTCCGTGCAAATGACTCCTGTCCTCTGTTTGTACTGCATTTCCTTCAAAAAAACATCAAATGCAGTACAAATTGCCTGTTTTGTACTGCATTTTTACAAAAAAACATGAAAATGCAGTACACCCCTTTATGTCTGTGAAGCCGCTCGCCGCAAATCCACCACACACTCGTACGGCACGGTCAAATTGCCGCGACCCTTGCCCAAGGCAATATCCGGCTTGTTGGAGCCGTGGAAATCGCTACCGCCGGTTACCGCCAGATCCCACCGGCGGGCCCAACGCAAAGCCTCACGAATATCCGCCTTGCTGTGTTCCGAATAATAGGTCTCCACACCTTTTAACCCATATCCCACCAACTGTTCCACAAATCGAGCCTTCCTTTCCCAACTCATAGAAAGCTGACAAGGGTGAGCAAGCACCGGAACCCCTCCGCAAGCGTTAATTTTTCCAATGAGCTGTTCCAAGGACAGCCCCTGCTTTCGCACATACCCCGGCTTGCCGTCTGCAATCCAGTCGTGGAATGCCTGCTTGATGGAAGACACATAGCCTTTTTTCAACAGCACCCGCGCAAAATGCACACGCCCCAAAAACCGCTCGCCACCGGCCTCTTCCACCACTTCATCATAAGTTAACGGCATGCCAAGGGCAGTCAAAGCGTCTACCATCTTCAACGCACGAGCACGCCGATTCTGCAAATACAGTTCAAACACATGGGAAAGCCTCTCAATCCCCCCATGGGGAAAATAAGCCAGCAAATGCACAGAACCTACACTGAATTCTACGCCGGGAATCACTTCTATTCCAAATTCCTGTCCGGCCGCCATAGCCTCGGCAATGCCGTCAATGCTGTCATGGTCGGTCAAAGCAACTGCCACAAGCCCTTTTTCCGCCGCCTGTTGCACCA
Organism: uncultured Eubacteriales bacterium; assembly: GCA_964392835.1. Lineage (GTDB taxonomy): Bacteria > Bacillota > Clostridia > UBA1212 > CASDQQ01 > CAYMRI01. The sequence continues at coordinate 4,046 of CAYMRI010000066.1, forward strand.
ACTCCCGGGGCGTCAACGTACCATCCGAATAAGTGGAGTGGGTATGTAAATCCACATGCCCCTTTTCATACTCCCAATAGAAAAAATCCTTTGGCGGAAATGCGCCCGCCTCCATCCGGGCCACCAACCGGTCCTTGGCCTGTAAAGCCAGTGCCTTTTGCTCCGGCGTAATCAGCCCTGCCGCTATGGCTTCATCCAGTTCTTCCTCATCCTTTACTTCAATACGCCCGTCCGGATACATCACCACATCTACCAGCAAATCTGTCAGGCGGCAAAAACGCTGTCCCGTCTGGGCATCCACCCAGCGCTCTGTCTGAATAATATCGCAATACCAATAAAGAAAGCCGTCTTTATGGTCATAAAAACGGCTTATCTTATACGGCTCCTGAAAATTGACATAGGAAATCCCCCATGCAAAATCCCCCCTTGGTTTAATCGGGATCCATTTGGTTACTAATAGCTGTTCATTGTCTATCAGAACCCTGTCCAAGGAGATGTCTACTTCCTCTAAAGGAATGTAGCGCTTGCGTAAAATGGTCAAGTTGTGCATGGGCAACCCACCTTTATCTCATATTTTTATATTGCTTCCTTAACTACCTTTACAATGTCTTCCGCAGTCATTTCATACATCTTCATCAAAGCAGCCGGTGTACCGGACTTTCCGAATTTGTCCTTCACGCCGATACGTTTTACCTTGCAGGGGGATTCTTCTGCAACGACTTCTGCAACAGCAGAACCCAATCCGCCGATGATATTGTGCTCTTCACAAGTTACAATCACACCGATTTCTTTGGCAGCCTTTACGATAATGTCCTTATCAATAGGCTTAATGGTGTGCATGTCGATAACACGAGCGGAAATGCCCTCTTCCGCCAACAAATCAGCCGCCTTCAAAGCTTCCTGCACCATCAGACCGGTAGCAATAATGGCAACATCCTTACCGTCTCTGATCTGGATGCCCTTACCCACTTCAAACTGTAAGGTTTCATCATAAACCGGCTCTACTGCCAAACGACCCAAACGCACATAGCAAGGACCATCATATGCATAAGCTGCCTTAATGGCTGCCTGTGTGCTGTCATCATCACAAGGATTCATAATTACCATGTTAGGGATAGCACGCATAATGGCAATATCCTCAATACACTGGTGAGATGCGCCGTCTTCGCCAACCGTAATACCTGCGTGAGATGCGCAAACTTTTACATTCAATTTGGGATATGCAATGGAGTTGCGGATTTGCTCTGCCGCACGTGCGGAAGCAAACATAGCAAAGGAGCTGGCAAATACTACCTTGCCTGTGGTCGCCAAACCGGCAGCCACACTCATCATATTGCCTTCTGCAATACCCATATTAAAATGACGTTCCGGATATACCTTACGGAAAGTCTCTGTATTGGTAGATTTTGATAAGTCCGCATCCAATACCACAACTCGCGGGTCTCCGCCGATTTCTGCTAATGTTGCGCCGTATGCTTGTCTGGTAGATAATTTCTTTCCCATGATTAGCAACCCTCCAATTCTTTGATGACTGCATCTAATTCTGCATCTGCTTGTAGCTTTTCCTCTTCTTTCGGTGCAACACCATGCCAAGAAGCCTTGTTTTCCATAAAGGAAACGCCCTTACCCTTTACGGTTTCGCAAACAATCATGGATGGTTTTCCGTCTTCTCCGGCACCTTGTGCCTTTGCCGCTTCCACAGCTACTTCCAAGGCTTCCATGTCATGACCGTCTACCACCTGTACAAACCAACCAAATGCCCGGAACTTATCGGTTACCGGTTCCGGTGACATAACATCGGTAATAGCACCATCTATCTGCAGTCCGTTATGGTCTAAAAATGCGATTAAATGATTTGCCTTATAATGCGCTGCCGCCATAGCCGCTTCCCAAATCTGACCTTCCTGAATTTCGCCGTCCCCTAAAATGGAATATACATAATACTCTTTGCCATCCAGTTTCCGTGCCAGTTCCATACCCACTGCAGCAGACAATCCCTGTCCCAAAGAACCGGTGGACATATCTACACCGGGAATCCAGTTCATATTGGGGTGCCCTTCCAAATGGCTTTCGGCTTTCCGCAACATTTTGATTTCTTCTGTAGGGAAAAATCCTTTTAATGCCAGTGCCGCATACAAGGCGGGTGCACCGTGTCCTTTGGACAACACAAAACGGTCTCTGTCTGCCCACTTAGGGTCAGCAGGATTTACATGCATAACATTAAAATACAAATTGGCCAAAATGTCCGTAGCAGAAAGAGAGCCGCCCGGATGTCCGGATTTCGCATTAAAAACTCCTTCTATAATGAGTTTCCGCATCTTTGCCGCTGTCAATTTTAATTCTTTTACTTTGTTAGCATCCATGATTTGATACTCCTATGGTTTATTTAAATCTTTTTTCTTCTATTTCCTTAATTAAGTTCACACGGTTTGCATGTCTGCCGCCTTCAAACTCTGCGTCCAGCCAAGCATTGACAATTTCTGTCATCAAGCCGACACCAACCACACGCTCTCCCATGCAAAGTACATTGCAGTCGTTGTGGGCCACTGTCATCTTAGCAGAAAAAACATCAGAACATACACATGCTCTGATTCCCTTCACTTTATTGGCTACCATAGACATGCCCACGCCGGTGCCACAGCACAAAATGGCTCTGTCACAATTGCCGTCTACCACCGCCTGGCAAACCGCCTCTGCAATCACAGGATAATCTGCCTTTTCGCCTGCACCAACGCCAAAATCTTTATATGCAATGCCTCTTTGGTCTAAAACTTTTTTGACTTCTTCTTTTAGGTTTACTGCTGCATGATCGTTTCCAAGTGCTATCATGTTTGCCCTTCTCCTCTCGACTATAGCTAATGTTTATTTTATCGCATTCTGTGCCTAGATACAATACATATTTTTCAAAAAATCACCCAATACTACTGCCAAAGTTTTGAAATTGTTCACCATGAAAGGATATAGAAGATATGAAACCTTTAAAAAGAATCATTTGTTTTATACTGGTATTTGCAATTACCGCTTCCTGCTTCTTGTTGCAGACAGAGGACCGTACTGTATCTGCCGCTTCCTCTTCCATTACCTCTACTTCCAAAGCCGGGCGCGTAACGGTAACTTCCGGTTCTTTAAATGTGAGAGCCTCTGCCTCCGCCACCGCTACAAAAGTGGCTTCTTTGGCCAAAGGTAGTTATGTCACTTTGCTTTCCAAAACCGGGAACTGGTGGAAGGTGGAGTATGCCACAGGAAAAACGGGATATTGTTCTGCCACTTATATTACCCAGGTAACCGGCGCTTATGCTGCTTATGCCAATGTGTCCACCCGCCTCAATGTGCGGTCCGGTGCAGGAACCGGTTATGATGTTGTAACACAACTTGAGGCAAAAACCCCTTTGATTGTCATGGGAACTGCCGGCAACGGCAAATGGTATTGGGTTTTGTATAATGCTACAAAAGTAGGATATTGCTCCGCTTCCTATATAAAAGCGTATTCCTCCGGGTCCTCTTCTGTAACCTATCCCGCCATTTCCTTAACTTGTGCTAACTACAAGCAAACGGATTCCCGATGGGCTTCTATCAAGTTGGGCACCTCCAGCAAGACCATTGCTACCGCAGGTTGCCTCACCTGTTGCATCGCCATTGTGCAGACGTATGTAGGCGGCTATACCGTGTATCCCCACACCATGTCTTACTCTTTGGCATATGATGCCAACGGTACTTTGTACTGGCCTTCCTATTATGCATTTTCCACTGCTTCCTCCTATCTTTCCACTTTATATAATTTACTCTACCGTACAGGGATTCCTGTATTAATTGGATTTAAAAATGCATCCGGCGGTCAGCACTGGGTTGTGGTCAATGGTTATACCGGCGGCAACACATTAACCGCTTCCGGCTTTACCATCCGGGACCCCGGCTCCAACAGTCGCACCACGCTGGATCAGGTCATGGCATCCTATCCCAATTTTTATAAGATTGCCTACTACGCATAACCCCTCCCCCTTTCTCATATATTTGACCGTAGCGAAAAAATAGCAAAGGCGGTTTTCAGTATGACGGAAGAAGTAATGAGACAGGTAGAACCCTATTATGCGTTTCCTTTTAGTGAACCGGTTCCTTACCGGGACGGTTTTTTAATCATAAAAGACACCTTGACCCTCCACTTAAAAAAAGCGGAAGGGTCTTGTGAGAGAGTCCGATTTCAGCACGATGTCAAAGAGCATCTAAAGAAAAACGGATTCCCCTACACCGATGAATATGTGCTTACCAAGGAGGGGCTTCCTTATGTCTTGATCAATGAGGAGCCCTATACCCTTTCGGTAAAAATCCAAGGGCAGGAAGCTTCTTTTGAAAACCCGGTGGAACTGGCAAAATCTGCCATTGTTTTGGCAAGCATGCACCTGGCATCCAGAGGCGCACATTACGATTTGGACGCCTATCCTTTTGCTACCCGGGAGCTGGGAAATTTGCCTCTGCAATTTGCCCACCGAATTAACGAGCTAAAAAAATTCAAGAAAATGGCGGTAAAGGGTAAAAGTATGTTTGATTATGCCTACGCCAAATGTGCAGGGTATTTTATAGAAGAAGGTGAGCGTACCTTGGAGGCGTTGCAGGCGTCCCAATACGAGGCGTTGGTTGCCCGTACCCGTGCTGAGCAGAGTCTTTGCCATCACGACTTTACTGCCCATAACGTGATTCTTGCAGGGAAAAGCACCTATTTAACCGGCCTTGAAAATTGTTGCATTGAGTTGAAAGAGTATGATTTGGCCAATTTTATCCGGAGAAAAATGCGCCGGACCGGCTGGTCTTTGCCGGACGCCAAATACTTGCTGGACCACTACCGTTCCGTCTGTTCCCTTTGTCCAGAGGAGCTGGATGTGTTGCGCATCTTGCTGCGGTTTCCTCAAAAACTTTGGCGCATTGTCAATCAATACTACAATTCCCGCCGCAGTTGGTGTGAGCGCAGCTGCTTAGAAAAAATGAGCGATGTCCTTGCTGAGAAGGAACCGCTCAATACATTTTTGGAACATTTTGATGCCGCATATTAAACTTTATTGCAGCTTTATTGCAGCAGACCGTTTTGCTCCATAGCCACAATCACCTGATTTACATAGGTTTCGCAAAATTCCTTGGAGGAAGCCTCTACCATCACACGAATGACCGGTTCGGTACCGCTGGGCCGCACCAGAATTCTGCCCTCTGTTCCCAGTGCGGTTTCCACCTCTTTTATCGCCGCCTTCACGCCTTCATTGTTGAGGGCGGTATTTTTATCGGTCACTCGCACGTTTTTCAAAACCTGGGGATATACGGTAAAGCCTTCTTTTAATTTTGCCAGAGAAGTTTTGCGTTCCATCATCACTTCCATTAATTTAATAGAGGTCAAAATACCGTCCCCTGTGGAAGCATATTTGCTGAAAATAATATGTCCGGACTGTTCGCCGCCGATTCTGTGTCCATTGTGCATCATGTTTTCATACACATATTTATCGCCCACGGCGGTTTTTTCATAGTGGATGCCCAGTTCATCAAAGGCTTTATACAGTCCGAAGTTGCTCATTACCGTGGTTACTACTGTATTGTTTGCCAATTTACCACGCTCTTTCATATATTTCCCGTAAATATACAAAATGGCGTCCCCGTCTACCAGTTCTCCATTTTCGTCCACAGCCAGACATCTGTCCGCATCGCCGTCATAGGCAAACCCCACATCCAAGCCGTTTTCTTTTACCAACTTCTTTAAGCCTTCAATATGGGTAGAGCCGCAGTTGGTGTTAATGTTGGTGCCGTCCGGGGTATTGTTGATGACATAGGTCTTTGCCCCCAGAGCATCAAAAATATTTTTCGCAATCATCCATGCGCTGCCGTTGGCGCAGTCCAGCCCCACCTTCATGCCTTTATAGGAGCAAACCGCCAGAGAAATCAGATAGCCCACATAACGGTTTCTGCCTGCTACATAGTCAATGGTCCGACCAATCTCATCTCTTTGGGCAAAGGGAATTTCCGGAATCTCGCCGTCTAAATATTTTTCAATTTCTAAGAGAATCTCTTCTGCCATCTTCTCGCCGTTGCCGTTGAGTAGCTTAATGCCGTTGTCGTAGTACGGATTATGGCTTGCAGAAATCATAATGCCGCAGGAAAAATCCTCTTCTGTCCGAACCACATAGGAAACCGACGGCGTGGTGGTTACATGAAGCAAGTATACATCTGCACCCGATGCGGTCAGCCCCGCTACCAAGGAGTATTCAAACATATAGCTGGACCGTCTGGTATCTTTCCCAATAGCCACTTTGCATTTTTCACCCTTTTGTTGTTTGTAGTACCAGCCGATAAACCGACCAATTTTATATGCGTGTTCTACTGTCAGTCCTTTGTTTGCTTCCCCACGGAAGCCGTCTGTTCCAAAATATTTTCCCATACGTTATGTAACCTCCAATAAGATTCTATTTGTTATTTTAGCATATTCTGCGCTGGAAAAATAGTGCTTTTTTGTGAGCGGTGTTCGGGTCGCTGTCGGGCGGCTGGGCGGTGTTCGGGCGGCTGTCGGGCGGTTCGTATCGTATCTCACAATTTACCGCCCAAAAAAGGTGGTATGTACTAATTTACCGCCCACAGAGGGTGCTATCTTACAAATGTA
>CAYMRI010000067.1:0-10327 GCA_964392835.1 uncultured Eubacteriales bacterium
CCATAGTGGGTATGGCTTACCCATGTGGTGGAATCAATAACAACGAACAGGTGACCCAAATTTTACAGCAGTACACAAAAGTACAGTATGCCAGAACCATTACTTCCACCCATAGTTTTGCATTGCAAAAAAATTATTATCAATTTCATCCTACGGTGCACCATCTGGAAAAGGATGCCATGCTTCGCCTTGCTGAAGAATTTTTGGTTATGAAGCCGGATACACCGCAAATCTTCTATATTTGGGGCCACAGTTATGAATTTGACGGGAATAATGATTGGGGATGGTTTGAGGATTTTTGTCGAATGATTAGCGGGAAGCAAGACGTTTTTTACGGTACCAACCGGGAAGTCTTATTGTAATTTTAAAAATTTTGTAGTATGATTTTGAAAAATGTCATGGAGGGGAAGAATATGAAATCAAAGACATTGAAATTGTTTGCTTTCATTATGGCAATTGTATTAGTTGTTTCCTGTGGAGGGTGCGTTGCTGATAGAATAGACACGGATGACGAGGAAAAGTCTACTGCTACGCCGACAGAAGTGCCGACAGAGACCCCTACCGCAACGCCGGAAAAGGAAACAGTGTTACAAGTAAGAGGGTCTTGGGAAAATAATGTATATACCAATACCTTTTTAGGGCTTTCATACACATTGCCGGAAGACTGGCAGGCTGCAACGGATGAAGAAATTTTGTCTATGATGGGATTAGGTGCTGAATTGTTGGGAAAGAAAGAGGATTTGGAGAAGTCTCTTGAAAGCCAGCAGAGCATTTATGATTTTTATGTAGTGAATGACACAACCGGTTCCAACATCAATATTAGTTTTGAAAATTTATCATTATCTATCGGCGGAATCTTGTATTCTGAAGAGGATTATGCTGATGTAGTAACACAGCAATTACAGAGTTTAGAGGGTATGACATATATTATCGGAGCATATGAAGAAGTTACTCTGGGGGATAAGACATTTTTGAAAGTTCCTGCCACAGTAGAATATTCCGGTATATCAATGGAACAGCAGTATTATTTTCATAAAGAAGGAAAATATATGTGCAGTATTATTTTAACTTGCACATCAATTGATACAAAAACACCGGAGCAGATTATGGAGTCTTTTACAAAGGCTTAGTGTATTTATTATGAAAACATCAGTGAAGGTAGTAACAATGACCGGCCTTTGTACAGCAATTCTTTGTGTACTGTCGGTCATTTCCATCTCCATAGGGCAAATTCCATATTCCTTAGCGCTCCTGGGTGTGTTTTTCATAGGAGGGTTTTTACGTCCTGCATATGCAGGTGTAGCATGTCTTTGCTATTTGTTGTTGGGGACAATGGGGGTGCCGGTGTTTTCCGGATTTTCAGGTGGCATTAGCTTTTTATTTGGTCCTACAGGAGGTTATCTGCTGGCATATCCTTTCATGGCAATGCTCATTTCTATAGTGTTAAAAATATTTCGTAGAAAAAATAGTTTCACTTTGGCGATTGGTATGGTTCTCGCATTACTTCTAGGATATGTTTTCGGAACCATTTGGTTTATGACAGTAACCGGGTGGACACTATGGGCCGCTTTGGCAGCTTGCGTATGGCCATTTGTGTGGTTTGATGTCATAAAAGCGGTAATTGCTATAGGAATCTTATTGGCATTTTGGAAAGGAGAAGGGCGAAAATGGCAACAGGTTTAATTTTGGAGGGCGGCGGTATGAGAGGGATTTATACTGCCGGTGTATTGGATTTCTTTTTGGATAAGGATATTATCTTTCAAAATATTTATGCGGTATCTGCCGGTTCTTGCCATGTTTGCAGCTATCTTTCCAAGCAACGGGGAAGGGCACGAGATGTTAATATTGATTATCTACATGATAAGCGATACTGCTCTTTTTACAGCCTGCGAAAAACGGGGGATTTGTTTGGGGCAAAGTTCTGCTATGATGAGATTCCCAATCGGTTAAATCTATATGATTATGACACGTTTAATCAATATCAGGGAAATTGCTATGCGGTTTTAACCGATTGCGAAACCGGAAAGGCAAAATATTACCCCTTAAAAGAAATGCATCGGGACATTGTGGCAGTGCAGGCATCTAGTTCATTACCTATGGTTTCCCGCATGGTACCAATAGAGGGGCGGTTGTATTTAGATGGTGGTATTGTAGACTCTATTCCGGTAGAACGCTCTGTGGCAGATGGTAACAGAAAAAATGTAATTATTATGACCCGGGCGCCGGAGTATCGGAAAGAACCAGCCAGATTCCAGTGGATATTTCGGCAAAAATACAAGCAGTATCCCAAGTTAACGGAGGCTATTGCTACTCGACATATACGCTATAATCAGACGTTAGATTTCATTGCACAAGAAAAAACAAATGGCAATGCCTTTGTGATTCAACCCAAGGTCAAGCCGAATATCCATCGGTTAGAAAAGAATTGTGAACGCTTGCTGGCTCTTTATGAACAAGGATATGCCGATGCATCTGCCTGCTATGAAGATTTGTTGCAGTTTTTGAAATGAGCCACGCACACCAAATCCTATTTACTGTCATACAGTAAATGAGAGGAGGTGAAAAATATGAATATTATTAAATTTCCATGGGTAAAAGCGTTAATTCTTTCTACCGTCACTGTGATTGTGCTTTTGATACTGCAAATTATGGCAGTTACCATTCCAAATGCGTTTTTCTTCCTTGGAGCTATAGCGGTTTTGGTGATTCTTGCAATCATTTTCTATCGATGCAGTACCAATTGTTCGCGAGGGTATTTTTTCATTAGTGCCATTGCACTTTTAATCTTTGTGGTTGTACTGTCCTTCTTTGTGGTGGGGGGAACTTTGGCTTTGACATTGGTTCCTTTTTGGATTGGCCTTTTCCTGATTTTAAATTTGTTGTTTGCATTCTTGGAATGTCAACGATAAGTATGTGAATTGTTACAGTTTTGTGACGTGAAGAAAAACGTCGGATTTTCGTCTTGACACTATATCTTGTGGCATGCTATAGTTAAAAAGCACTAGATATCCAGATGCGGATGCAAAAGACACGGTAGCTAAGATGCAAAAGATGTAGTAATGTACCAAAGAGGAAGAGGGCTGTTCCAATCTATATTTTATAGTGCGGAAACGGCCTTTTTGCATAGGAGTTTTGATAAAAGGGAGCAATTAGTATGGGCGAAAAGAACAATCACACAGTATCACAGATTACCATAATTGGATTGGGCTTGATTGGCGGGTCTGTTGCCAAAGCCTTCAGACGAGCCTACCCTTCTGCTACAATTATCGGTGTGGAAACCAATCGGCAAAGTTGTCGGCTTGCACTGGAAGAGGGGGTGGCAACCCAGGTTTATACCCAGCTATCAGAACCATGTCTGCAGCAAATTGCAAAAAGTGATATTTTACTCTTCGGCACCGGTGTGGAGGCTTGCGCTTCCATGATGCAACAGATTGCACCTTCTTTGAAAGGTGGAAATACCATTGTGACCGATGTTTGCAGTACCAAACAGCAAATGTACGATTTGATGCTTTCTTATGGCAAAGAAATTCGCTATATCGGGGGGCATCCTATGGCAGGTAGTGAGAAATCCGGGTATGTTGCTGCCAGTCCGTTTTTGTTGGAAAATGCCATTTATGTGTTAAGTCCTATGCCATATACAGCGGAAGCAGATTTGGCATATCTGGAAGAGGTGGTGCGGCATTTGGGCGCATTGCCTATGGTTTTATCTGCGGCTGCCCATGATGATGCCATAGCAAGAATCAGTCACTTACCTCATGTTGTGGCTTCTGCGTTGGTCAATGCAGCTATGAAACAGGAATCGCAGGAGCAAGTCCTGCAGACATTAGCAGCAGGTGGCTTTAAAGATATTACCAGAATTGCATCTTCTGACCCGGGACTTTGGACAGGGATTTCTTTTTCCAACCGTGAAAATCTGTTAAATGCGATTACAGACATGATGGAAATGTTGGGAGAATATAAAAATGCATTGGAACAAGAGCAGGTAGAACAGTTACAAAATCTGTTTCAAATGGGAAGCACAAGAAGAGAGAACTTTGCCAACGGGATTAAGCCCTTCTTGAACTTAATGTATGAATTAAATGTAGATGTGCCGGACCAACCGGGTATTTTGGCGGAAATTACGGTTAAACTTACCAGAGAGCACATTAATATCCGTAATATTTATATTGCGGAAAGCAGAGAAAGTGAATTGGGTTGTCTGCGGCTGGTGTTTGATTCCAAAGAGACCAGGGATAAGGCAGCAGAAATATTGGGGGTTTCGGTTTAATATGTTGCAATTTCGGCCTGTCACCATACAGGATAAGCAAGTGATAGATGGTTTTATCAAAGAGAAAAAATATTGGATTACAGAATATTCTTTTACTTATATGATGCTTTGGAACCGTGTGGTTTTCTTTGAAATCTGTGTTACGGAGCAGGCGTTGTATTTTCGTTGCTCCTATGACGGTGAACGGTTTTATTTCTTGCCTGTAGCAAAAGATGGCAGGTTGGACGAGCACTATACGGCGTTGGAAGCCTTTGCAAACAGAGCAGGAGAACCTTGGAAGCTGATTTGCATTGATGATATCAGTTTAAAAGAGCTTTCTCCCGCCTTTTTAGAGGCACATGTGTTGGAACGGGATGTGGATTACTGTGAATATATTTACCGCTCGGAAGATTTAATTCAATTAAAGGGGAAGAAATATCATTCCAAGCGAAATCATATTTCCAAGTTCAATAAGCTGTATGATTATACTTTTAAGCCTCTCACAAAAGAGGATTTTGCAGAGTGCATGGAATTTGACAAACGATGGAAAGAGGGAAAACCGGAAGAAATGACCCGGGATATGCAGGATGAAGTATTGGCCTTGGAAGATTGTTTTACCTACTATGAACAATTAGGTTTGGTGGGGGCCTGCATCCGCATTGACGGAAAGCTGGAAGGCTTTGCCATAGGGGAATATGCCCATGCGGATATGGCAGTGGTGCATTTTGAAAAATGCAATCCGGCTTTCGATGGTATTTATGCGACAATTAATCAGATGTTTGCCCAAACATATTTTTCAAAAATCCCTTATGTTAACCGTCAGGACGATATTGGACTGGAAGGCCTAAGAAAAGCGAAACAATCTTATCATCCCGTGTTTATGGGAGAAAAATATTATATGTCCCGAAAGGAACCGTCAATATGATTCGTTATGCCCAAAAAACGGATATACCGGCACTCAAAGCCCTTTGGCAGCAGGCCTTTGGGGATGAAGAAGCATTTGTGGAACGTTTTTTTGAAAAGCGGGTTTTGGGGCAATTACAAAATGCCATTGTACTGGAAGAGCAGGGCGTTTTGGTTTCCATGCTATATGCACTGCCATGTATTTTGGCCCATGGAACATCCAAAGCACAGTATAAAGCGGTAAATCTGGTGGGCGTGGCCACACAAAAAGACCAACAACACAAAGGGTATATGCGAAAACTGTTGGAAGGGGCCTTTGCCATGTTGCAGGAGCAAGGGGTAGTGGCTATTGTGCTAAAACCTTCCAACCCTCGGTTCTATGAAAAATTCGGGTTTCACATTTGTAACACCTTATATCAAGTATCTTTGACCAAAGAACAGTTTGTGCAGCCGAAGGTATCCCCGGAACAGATGCCTGCGTTTTTGTGCAGATGCGCAATGACCTTTTCTTCGACTGCCTATCAAATTCTCCGTGGGGAAGAAGATTGGAAATTCCAATTGGATGACGGTGCTTGTGTCAGCCTTTGGAAAGACGGTTATGCCATTTGCGAGCCCACAGAAACAGGTTTCCTTGCGTATGAAATGGTACCCCTGGAAAAGGGTACGCCTTGTGGATACACCATGTATAAAAAAATCAGCCATTGTCCCGATTTGCCGGAAGACAGTGGCTGTAAAAAGTTGATTTTTGAATGGTATTAAAGCAAATCCTGAATCAGGTCCCCAACAGATACATAGGCTTTCTTTGCCTGGGCAACCACAGCGGGATTCCCGGAAGAAATGGCGTAGCCGGAAAAGGTTTGAATCATTTCTAAATCGTTGGTGTTGTCGCCGATGACAAATACATTTTTCTTTGCAATTCCTTGTTTCTCTATATATTGAAAAATCCCTTTGGGTTTGCTGTTGCCTGCCGGCGTAATATCCACATTAATACCATTTTGATGGGCATATACAGATTGTCCGTAATTGCTGTTCACAAAAGCAACCAGTTTTGCAGCATTTGCGTCCGTTAATGCATTGGTGTCCAATTGGGTAAAAGGAATGGAAAATGTATCCAAATCAGAAAAAGAAATCCATTGTTCGTGAGGACCATGGTCTCGTGTGGAGTCTAAAATAACACAATAACGTTCCTTGCCGCAGGAAATGGCAGCACGGGTGCCGTTTATGTCCATAATCGCTTGCACCAACGGCTTTAGTACCTTAGGGTTTCCTTGGGCACAGTAAATCGGATTTTCTTTCCCATCAAAGACAGCACTGCCATTGTTGCAGATATAAAAATCCACCTCAATGCCATAATACCCCATTTCATGGCGGGCACTGGAAAAGCCTCTGCCGGTTACCAAACCAAACAAATTGCCGGCGTTTCGCCATGCGGCAATTGCTTCCATATCTTCTTGGCAAATACTTCTGTTTCTGTTTAAGGTTCCGTCATAATCACTGGCAATCAGTCTCATTTTTTAAACCCTCCATTTTGAAAAAATACTATCAAACAGGATAAATGCTGTCAAGGTTGCATACCTATAGGACAGATGTTTTTCAATTGAGGATAAAATATGAAAATTGTTGCAGTTCGTTTAAAACATATGCTGGTTACAGGGGTTGCGGTTATTTCTGCTGTTTGCCTGCTTTTGGTGGGGCTGGTATATCAGTCGGTATATGGTAACGCAACCAAAAATCTCCCCATTTACAGGGTGGGATTGGCAGAAGGAGACCAGCGTATTGCCATTACTTTTGACTGTGCCTGGGGCGCTGATGATATTCCGGATATTTTGCAGATTTTAGATAGTTATCATGCAAAAGCAACCTTTTTCGTATTGGGTACATGGGCAGAAAAAAATCCGGAAACTATGATAGCGATTATGGAAGCAGGGCATGAAATAGCCAATCACTCCTATGCACATAAATCGCCAAATCAATTAGATAAGGTCGGCTTGATAGAGGAAATCCAAAAATGCAATGACGCAATTTATGCAGTTACCGGTAAGCAGGCAACGTTGTATCGTGCACCTTCCGGAGAATATAACGATTTGGTGGTACAAACGGCAAAAGAGCTGGGTTTTTCTATGATTCAGTGGGATGTGGATTCCATTGACTGGAAGGAGGAAATGACAAAAGAAGCCATTTATGAAAGAATTGTGACTCGCACGAAAGCCGGCTCTATTTTGTTATTTCACAACGATACCAATCATACGGTGGAAGTGTTACCGGATATTTTAAAAACCCTATCAGAGAAAGGATATCAATCAGTGACGGTTTCGGAACTGATTTATAAAGATGGGTATAAAATAGATACAACAGGGGAACAACAGAAAATAACATGAAAAAATCAGGCTTGCAGTGAGGTGCAGAGTGATCGTTTCGATAATAGGGAAAAAATACGGCAAAGAGACAGCGACTTTGTTGACAATATGCAATGAATTGCCGGTAGAAGTATTTTTAAAATTGCCCGAAAAAGGGGTTGCGGATATCTGGGTTATAACCGACTGGGATGCGCAGGTGTGTGCTGCTGTGAAAAATAACATCCGACCTCAGGATACAGTGGTCCTAAACAGTGATGATGAAGTACTTTTACAGCAAATGGCAGGCATTGTTTGCCACATAGTTACCTTTGGGTATCACTTAAAATCTACGGTTACTATATCCGGTAGAGAAGAGGATATGGCTACCGGCGGTGTTTCCTATACTTTTGCATTGCAAAGACCTGTATTGACCTATCAAAAGAAAGTACTGGAGCCTTGTGAAATGAAATGGTCGGCACCTGTATGGATGTCACCCCAAAGTGTTATGGCATCGGTTGCCTTTTTTCTGGTTGCAGATGTTGCTTTTTTCCCTTAATACTGGTAATATTAAGAGAAATCAAGTTTGAAAGAGGTTGACTTGTATGAAGAAACGAGTGCAAGCAGTATTGCTTTTTATGTTAATAGGAATCGTTGCTTTTGGTGCTACAGGTTGTTCTTTGCTGACTGGCAATACCGGAGATGCTACAGCAACGGCGACACCGGCACCGGATGCTACAGTACCGCCCCAACAGGTGGTAGATGCAGAATATACCGTTTATGATGCAGCAACGGAATTTTCCATTGCCTACCACAGTGAATGGATGATAAAGGATGATTCCGATAAGGCAGCTGTGGTTTTTACAATACCGGAAGGCATGGTGCAAAGCGAAGATGCTGCTGCACAAGTGTATCCTACACTAACTGTATTTCAATTTGCCATTGCAGAAGGGGAAAAGGAAAATTTTGATTTACAGGCATATGTCAATGACCAATTAGCATATCTGGAAAACAAAGTGTATCAATTTACACTATTGAAGGAAATGGGTACTTTGACAATCAGTAATACCACAGCGTATGTGTTGGAATATGTGGGTTCTGTTCTTAATGCCAATGAAGTAAAGACGAAGCAGGTGTTTTTGACAGACGGTGCGAATGTGTTTATTTTAACTTATGCTGCAAATGCGGATTTCTACAGCAATGATAATTATTTGGCTATTGCAGATAAAATGATACAGTCTTTTACATTGAAGTAATACAGGTGGCTTATGAAGAAGAAAGCAACAGAAGAAAAGTCAATTTGGAAGAAAATATGGAAGGTTTTGGTGGTACTGGTTAAGATTCTGCGTTGGCCTGCTGTGTATTATGGCGTTTTAGTCGGTGGGTTCTATGGATTTGCCTGGCTTTTCAACTTGGCACAAGAAGAGCCTATGACAATTACGCAGGTGGTGGGCGCATACGGCTTATTAATCGGTGCTATTTTGGCCATTGTGATGTTGTTGGTAAGCATTTTAACTTCTACTTTCTTTACAGATACTTTCTTGGCTTCTACCGGACTTGCAGCCGGCATGTATTTAATGGGTTCTTTGTTTATTACGGCACCATATGACTGGGGAACCGATTATGTAGAATTTGATGTCATGAAAATGTATGTATTTTTGGTGTTGACAGCGGCTGTGCTTATTGGAGATGTTATAGTATTAATATTCCGAAAGATTCTTACAAAAAGAAGTATGCGGCATATGATGGAGCGTACTTGAATATACATAAAAGCAGATAATATAAGATACAGATGAAACGGAAGGAGCGTGGACTTAAAGCATGGTCCAGAGTCTTTATGAAAACAATATGGCTGTCATATCCGGAAAGATTGTGACAGACCCTATCTTTAGCCATGAAATATATGGAGAAGGATTTTATACATTTTTTGTACAGGTAAAACGGCTGAGTGACAGCTATGACAGAATACCGGTTTTGGTTTCTGAACGATTGCCTGATTTTCATGCATTCTGTGTGGGTGCAAACATTAAAGTAGAAGGACAATTTCGATCCTATAATGCTACTGGAAATGCCAATAGTAAATTAATGCTGACGGTATTTGCCAGAGAAATTATATTGATAGAGGATCCGGACGATATGAGAAATGAAAATGCTATTACATTAAATGGCTTTGTATGTAAAAAACCTGTTTATCGTACCACACCGTTCGGGAGAGAAATTGCAGATATTTTGTTGGCAGTCAACCGAACCTATAACAAATCGGATTACATACCCTGTATCTCCTGGGGACGGAATGCAAAATATTGTTCCACCTTTAACGTAGGAGATCATGTAAAAGTTTGGGGTAGAATCCAAAGCAGAGAATATCAGAAAAAATTATATGACGGTTCCTTGGAAAACCGGGTGGCTTATGAAATTTCTGTTTCTAAGCTGGAATGCGTGAAAGAAGAAGTAGAAACAGAATCTTAAATAAGAGGACAATGAAATAAAAAAGATTTTTTCGGCTGGTAATCATAGGATTATCGGCCGTTTTTGCTCCTTACTATAAAGGGGAAAATAGCAGTTTGTCTAAAGTGCTTGCGGGCTTTGCCGTGTATCTATATGAAAAAATATCCATCCAGGATACAAAAATCCTCCCATTTTGTATCTTGTGAGAGAAAAAATCGTTGGGATACAAAAGATAGTGAAAAACCAAGAATTTTATGCTGTTTTGAGGAAAAATTGTATCCTGGAAGCAAATTTTTCTGTATAGATATAATCGTAGAGAGAATTTGCCACTTAAAAGCGCATGCGTTTAAAGTACTTTGTGCCTTTTAAGACTTTGTCAGCAACCTCAGACGTTTAT
>CAYMRI010000068.1:0-10279 GCA_964392835.1 uncultured Eubacteriales bacterium
TGAGTTGTCGAATTTTGTCTTTCATCTTTTGAATGGATTTGGGATGTACTCTGAACCTACACTTTCCTTTGTACTTGTAAAAGGTATACCCCAGATAGCCTGATGTGATTTCTGTTCGTCAGACCGGAGATTTGCTTACACCTTCCTTCAGATTCCACCTCACGATGGACACCCTTGGTGTTCAGCTATGTCCTTCCCACTACCGGGCGGACTCGGGACTTTCACCCGTTAGATTGCGCCCATGCTGGGCGCACTACAAAAAAGGACTGTACCCCATGATACAGTCCCTTCTACCAAGCGAAATAAAATTACAACAAAAACAGAACAACAATTCCCGCAATGACGCCCAACGTAGCAATGGTCATAGGAATTGCGCAACCAAGGCATCCCCCTCTGTGATAGCCGCCGAATCCCCGGTGTCTGTGAAAACCTCCCCTAGGTGGTGGAGGCTGTCTATGTCCTCCGGGTCCGCCGCCAAATCCTCCGGGTCCTCTTCCGGGTCCGCCATGTCTTCCGGGTCCGCCATGTCCTCCATGTCCTCCATGTCCTCCATGTCCTCCAGGTCCTGGCATTTTACACTCCTCCTCTCTACTTTTTATTTTTATTATAGCACAAATATCCCGACAACATAATATTTTGAAATGCATATTTTATATTTTTTACAATCTGTTAATCAATTTTCTCCATTGTAATTCCTTTATAATAAAATTGTAAAATTTCCTCATAGTTCATACCTTCTAGAGCCCTGGCATTGGCTCCGTATTGACTTAAGCCCACTCCATGCCCAAATCCATATGTAATCAATGTGATATTTTCTCCGTCTTCTGAAAAACGAATGTGCGCAGAGCGCAGTTGAAAAATACTCCGTAGTTCTTTCCCCGAAAAAGCAACTCCACCGATTTGCATACTTTTGATTCTGCCGGAAGCGGAGCGTTTAATTTGCCCCATACCGGTAAACACATTGTCCGTGGTTGCAGAAAATGCCGGATTGGCTTCCTGCAGCTTTGCAATAAACTCTTTCTTTGTCATGGTGACACTGTCTTTATAGCTGGTACCCGCAGTTTCTTCTCCGGGGCTTTCTACCGCCACCAAATAAGGGACAGATGTACCGCCCCACACATTCTCCACGTTTTCCGTCATACCGCCGCTGCAGGAATGATAAAGTGCTTCTATGGGATATCCCTCATAGCAGGCAATCATACCGGCAGTTTCCGATACCGCCTTCTGCACTTTTGCAATTTTTTCAGTCGCGGTCATAGCTCCCGTACCGTCAGGTTTCGGTGTGCTGGCAGTAACCGCCGTGAGGGCACGCCATGCCTGGCAGTGGGCGCTGTCCGTGCAAACTGCACAACCGGGATGGTCGGCATTGTCCCCAGCCAACATTTTTTTATAGGTATAGGTACGAGCTGCCACTGCCTGGGCTTTTAATGCTTCCAGTTCAAAGTTAGCCGGCATTTCAGCCAGTACCACGCCCACAATGTATTCCTCTAGCGTGGTTTCAAATACTTTCTTTGTTGTGGCATTGTAAACAGAAATGGTGGTAACAGGCGTTGTCATAATAACTGCGGTGGTTTGGGGCGACATCACAACCGAGTTTGCCGGTGCGGAGGTTGCCGTTGGGGTTGTTGCACAAAATGAAGAATCCGCACTCCCTACCCAGGACGCGGATTCCGCTCCCAAGCCGACAATCAGGCTCGGGAGGCATAATATACAAAAAAACAATATAAGGGTGTACCCTGCAATTTTCTTCATTGGCATCTCGTCCTTTTCTCATAGTTGTTTCATCCTATGAGGACAAGATGTCCAGTATGCCTTTTTGACCGAAATACAATAAGATAAAAATCAAGCAGGCTAATTTGTATCTATACAGAAAAATTTGCTTCCAAGATACAAAGCCGATTAGCAGAATCGCATGCTGATATCCATGGCTTTCACGGAGTGGGTAATCTTTCCAACAGAAATAATATCCACGCCGGTTTCGGCTACGGCATGCACTCTTTCTTCATCCATATCGCCGGAAGCTTCTACCAAAGCTTTGCCGTTAATGATTTTTACCGCTTCCGCCATATCCGCAACGGACATGTTATCCAGCATAATAATGTCAGCGTCGGCTTCCAATGCTTCCCGTACCATGTCGAAGTTTTCTGTTTCCACTTCTATTTTAATGGTATGGGGAATATTTTTGCGAACACGGGATACTGCATTTAAAATACCGCCGGCTGCTTTAATATGATTGTCCTTAATGAGCACACCGTCGGACAGACAGTAACGGTGATTTTGACCGCCACCCACGCGAACTGCGTATTTTTCCAAGTAACGGAGACCCGGGGTAGTCTTTCTGGTATCCACAATTTTGGTATCCAAATCTGCAATAATGCTGCAAAGGCCATTGGTTCTGGTTGCTACGCCACTCATCCTTTGAATAATATTAAGGGCGGTACGTTCTGCCTTCAACATGGCAGCTGTGTTTCCTTCAAATTCCAAAATAATGTCCCCTTTGGACACTTTGGTGCCGTCCGGCAGTTCTGTGAAAAATACCACATTGGGGTCCAGCAACTGAAATACCCGCTTTGCCACTTCTACGCAGGCAATAATACCATCCTGCTTTGCAATAAAGCGAGCCCGGGAAACGGAAGCCGGGTCAATAATATTGTCTGTCGTAATATCACCCATGGGCATATCTTCATTCAATGCACTTAAAATAATTTCATCTACTTTTCTTTGTTCCAGCATACTTGTCTCTCCTTTACTCGCTTTTTATTTCTTTCTGATAATATTTTTCTTCCACGCATCATCGTCTGTCTCCGGGAAATCCACGCGATAATGAGCGCCACGACTTTCTTCCCGTTCCAGCGCACCATCAATAATCAGCTTTGCCAGCAAAACCATATTCTGCAATTCTATGTCAGCAATACTGTCATTGAGCATGTTGCCCATCAATTTCTCATACTTTTCCAGTTCCTTGCGAGCATACATCAATTTTTCACGACTGCGGACAATGCCCACATTTTCCGTCATCAATGTCCGGATTTCTTCTTTTGCCTGAGAACGGTTAAACTTCTCGGTGTAACGACGAATCCGGTCCGGTTCTGCATGGCAAATGGAGGGTTTCTCAAACTGCTCCTGTCCACCGGTATGCGCAATGACTTTTTCCACTTCTTGGCTGATTCTTTGACCGAACACCAAACCTTCCAGCAAAGAATTACTTGCCAAACGATTTGCGCCATGGATACCATTGCATGCGGTTTCACCGCAAGCATATAGGCCATTGACAGAAGTTCTGCCAAAAACATCCGTTTTAATACCGCCCATGCAATAGTGTTGGGAAGGTGCTACCGGAATATAGTCTTTGGACATATCAATGCCATATTCCAGACAAGTACGGAAAATCATGGGGAAACGTTTTTCCAACCAGTCTCTGTCCTTAAAAGTAATATCTAAATAGACATGAGGCAAATTGTATTTTTGCATTTCTTTAAAAATAGAACGAGAAACCACATCTCTGGGTGCCAGGTCTTTCAACGGATGATATTGTTCCATGAAAGCTTCCCCTTTGTGATTCAGCAAGCGGGCGCCCTCTCCACGAACCGCTTCGGAAATGAGAAAATTCCGGTTTTGAGGATGGTATAATACCGTAGGATGGAACTGTACAAACTCCATATCCATCAAACAAGCCCCTGCCCGGTATGCCATGGCCGCACCGTCACCGGTGGAGACCGCCGGATTGGTAGTATCCCGATACAAATTGCCATAGCCGCCGGATGCTAAAATCACTACATTGCTGTAATAAATTCGATACTCTTTGGTATCTTCATCATACACAAGCATACCCTTTACGGTGTTTTCCACCGTCAGCAAATCCACCACCCAAGTGCGTTCTTTAATGTGGACGTTCATTTTATTTTTTACTTGTAAAATCAGCTTGTCCAGCACTTCTTTCCCGGTAGAATCTCCGGCATGAATAATGCGGTTTTGGCTGTGGGCTGCTTCCCTTCCCAAAGCCAACTCTTTATTGTTGACTCTGTCAAACTGCACGCCATAATGGCAAACTTCTTTAATGTTTTCTGCTGCATTTTCTACCAACACCCGCACGCTTTCCGGATTGCAAAGACCGGCACCGGCATACAAAGTATCCCGAAAATGACTTTCCGGTGAATCCTCTTTTCCCAAAGAGACCGCAATGCCTCCCTGTGCCAGCACCGAGTTGCTGATATCGATGGTATCCTTGGTTAAAATGGCTACACTGTATTTTTTGTCAATTTCCAGTGCAGTGTAAACCCCTGCGATACCGCTTCCCACAATCAATACATCATAGTATTCGCTTTGCATGCTGTCCGTGTTAAAATCTAATAAATATCGACTGTTTAACATCTCTCGCCTTTCTTTTCATTCGTTCTCTTATTTCGCCAACTGTAACATGTTTTCCAAGGAACCTTTGGCTTTGCGAATGATTTCTTCGTCTAATGTAATTTCATATCTGTTCTCAGAAAGTGCCAAATACACACTTTCCAAGGTTGTTTTCTTCATATTGGGACAAACGAGCCCTTGATCCATTAAGTAAAATTTCTTGCCCGGGTTTTGGGTTTCCAATGCATGCAGCACACCCATTTCCGTACCGATGATAAATTCTTTGGCATCACTTTCACGGGCATAATCAATAATCTGCTTGGTGCTGCCCACATAATCTGCCAAAGCGCAAACCTCCGGGGTACATTCCGGATGTACCAACAGCAAAGCATCCGGGTGTAGTTCTTTTATCTTCTTCACGTTTTCCGGTTTGATTTTATTGTGGGTAGGGCAAAAACCATCCCACAAAATAATATTTTTGGAAGGTACTTGCGCCGCCACATACTGACTTAAATTCTTGTCCGGCACAAACAATATCTCTTCAGAATCCAGCTTGCTGACAATTTTTACCGCATTGGAAGAGGTACAACAAACATCGCATTCCGCTTTCACTGCAGCAGTAGAGTTTATGTAACAAACAACCGTCGCATTGGGATGTTGCTTCTTTGCCGCTATTAATGCTTCCGGGGTCACCATATCTGCCATAGGGCAACCTGCTGTCAGTTCCGGCAACAAAACAGTCTTGTCCGAGGATAAGATCTTTGCACTCTCCGCCATGAAATGCACACCGCAGAACACAATTACATCCGCTTCTGTCTGCTTGGCACAATATTCGCTGAGGGCATAGGAATCCCCTACCAAATCCGCCAGTTCCTGAATATCATCCACTTGGTAGCTATGTGCTACAATTACTGCATTTTTTTCTTTTTTCAACCGGTTAATTTCCGCAATGAGTTCATTTCTTTCCATAGACTGCAACTCCTTCTAAAACTTCATCTAATGTTGGCATGGCCGGAATTGCCCCTTTCTTTTTGGTTGCCAGAGAACCTACCACGGTGGCAAAAGAAATGCATTCTTCCAGCTCTTTTTTCGTAAGTGTATCAAGTTTTAAATCTTTGTCAATGAGTTTGTTTAAAAGCCCGGCAGTAAAGGCATCCCCTGCTCCGGTTGTGTCTACGGTGTTTACTGCATAGGCCGGGGCACTGCCATCTAAATCACCAACTCTGTAATAACA
Source organism: uncultured Eubacteriales bacterium (assembly GCA_964392835.1). Classification (GTDB taxonomy): domain Bacteria; phylum Bacillota; class Clostridia; order UBA1212; family CASDQQ01; genus CAYMRI01. Next base: position 5,582 of record CAYMRI010000068.1, read on the forward strand.
ACCTTCCGCGCCCCGTGTTACTACCACCAAAGAAATATGGAACTGCTCTTGCAACAATTTTGCGCCCGCAGCCAAAGTGGTTTCTCCCACAAGGAAATAGAGCTCTTCCTGGGAAATCTTAAGCACATCCGCATACTGCATCCCTTCCAACATGTACTTTCTGGCTTCCACTTCATTTTCCCATAAAAGTTCCCGCAAATTAGGGTCATAGGACACTACTTTTCCCAACTCCTTAGCATAGGCCGCAGCAGACAAAGTCGCTTCTCTGGCCGGATTTCCTGTCATGGAAACAGAACCAAAATGGAATACTTTGCAATTCTGAATCATCTCTTTATTCACTTCATAGGGATAGAGCATGAAATCCGCACCCGGATTTCTGTAAAAACTAAAAGACCGATCTCCGTTTTCGTCCAGTTGTACAAAAGCCAGCGTGGTATTATATTGGCTTGTTTGCAAAAGTCCCTGGGTATCGATTTTGTATTGTTCCAACACGCCTTTTAAATAGTCGCCGAACATATCTGTTCCCACTTTTCCCAAAAAGCCTGTTTGCTTGCCGAAGTTGGCTAAAGCTGCCAGTACGTTGGCCGGCGCACCGCCGGGATTCCGTTCAAAAATAGGATTGCCGTTTTCCGACTTCCCCGCAGGGGTAAAATCTATCAATAATTCCCCTAACGCTACCACATCATATTGTTTCATCCTTCATCCTCCTACTTCTTCCCGAACGTATAGATTCGTTTCCATGTTACCGAATCTCCCGGGTTTAAGTGGTTTTTCACAAAAATCTCGCTGCACACAGTATCCCGTCGGCACCAGAACTGATATTTCCAAATGGAAAAATCATCCGTTTCCCGTACATACAGTCCGGTAGGCAGATGCAACAGTTCCCATGTGTACGGCAACTGCAATCCGACAAATCCCTCTATTTGGGTCAGGGCATCCTCCGGCGGCGGACCAAAAGGCTCTGTTACCACCAGGGTTTTCCCCTGTAAATTGAATCTATTATAATGACCTTCTTTCCTTCCTGTCAATTGTGCAGGAAAAGAAAAATGCAGTTTGTAGTCTGGACCGTAAGCAAGCCTGTCGATTAACATAAAATTGTGATTGTATTCTCCAAACGTGAGGCTTTCGTTTCTTAGATTTTCTACAGTGTGGATAATCTCCAATCTATTGTTTTCTAATCGCAGTTTTTTGCTGCAGGAGACACCGGCTGTCTCACAAGAAAAAATAACTTCTTCGCCGGAAGTCTGCACTGCTTCATAATTGGAGCTTTGCAAAAATGGCGCCGGCGCCGGTTCAAAACTGCCGATAATGCCGATACCGCCATTTTGTTCTGCCGTCATAGCAGCACTTTCCTCACTCAAAAAAGTATGTACTCCATCTAACGTTACCTGCTTGACAATACCGGCCCAGTCAAAACGAGGGGCTCGATACAGTTCTCCCGATTCTGCAACTTCTACAGTCAGTCTGTCATTTTCCAGCACAAACATGGCGCGCGCCCCTTTCTATTTATGATATTTTTCGTTAGCATTGATTTTCATAGCACGATAAATCTGCTCCAACAAGATAACCCTTGCCATCTGATGGGGAAAGGTTAAATCAGACATAGAAAAAAGCATGTCCCCTCGCTTGATACATTCGGTAGAAAGTCCAAAGGAGCCGCCGATAAGAAAAACAATATGGGATTTCCCCTGTAAAGGAATTTCCTTCAATTTATCTGCGAACTGGGTAGAAGACATTTTTTTGCCTTTTAAATCCATAACAATACAGAAGGCACCTTGGTCTACCTTTTGCAACAATCGTTGGCCTTCTTTTTCTTTACATTTTAAAATTTGAGCCTCAGACGGGTCTTCGCTTGTTGCCTCTTCTGCCACTTCAACCACCTCTATTTGGGAAAAACGTTTCAGTCGTTTACAATATTCCGCCACCGCTTCTGTCCAGTAACGCTCCTTTAATTTTCCTACACAAATTACTGAAATCTTCATAAAGAAAACACCTCACTGGTAGTTGCTTTTGGTGCTACGCAGAGCTGCACATCATACCCCACATGAACACCTGCCTGTTCAAAATAACTGCAAACCGTCTGGTATGCCAAATCCGGCCGATTATTCTCTGCGCTTAAATGACCCAACAAGAATTGCTTTGTTCCGCTTTGCGCCAATAAAACCGCCAATTTGGCACAATTTTCATTAGATAAATGACCATAATCACTTAAAATACGTTGCTTTAAAGGATACGGATACGGACCACCCTTCAGCATGGCCACATCATGGTTGGATTCCAGCAACACTGCATTGCTGCCACGCAAATTAGCTTCTAATTCCGCTGAAACATGTCCGATATCCGTAGCTGTGGTAATTTTTTGATTGTCTATGTAAAAAGAATACCCTACCGGGTCCACGGCATCATGGGGAATGGAAAAGGGCTGCACTACAATATCTCCTACAGAAACAAAGCTGTTGGTATCTAAAACCCGGACACAGTTTTGGGGAATTTCACCAATACTTTTTTCCATTTGTTTCCAGGTGGCGCAAGTTGCATAAATGGGGGTACCATATTTTCTGGCAAACACCCCTGCTCCTTTCGTGTGATCTGTATGTTCATGGGTAATAAAAATAGCCTCCACTTTTTCCGGATGTTGCCCCAGTTCTGCCAATCCTTGCACAATTGTTTTACAGGAAGCTCCAATATCTACCAAAACGCCCGTTTTGGAAGAAGATAGATAAGTGCAATTGCCACTACTGGAACTTAGAAGGCTACAAAATTTCATAACTATGTTATTCCTCTGTATGACAGGTGACTCTTTGAATGTCCGCACCTAAGGCACGCAATTTTTCTTCAATATCCTCATATCCTCTGTCAATAAAACGGATATTATAAACCTGGGTTGTGCCCTCAGCTGCCAGGCCTGCAATGACCAACGCAGCGCCGGCTCTTAAATCATTGGACTTTACCGGAGCGCCGGAAAAGGAACAAGGTCCCTGAATAATCGCTGTGCTGTTTTCGGCTTTCATATTGGCACCCATACGGTTTAATTCTGTCACATATTGGAATCTGGAATCCCACACCTTTTCATATACAGTGCTGACCCCTTCTGCTAAGCAAAGCAATACGGCCATCTGGGGTTGTAAATCTGTAGGGAACCCGGGATACGGCTGGGTCTTTACCGTAGTTCCACGCATAGGGCCTTTGCCGTAAACACGGATATAGTCGTCTCCTTCATAAACACCCACATTCATATCCACCAACTTGGCACTGAGAGATTCCATATGCTTTGGAATGACGCCGTGGATAGTAATGTCCCCGCCGGTAGCTGCTGCCGCAATCATATAGGTTCCTGTTTCGATTTGATCCGGAATTAAAGAATACGTATGTCCGCCAACCAGTTTCGGCACTCCTTTTACACGGATAATATCCGTACCGGCACCTTTAATATTGGCCCCCATGGCATTTAAGAAGTTGGCCACATCTACAATGTGAGGCTCTTTGGCTGCATTTTCAATCACAGTGGTTCCTTTGGCCCGGGTTGCCGCAATCATAATATTAATCGTAGAACCCACACTGACATTGTCAAAATAGACATGGGCACCACGCAATTCTTCTGCAGAGCAAAAAACTTCCCCCTTCTCAATAGACACCGTAGCGCCTAACCGCCGGAAGCCTTTTTCATGTTGGTCAATGGGTCGATTTCCAAAATCACAGCCACCGGGCAAAGCCACTTCCGCTCTGTTACAACGACCCAGCAGCGCACCTAACAAATAGTAGGAAGCACGCATCTTTCCCACCAGTTCATAGGGCGCTTTGTAAGAAATGGTATTGGAAGAATCTATGGTAAAGGAATTTCTGCTTAACTTTGTTACTTTCGCACCCAATTGTGTAATGATTTCCAATAAAATACGAACATCTGCTACATCCGGTACATTTTCAATGGTAGTAACACCTTCTACCAAAAGTGCCGCAGGAATAATTGCCACTGCTGCATTTTTTGCACCACTGACATGTAGCGTTCCACAAAGTTTATTTCCACCATTTATAATAAATTTTTCCAAAACAATTCCCTCTTTTCCAATTATCCTTGTAGATTATATACGAATTTTCCTCATTCGTAAAGTTTCTTATGCCTCGTATGGTTTGTCGTTTATATTTTGCGAACGGATAGGCAATCGAATCATCACTTCTGTTCCTTTTCCGAATTCACTGCTGAGACTGATCATTCCCCTATGGGCTTCTACAATTTCCTTACTGATGGCAAGGCCTAAACCTGTGCCCCCTTCTTTTCTGGTTCTGGCTTTATCCACCCGATAAAAACGCTCAAACACTCTGTCAGTCGCTTCTGCGGGAATGCCAATCCCCGTATCGGATATTTTTGTATACACCTGATTAAAATTCATGCCGGCATAAATGGTTATCTTCCCTTTTTCCGGTGTGTATTTAATAGAATTGGACAGAATATTCAAAATCACCTGTTCCATTCTATCCACATCCATCATGACTTCCGGTAACTCACCAATGATAAAGGTTTCAATGGTAAGATGCCTGTTTTCCGCTTCCAATTTTATCTTTTCCACACAATTCCGAATTAAAACATCAAAGGGAAATCTTCTGCGGTTTAGGGGATATTGTTCGCCACTTAGCCTGGAAAGCTGCAGTAAGTCTCCAATCAGACGATCCATACGGTTTGCTTCCGTCACAATCACATCC
>CAYMRI010000069.1:0-3198 GCA_964392835.1 uncultured Eubacteriales bacterium
AAAGCCGTCTGTCGCATGTATGTAGATTTACCTGCCATGTTGGGGCCGGTAATGACCAAAAGTCTGTTTTCCTGTTCATCCAAGAATACATCGTTGGGAACAAAACTGTCGTCGCTAAGCATTTTTTCCACCACCGGGTGACGACCATCCTTAATATCAATGGCATCGCTATCGTCCACCACCGGTTTTACATAGTGCTCCCGTTCCGCCACTTCCGCCAAAGCCGCCAAAGCATCAATTTCAGCCACAGCATTGGCTGTTTCTTTTAACTGAGTCAGCTTGGTATTTACGAAATCCCGTACTTCCTGGAACAACCGCATCTCCAAGGCCTGCAAATTGGTATCCGCATCCAAAATAGCATTCTCAAATTCTTTTAATTCCTGTGTAATAAACCGTTCCCCGTTGGTCAGGGTTTGCTTGCGGATGTATTCCTCCGGCACCATATTTTTGAAAGAATTGCTTACTTCCAAATAATAACCGAATACTTTGTTAAAACCAATTTTTAACGTTTTAATGCCGGTCTTTTCTTTTTCTCTGGCTTCCAGTTGTGCCAACCAGCCCTTACCGTCCGTTTTTGCCGCACGATAACGGTCTACATCCGCATTGTAGCCTGCTTTAATAAAGTCCCCATCTTTGGTATTCATGGGAGAATCCTCAGCAATGGCCGCATCCAACAGTTGATACACATCTTCTAAAGTATGTAAGCGGCTTTGGCAGCCGTCAATGTTCTTCGCTTGACATCTGCTTAAGAGTTCTTTAATATAGGGAATTTGTCCCAAAGAACGCTTTAAGGAGATAAAATCTCTGGGGGTTGCATTGCCCATGGCAACTTTTCCGCAAAGTCGTTCCAGGTCATATACATTTTCCAAAAGTTCCCGTAATTCCGCCCGAATGATATAGCTGTTGAAAAATTCTTCCACCGCATTTAATCTGTCATTAATATCATCCTGCCGAATTAAGGGTTGTTCCACCCATTTTCGCAATTTTCTGCCACCCATGGCGGTTCTGGTCTGGTCCAGCACCCAAAGCAGAGTCCCTTTGCGGTTGCGTTCCCGCATGGTTTCCACCAATTCCAGATTCCTTCTGGAATTCATATCCAACATCATGTATTCTTCAATTTTGTAAAAATCTATGGTCTGGATGTGTTTTAAATTCATTTTTTGGGTTTCTTCCAGATAATAGAGTAACGCCCCTGCTGCCTGAATGGAAATATCATATTCTCTGTCCTTCAGCAGGTCTGCCCCGTACAATTCTGTAATATGTGCCTCTGCATTTTGTCTGTCAAAAGCTTCCTGGGGCACTTGCGTTACATAAAGATCTAACCGGCTTTGAATCCAGTCTGCCGGTTGATTCATGATGAGTTCTGCCGGAGAAAACTTTGCAATTTCATCCAGCAACTTGTTTTTCGTATTTCCAAAGGTAATGGAAGTACATAAAAAATCTCCTGTGGATACATCGGCAATTGCCACGCCGTAAACCTGTCCACAGGCAAAAACGGACATAAGGAAGTTATTCTTCCTCATGTCCAACATATTGTCTTCGGTTACCGTTCCTTTGGTATATATTTTTACAATATCCCGTTTTACAATACCCTTTGCCATAGCAGGGTCTTCCACCTGCTCGCAAATAGCCACTTTGTAACCTTTATTTACCAATTTGGCAATATAATTTTGCGCCGCATGATAAGGAATCCCACACATAGGTGCGCGTTCCTCTAAACCACAGTCTTTTCCTGTCAAAACAATTTCCAGTTCCTTGGATGCAATGGTCGCGTCTTCAAAAAACATTTCATAGAAATCTCCCAAGCGGAAAAACAAAATACAGTCTTTACTTTGTTTCTTGATTTCCATGTACTGCCGCATCATGGGCGTCAATTCTGCCATATTAGTGTGCGCCTCCACATCCGCTGCAAGATGCGCAATGGTCAGGAGAACATCCTTCTTCTCCGGATACTACATAAGCAATTACTTCGTTTACTTGCTGCATCATAGCTTCAAAGCCGGATCTTGCCAACAAGAATTCTTGTGTTACTTCGTAATCATTGATTTCCTGTTGCTTGTCCATCAATTTTGTCTTTTCAGCTTCAATTTCTTCTTGAGAAGCATCTGCCTGCAATTTTGCCAACATACCATTTTGAATTTCTTGGTATTCGTTCATTAACTGCATGGACTTTTCATCCGTTTCAAACTTTGCTTCTGCTTCCTTTAATTTTTTGTACTCATCCGTTTCAATAATGAGTAACGCCAATTCTTTTGCCTTATCAATCACTGACATATGATTTTAATCTCCTTTTTTCTATATATTTTGTTTATTTTATCACTTTTTGGATGATTCCTTCAAGTGACCATGTCTGTACATTTTCAATGAGAACTTCCAGCATTTTTCCCTTTAAGCTTTCATCACCGGAAAAATTCACAATCTTATTGCCATCCGTTCTGCCTGTCAGCTTGTCCGGATTACTTTTGCTGGCACCTTCGCACAATACGGTAACCACCTGCCCTGCCAAAGGTTCATTCATTTTACGGCTGTTTTCCGTTTGCAGTGCCACAAGTCTATCAAACCGTTCTTTCATTACCGTCTCCGGAATTTGATTTTCCGCTTTTGCCGCCGGGGTACCGGTCCGTCTGGAATAGAGGAAGGTGTATGCCATGTCAAATTCTGCCTTTGCCACTACGTCCAGGGTTTCGGAAAAATCTTCTTCTGTCTCGCCCGGAAATCCTACGATAATATCTGTAGAAAGAGTAATGTCCGGAATTTCCCTTTTAATATCTGCAATCAACTGCAAATACTGCTCCTTGGTGTAATGTCGATTCATTTCTTTCAGCACTCTGCTACTGCCCGACTGCATGGGCAAATGCAATTGCTTACAAACTTTAGGCAGTTTTTTCATAGCCTGAATCAAATCCGGGGACAAATCCTTGGGATGGGATGTCATAAAACGAATCCGTTCTAATCCTTCCACTTGATGAATCATAGCCAGCAATTCCGGGAATCTAACTTCTTTATCCGCTTCAAATCCACGATAAGAATTCACATTCTGCCCCAGCAAGGTTACTTCCTTGACACCGTTTTTTACCAGATATTGTACTTCTTTTACAATTTCCGACGGCATTCTGCTGCGTTCTCTGCCTCTAACATAGGGAACAATACAGTAGGTGCAAAAATTATTACACCCATACATAATGGTTACCCAGGCTT
>CAYMRI010000069.1:3208-10159 GCA_964392835.1 uncultured Eubacteriales bacterium
CCAGGCTTTCACGGTAGAATCTCGCTCAATGGGCATACCTTCTACAATGGTGCCGGCAGAATCCCAGACTTCCATGATGGATTTCTTGTTTTGCAACACCTGATGCAACAGTTCCGGGAATTGGTACAAATTGTGCGTACCAAATACCAGGTCTACTTGCTTGTATTTTTTCTTAATTTCCTCCTGCACCGTCTTTTGCTGCATCATACAGCCGCAAACAGCAATGACCAGATTGGGGTTGTCCTGATGCAATTTTTTCAATGCGCCTAAATGTCCGTAAACCTTTTCTTCTGCATTTTCCCGCACACAGCAGGTATTAAAGATAATTAAATCGCTTTCCTCTACATTGGCAGCAGGCACATAGCCCATTTCTCTGAGCATGCCTGCAAGTTTCTCAGAATCATTTTCATTCATTTGGCAACCAAATGTCTGCAATATATATTTGTGTGTTGTTTCCCCAAACAGATGGTTTACCTGCAACATAAATTGTTGTTGGCGTTCCATTTCTTCTTTGGGGAGTATCACATTTTTTCGTTCCATTGCGGTAACAGTCTCCTTGTTTTTTTCACAATTGTAAGCATAATATAGTCAAGGCAAAATTGCAACTACCTGTAATTGGTAGCCGTAGGATTTTTCCAATCGTTCACGATTGCATCCTTTTTGTCCTATAATATCCGATGGGCTGAATGTGCCGGATTGCACGATTGCTATTTTGCTTTCTTCCTGTATTTGCACTTCCATTTTATCTGATTTCCCACCACCTAATTTCAGCAACCGCTCTATTTCTTTGTAAGCACGGATGCTGTTAGCCAGCTGTCGAAAGGCCGGGTGATAAGGGCCTGCAATTATTTCGCTTTCCATCTGCTCTGTGGGTTGTAAGCCTACACGAATGACCGGAATGTTGGCGTCTTCATACAAATCCATAAGTTCTGCGGTAAGGGTTACTGCATCTTCCAGTTCCAAAGGTTGATATTTTCCCGTTGTATATAGGGTTTCCAATGCTGTGTCCCGAATCACCAACGTGGGATAAATTCGCACCATCGCCGGTTGTAACCCAATCACTTCTCGGGCGGTTTGCAATGCCCCTTCTCTGGTATCTCCGGGTAATCCTAACATGGTCTGGATGCCTACGATGATTCCTGCCTGTTTTAAGCGTTGTACCGCTGTGGTTACATCTTCGGCTGTATGCCCTCTGCCTGCGGCTTTGAGAACATTGTCATGCATAGACTGCACCCCAAGTTCTATGCTGTTTACCTGATAGCGTTGTAAAAGCGAAATCACCGATTCCTTAATACAATCCGGTCTTGTGGATGCCCGTATTTGCAACTTCGGGTATTGCTTGCGATATGCTGTTGCAATCTGCAAATACCTTTCCTGTTCTTCCAACGGAATTCCTGTAAAGCTACCGCCGAAAAACGCAATTTCCAACTCTCGGTCTTTCTGCTGTGTTTTTAAATGTTGTTGTATTAAAACATGCACCTGTTCTTCCGAGGGTGCCTGTATACATCCGCTGATTTTCTTTTGATTACAAAACACACAATCATGGGGGCATCCTTTATGGGGTACAAAAACAGGAATGATATGCTTGCTCATTTTTCCCCATTTCCTTTTTGGAGAAAATCTGCTGCTGCTTTTTGTTCCGCCTCTTTTTTAGAAGGACCTGTTCCTTCTCCAAAAAGACCTGCAAAGGGGTTTTCCGCACCTTGTTCCGCCACGATTTCCACGCGCATGGTAAACTGTCTTTGATGATCCGGACCTTCCGTGCGAACTAAGTGGTACATGGGTGTATAGTTCCCTGCTTTGCGCAATTGTTCCTGCAAAAAGGTTTTAGAATCTGACAAGTTATAACTCTTGATACCTTTTTCTATGGTTTTTTGCATAATTTTATCAATATAAGCTTCTGCCGCAGCAAATCCACCATCCAGATAAATAGCACCGATAATCGCTTCAAAGCAGTCGGATAGCACAGATGGTCTTTGCCTTCCGCCTGTTAATTCTTCTCCTTTTCCGAGCTTTAAAAACACCGTCAATCCGTTTTCCTGAAAGCACTCCGCCAAAGCACTTTCGCACACAATCGCAGAGCGCATTTTTGACAACTTTCCTTCTGCCACATAGGGAAATTGTTGAAAAATACGGGTGCTGATGATTGTACTCATAACCGTATCTCCTAAAAACTCCAAACGTTCATTGTTTGGTATTTCCTTCCCCGTTTTCTGATAATACTCATTGGCATAGGACGTGTGGGTCAGTGCCTCACACAAAAACTGTGGGTTTTTAAAATAATATCCATATTGGGTTTCAAATTCATGAACTGCGAAAAGCTCACAGGAAGAAGAATTCATAGTTACTCCTTTTCTTGTAAAAAAGGATAATTCAGCTTTTCTTCTGAACTATCCTTTCCATTTATACATGATTGTTTATGTCTTAAATCGCATTTGTAATATGCTCTACTGCATCACCTACAGTGGCAATCTTTTCTGCATCTGCATCAGAAATTTCCAAATCAAATTCATCTTCAAATGCAGAAATCAATTCAACGATATCCAAAGAGTCTGCATTCAAATCTTCAATAAAAGAAGCTTCCAAGGTAACTTCATCTTCGTTTACACCTAATTGGTCGATGATAATATTTTTTACCTTTTCAAATACCATTTTCAAAACACCTCCTATTCCACCAGCATTGTTATGAATATAATACATTCGCTCGAAAACGTCAATATCCGAAACAGATTCTATTTTCTTTTTTCAAATTCCCGTTTCAATTCTTCCACCATATTTGTCTTTGCTAAGGCACAGCACTTAATCACAGCGTTTTCAATGGTCTTCGCTTTAGAATTGCCATGGCTCTTTACAACAAGGCCGTCCACCCCTAAAATCGGTGCACCACCTAATACATCCACGTCAACTTTCGCCTTTAAAGCCTGAATCCCATCTTTTACCATCAAAGCAGATACTTTTGTCGCCAAATTCTTATAAAAAATCTCCTTCAGCTGGGAGATAAAGAAAGCTGCTGTACCTTCTAAACCTTTCAGCAGAATGTTTCCGGAAAAACCATCTGTTACAATGACTTCTGCTTTGCCGCTAATCACATCGTTCCCTTCCATATTTCCAATAAAATGGATATTAGGTTCTTCCGACAACAGCGTAAAGGCTTCCTGCACCGTTTCCGTTCCTTTTCTGGTTTCTGCGCCAATATTTAAAAGACCCACTTTCGGACTATCGATACCCATTAAATGTTTAATATACAAAGACCCCATAATAGCAAATTGCGGATAATAATTAGGCTTACAATTGGCATTCAGCCCACAGTCCAAAAGCAAAGCGCCACCGGTCATGGTTGGTAACAAGGTGCCCAACGCAGGACGGTGAACCCCTCTGACACGGTTTAACACCATAATGGAGCAAGCCAGCAAGGCCCCGGTAGACCCACAAGATAGCACCGCATCTCCTTTTCCTTCTTTCAAAAGGCGGAACGCCACCACCATGGAAGAATCCTTCTTTCTCTTTACAATTTTGGAAGGTTCATCATCGTTGGATACGATTTCTGTGGTAGGATGGATTTCGATTCTGTTCCCGGTATACTTCTTTTCTTTTAAAATTGCCCGGATTTGTGCTTCATCCCCCGTTAACAGAATTTGAAAACCATCTTCACGGTTTACTGCATCTACACAACCACATACCATTGATTGCGGTGCATTATCGCCACCCATAGCATCTACTATAATTCTAATCATATATGTTCCCCTTTATGTATTACAAATCTTTCCCAATCAAATGAAAGTTATCTTTAATATAAATAACGCCGGAAATAACAGTCAACAAAACTGCAATTGTCATCAGCACATCGCCTATCGTAATGGTCGTCGGGTACCATGTAAGTACTTCCCGGAATTTAATTTCAAAAATCAATACGGAAATGGCAACGGTCTGAAACACCGTCTTCCATTTGCCCCACATGTTGGCCGCCACTACTATACCTTTTTGGGATACCACCATACGAAAACCGGTAATAAGCAATTCTCTTCCTAAAATGATAGCTGCGAACCATCCGCTTAGCCCACCCCGCGCCACCAGGGCAATGATGGCTGCTGCCACCAAAAGCTTATCTGCCACCGGGTCCAAAAACTTTCCAAAATCCGTTACCAAATTATGTTTCCGTGCAATCTTTCCGTCAATACTGTCCGTAATAGATGCGATGATGAAAAGTGCACCTGCAACATAAATCCCCCAGTCATTTTGGAGCATATTCCACCATGCAAACACACCCCAGTTGGGTAAGGGCATAATAAACAACATAAATACGGGAATCATACAAATCCGCACAAAACTAATTTTATTCGGTAAGTTCATCCACTTGTTCTCCTATCAAATCATATTCTTCCACATTCAGAATCTTAACCCGCACCGTATCCCCCAGCTGTAATTCCTCTTGTGCTGTAAAATACACCAGCCCGTCAATGTCAGGTGCTTCTGCAAATGTACGACCATAGTAAAAAATCCCATCATCGGAAATTCCTTCTACAATCACAGTGTACACTTTTCCCAAGCGCTTTTCATTCATTTCCTTAGAAATTTGCTGTTGTATTTTCATAATGCCGTTTCTTCTGGACTTTTTCACTCTTTGCAAAATTTGTCCCGGCATCTTTGCTGCTTTAGTGCCGTCTTCTTTAGAATACTCAAAAACACCCAGGCGGTCAAATCGCATTTCTTTCACAAATTCTTTTAATACTTCATAATCCGCTTCCGTTTCTCCCGGAAAACCTACAATCAAAGAGGTACGCACATATAAATCAGGAATACGGCTTCTTAATGCCGCAACTCTTTCTTTTATCTCGCCGGAAAGAGAACGGCGTCCCATGGCTTTTAACACCGGGTCACTGCCATGCTGCACAGGAATATCCATATAGTGGCAAATCTTATCTGATGTTGCCATTACTTCTACCAATTCATCTGTAATTTCATCCGGATAACTATAAAGAATACGAACCCGAAAATCCCCCGGTATTGCACAAATTTCCCGCAGTAATTGGGACAACATAGGTTTTCCACACAAATCGGTACCATATCGGGTGGTATCCTGCGCCACCAGAATGATTTCTTTGTATCCTTCCTTTACCAGAAAATTTGCTTCTTTTAAAATATCTTCTTTGGCGCGGCTATGATAAGGGCCACGCAAAAACGGAATAATACAGTAGGCACAACGATTGTCACATCCCTCTGCAATTTTCAGATAGGCATAACTTTTAGAGGTAGACACCACTCTTTCTTCATTGAGATAGGAAATATCCCCCAATTTTGCACACATCATATGACAATCGGATTGTCGCAAGACACTCTTTACTGCAAAAACAATATCCCCATAGCTACCGGTACCCAAAACAAAATCCACTTCCGGCATTTCCTGTAGCATATCTTTCGCATACCGTTGTGCTAAACAGCCTGTTACAATCAACGCTTTACAATGTTGCTTCTTATACTCTGCCATTTGCAAAATGGTCTCAATGGCTTCTTCCTTTGCAGAATCGATAAAGCCACAAGTATTCACTACAATGACATCGGCACATTCCGGTTCTGTTCCAACCTGAAACCCTGCTGCCTTTAATTTTCCAATCATCATTTCACTATCCACTAAATTCTTAGGGCATCCCAGTGAAATCATGCAAATTACCGTTTGTTCTACCTGTATCAAAGCTTCAACCTCTTATTCCCAAATTTCATTCACAGCTTTTTGAATCAACTCCGGCGAATAGCCTTTGCGATACAGTGCCTGCTGAATGCTTATTTTTTTATTATAATCTATCTGCCCTGCCTGAATCAATTTATAATACTTGTTATTTATAAATTGTTTCAACTTTTCTACTTCCTCTTCTTCCGATTCCGGTCCATAGGCAGATAAAACAGTTTCTATTATAACATGGGAAATGCCTTTTTTCAAAAGAGCCTGCTTTATTTGTCCCAAAGTAGTATATTTATCCGTCTGATGCTGTCTGACATAGCTTTGGGCATACTGGAAATCATTGAGATAGCCGGCCTCTTCAAGACGTTCTGCCGCCTGTTCTGCTTCTTCTTTGGGAAAACCATTTGCCTTTAACTTTTCCAGCAGTTCCCATCTGGTATTCTTGCGGAACAACACCAAATCCAATCCTTTTTGATAGGCTCTTTGTACCTGTATTTGTTGCAGCAGTGTTTCCCATTGTTCCCGAGAATAGGTGTTTTCAGCATGAATTGCATAGCGTAGCATTTCCTCATTGCTTAGCAGTATGGTCTCTCCATCCTCCATGGTAACACAGTACTTCTGCTTCTTTCCGGTCAATTCTTTGGGAATATGAACGGATAAAATTTTCTTTTCTTCCATAGCAAAAACAATTTCCTACATTCCCGGTATTGGCCGGAGATGTAGGAAATATCGCTCCTTCTGTTATTCCTTATTCGAAATCGTCTTCGTCATAATCTTCATCGTCGGTATCGCCTACCACTACTAAATTATCCGCCGCAATTTGTACCAGATTCTGACGGATCTTTTGTTCAATTTCCGCTGCTACAGCCGGATTATCCTTCAAATACTTCTTCACATTTTCACGGCCCTGTCCAATTCTTTGCTCTTTATAAGAGAACCAAGAACCACTCTTATTAATAATATCCTGGGTCAGCGCAACATCCAGAATGCTACCTTCTTTGGAAATCCCTTCGCCGTAGATAATATCAAATTCTACTTCGCGGAACGGGGGAGACACTTTATTCTTAACTACTTTTACTTTGGTTCTGTTACCGATTACTTCTGTGCCGTTCTTAATCGCTTCTATTCTTCTGATATCTAACCGAACAGAAGAATAGAACTTCAACGCACGACCACCGGTTGTGGTTTCCGGATTTCCGAACATGATCCCCACTTTTTCACGTAACTGGTTAATAAAGATAACAACTGTATTGGATTTACTGATAATAGCTGTC
>CAYMRI010000070.1:0-10128 GCA_964392835.1 uncultured Eubacteriales bacterium
TATTATTGATAAACAAAGCAGGGTGCCCATTTATGAACAATTAATCGAAGCAATTGAACAGGAAATTCTCAACGGTTTTTGGCAACCGGGAGAATTGATTCCTTCTGTGAGAAGTTTATCTGTAGAATTATCGGTAAATCCCAATACCATTCAAAAAGCCTATAACGAATTGGAACGGTTACAGATTACCTATTCTGTCCCGGGAGTGGGACGCTATATCTCTACAGAAGCAGTCAGCATTGTGCGAAAGCAAAAAGCAAATGCACAAGAAGAATTGCAGCAAATAATTTGGGATTTAAAAGCATCCGGCATGTCATTGGACGAATTGCTGGAGAAAATAAAGACATATTATGGGGGTGGTGTTGTATGATTAAAGTGAATAATGTGACAAAACGATTTGAAGGATTTGAAGCGCTAAAGCACATGAGTTGTAACATTCCGGAAGGATGCATCTACGGCTTAGTAGGCAGCAACGGCGCAGGGAAAAGCACTTTTTTAAGATTGGTAACCGGTATTTATAAGCCGGAAGAGGGGGAGATTACCATTGATGAGCAACCGGTTTGGGAAAATCCTATTACGAAAAGTAAATTTGTATTTGTACCGGATGAATTGTATTTTATAGGACAATCCAGCATGGATCGTATGGCAAAGATGTACGAAGCGGTATATCCGGCTTTTGACAGAGAACGGTATCAAATGTTGACACAAAGTTTTGGTCTGGATCCTAAAAAGAGTGTGGGAACTTTTTCGAAAGGGATGAAGCGGCAGGCAGCAACCATTTTGGCATTGTCCTGTAAGCCGCAATATCTTTTCTTTGATGAAACTTTTGACGGGTTGGACCCGGTTATGCGGAATTTGGTAAAGAAAGTCATTTACAATGATGTTTGCGAACGAAATGTCACAGTGGTGATTACCAGTCACAGCTTGCGGGAACTGGAAGACACTTGTGACCAGTTGACACTGTTACATAAAGGCGGTGTAATTTTTGAAAGTGATGTGCAGAACTTAAAAACATCTCTCTTTAAAGTACAGGTGGCATTTGAATGTGATTTTGACAAAGAAACCTTCCAGGGCATTGAAATGTTGGAATTTGTGAAAAAAGGGAAGGTTGCCAATTTCATTGTACGGGGGGAGAAAGGGGCGACTGTTGCAAAATTGCAGGAAATGCATCCTGTTTTATTGGAAGTATTGCCCCTTTCCTTAGAGGAAGTATTTGTCTATGAAATGGAAGCGTTGGGCTATGCGTTTAAAGATGTTTTGTTGTAAAGGGGGAGGCACAATGAAAAAGAAATTATTTGATGGAAAACTTTATTTAGAAGGATTACGGCAAACTAAAGTTGCGGGAATCATTTTGGCAATTATTACTATTTTACTTTCTGCGGCATCGCCTATCTTTTACATGATTGATTATTACTATTCAATGACCACTTCATTTGGAGAAATCAATCAAGTCGATATTATACAAATTGAATTGACTGAATTTACACCATTGCTTGGTGTGTTTATGTTTGTGTTGCCGATTGTACTTACGAGCAGTTTGTTTTCCTTTTTGAACAAGCGAAATGGTTCGGATTTTTATCATTCCTTGCCCTGTACCAGAAGTTGTCTGTTTGTTAGTTTTTCAGCAGCAATCATGACTTGGGTGGCAGGTACTATGCTGGCTACGGTACTACTTAATGGGTTTTTATATTCTATAGCGCCGGGAACTACAATGAGCTGGCTCTTTGTGCCATACAGTTTCTTTACTTATTTTTCCGGTGCGTTGCTGGTAATGGCAGTGATGTTGCTGGCAAAGAGTTTGACAGGTACTTCTTTTAACGGCATTATTTTGGCAGGGATTATTGGGTATTTTCCAAGATTGTTAACCCATCTGTTTGATGCGCTGATTACGGAATTAGTCCCTATTGTTCAAACAGGTAATTTGGGAATTTTCTCAGATCTTTCCTATAATATTCCGGTATATTATTCTATGGGCAGTTTTTTCTTAATGTTTGAAGAAACCAATTTAGCCTTTATTGGTGGAATCATATATACCACTGTGCTGGCATTGATTTATTTAGGCATTGCATTATTGGTTTTCAAAAAAAGGAAATCGGAAACAGCCCAACGTTCAGCACCAAGCAAATGGATGCAGCATGTATTTCGCTGTTTAATTACCATTCCGGTTACATTTCTCTTTTTGGGTTTATGGATTAGCGATTCCGGTGATGTGTTTTCTTACTCTCTAATTTTCTTTTTTGCGCTGCTTGTCTATTTAGGGTATGAATTGATTACCACAAAGAAAGTGAAAAATCTGCTGAAAGCATTACCTGTTTTTCCGGCCGTCATCGCATTTGATGCAGTCTTCATTGTTGCTTTGCTATTGACACAGAATGTACTGTTAGCCGATACACCGGATGCGGCTCAAATACAAGCCGTCAGTGTAGATTTAAATACGGATAATTTCTATTATTTTTACGATAATCATTATAATGATTTATTGGTACAAGACTATTATATTGATGATGCAACTTTGGAAGAAACGGTTTCTCAGGGATTAAAAGAGGCTGTAGATGCAATCAAGAATGACACCTATGAACAAAAGGCATACATCTCTGGGCAATATTATGAAATTCCGGTTTCGATTCGAAAAAATAATGGTATTGTAATAAAAAGAAATGTTTTATTCAGCAAAGACCAATTGGAACAGGTGAAAGAGAGATATGCAAAGGAGAAAAGTTATCAGCAAATGCAGGTACAGCTACCGACTTTGGCAGAACTGAACAGCGTGTATATAGATGGGGTGTACATGAACAATAGGGCAGAGTTTTGGGAAATCTTCTGTCAGGAGTATGAAGTATTATCTCAAGAAGAAAAACTTGCAGTCATTGAGGCCGGAATGGAAGTTGGCATGTCAAAGCAAATTATCCTTAATGTTTATGGCTATATGGATACTACATCGTATTATGTTGATTATGGGATTAATGAAGCGCTATTTCCTAATACATATACATGGTGTTTAACCTATTTGAATGCAGAAGGACAGAAAATCATAGATACCTTCTGGCAGGAAGTGGACGGCGGCATAAACGCCAATTATGGGTACGAAATAAGTTTTGGTCAAGTAGATGAAGATTGGGGAAATTACTATGCTTGTTATGTGGGAAATCCAGAGGCACAATATTGGTATTATGATGAAATAGATGAGTTTTCACAACTCCCTGCAGCGCTGTGGACATTGCAGGCCGCGACCTCCAGAACGGTAACTGCAACAGAGCCCGTTTATGTATTGTCCGTGGATAAGCAGATAGGTACCGGTGAATTTGATTTCTATGCCGAGACTTATGCTGAGGTCTATTTCAACCTGACACCGGAAGAGTATGAAATCTTAAAGCCTTATTTGACAGGTGAGGGACAATCGTAATAGGATGGTTTCGTACGGAATGAAGGAGAATATTATGGTGTCGTTCCCGGCACCATAATATTCTTTAATTGGCATTACGATTGGCTCCGCCATCTTGTTTGCCATTTTTCGCGTATTCGGACATAAAGCGGTAAGTCTGTTTATGGAGGAAAAGACTTATGAAAAATACAAATATCTAACCGAAACCACTGTAGCAGGGTTACTTCCTTTTGTGTTATTTTTCAAAACAAAATCATGGCTTTTCTCTCTCCTCAAAATGTGATAGAATAATATAGTATATTTTGGATAAGGGAAGGGTTACTGTTTTATGAAAAAACGTAACATTTTAGATACTTCATTTATAAAAGTTGTGTTACTGGCCGTTTGCATTTTTTTGGCTTATCGGTTAATTTTTGATTTTGAAGGTCTTTCGGGAAGTGTTTCCGATATCTTTTCTTTTATTTTTAATTTGTTGGGATATTTTATCTGGGGCTTTGCGTTTGCCTTTATTTTAAACCAAATGTTGCTGTTCTTTGAAAAAGTATTCCGTTTTATCAAACACGAAAAGGGCAGGCGTATTCTTTCCCTTTTAACCACATATCTAGTTGCTGTGGGTGCTATTGTATTGTTCTTTGTGGCGGTGATTCCGGTAATTGGCAGTAGTCTTCGGGATTTGGCAGATAACATTCCGGCCTATGCTGCAAAATTGCAGGAAATGTATGCAACGCTACAACTCTATTTGGCAGAGCATTTCACTATACAATTAAAAGATTTCAGTGAAATTGATTCTGTTTCTTTGCTGAATCGTGTGGCAGATTTTTTCTTAAACGGCAATGGCTTTGGGACTGTTACCAAATGGTTGTTTGAGACCACAAATGTGGTATTGAATTTTATCTTTGGATTTATCATTTCCATTTATATGCTGGTAGACAAACAAAAGTTTTTACAAGAAATGTGTAATATTAGAGATGCGCTTGTGCCGGAAACACATTTGCCCCGTGTGAAGGAAATTGGAAATCGGGCCAATCATCTTTTTTCCAAGTTTCTGTTTGGGAAGCTGATTGATTCCATTATTATTGGAATTTTGTCTTATGTGGTATTTCTGTTGATTGGGGTGAAATACCCGCTTTTGCTGGCATTTATTGTAGGAGTTACCAACATTGTACCTTATTTCGGCCCTATTGCCGGAGGTGTAGTGGCATGTGTGATTGTGCTCTTTACCCATAGTCAGCTATCTTATTGCATTATTACGGCGGTTGCCATTTTGGCGATTCAGCAGTTGGATGGTTGGGTAATTGGACCCAGAATTTTACATGAACAGATTGGCATCAGTCCTTTACTGATTATTGCCGGTGTTTCTCTTGGGGGAAGCTTGGGCGGCTTTGTAGGTATGGTAATCGGTGTGCCGTTGGTGGCATTACTTAAAGAGCTATTTTATGATGGTTATATTCTGAAAAAATTACAGGCCCGTAAAGAAAAGCAGGAAAGTGAAATGGAGGGAAGCGACGATGGTTTGGCGTGAAAAAAGGGAACAAATGGAAAATTTTTTAAGTCCCTATGCAGCAAGGTCTTATAACAGCAAAGGCCGGTTATATCCGGAAACACCTTGCGAAATCAGAACCATTTTTGAACGGGATGGAAATCGCATACTGCATTCTCCTGAATTCAGAAGGTTGCGACATAAGACCCAGGTATTTTTCAATGCCAAGAACGACCATATTTGTACCCGCATGGAGCATGTGCTTTATGTTGGCTCTATTTCCACTACCATTGCACGTTCTTTAAATTTGAACCAGGATTTGGCTTACGCCATTGCCCTGGGACATGATTTAGGACATGCACCTTTCGGTCATACCGGAGAACGGGTGTTGGACAGTTGTTTGAAACAAATTAATCCCAATTACGAATTTCACCATGAAAAGCACAGTTTGCGTGTGGTGGACAAACTTGCTACCAGAATTTCCAGTACCACGGACAAAGCAGTACATGGATTGAATTTATCCTATGAAGTAAGAGATGGTATTGTCAGCCATTGCGGTGAATTGTTTGGAGAATATCAATTAAAACGAAATACCAATAAATCTGTAGCCAATATTTATACGGATGATCACAGACATTGTTTCCCGTATACGTTGGAGGCTTGCATTGTTCGTCTGGTGGATAAGATTGCTTATGTAGGTCGGGATTTAGAGGATGCTATCCGGGCAGGCATTTTATCCAGAGGCGATTTGTCTCCTGCTGTGCTCAATGAATTAGGGCACACCAATGCACAAATTATTAATACCTTAGTGAAGGATATTATTGAAAACAGCTATGACAAGGACGAAATTGCTTTGACAACAGAGAAGGGAGAAGCCTTAAAAGAACTTTTGACCGCCAATACAAAATACATTTACAAATCGGACAAAATCAAGCAATATGAAAAGAATACCATGAATATGCTGGAAGGTATTTTTCAAAGTTTATATGAAGCGACAGAAGATATTGAAAAAATGCAACACAGCGAGCTGAAAGTACTCAGGAGTTTTTATGATTATATTATGCAAATAGAATATGATGCCAAAGAACCAAGAGAACAGCTTGTGGTGGATTTTGTGGCAGGTATGACGGACAACTATGCCACACAGTGTTATGAAGAATTGTTCTGGTTTTAACTAAAAAAATAAAAGGAAAAGATACTATGGAAGCAAAAAACAAAAGTAATTTTTATGCATTAATCGGCAGAATGAAATATATTAATCGTTGGGGATTGATGCGCAATTCCATTCCGGAAAATATTGAAGGACACAGCTTTCAGGTGGCTGTCATTGCTCATGCACTGGCTGTCATCGGTAATCAGTTTTTCGATAAGACATATAATCCGGAAAAAATCGCTTTGTATGGATTATATCATGATGCCAGCGAAATTATTACCGGAGATATGCCTACGCCGGTGAAATATTACAATCCGGAAATTAAGCAGGCCTACCAGCAGGTAGAAGAAATTTCCAAGCGCCGCTTGCTGGCTATGTTGCCGGAAGAAATGCAGCCTGCATATGAAGAAATATTATTTTTTGAAGAAAAGGACAAAGCGTGTTATAGTATAGTGAAGGCAGCAGACAGAATTTCTGCGTATATCAAATGCATCGAAGAATTAAATGCCGGCAACAGCGAGTTTATGGATGCAGCAAGTACCATTAAAACTTCCATTGATGCTTTGCAATTGCCGGAAGCAAACTATTTTATGGAGCATTGCATAGAAGCGTTTAGCCTAACATTAGACGAACTGACAGGAGATGGAGTATAGTATGGGAAATGAAAAATTAAAGGATAAATCCATAGATGCTTTGTTTGAAGCAATCTTAACATTGCAAACGGTAGAGGAGTGTTATCGTTTCTTTGAGGATATTGGTACGGTCAGCGAAATTAAGGGTTTTGCCCAGCGATTGGAAGTGGCAAAGCTTTTAAAAGAAGGGCGGAAGTATGCGGAAGTGTCAGAACTGACTGGGGCTTCTCCTGCAACCATCAGCAGAGTCAGCAAATGCTTGAATTATGGAGAAGATGGGTATGTTTTGGCATTACAACGATTAAAGGAAAAGGAGTAAGATAGTAAAATGTCTTTTTTGGAAAAAATCTTTGGTTCGTATAGTGATAAAGAAATTAAGCGGATTCGTCCGGTTGTAACACAAATTAATCAATTGGAACCGGAAATGAGCCGATTGACAGATGCGGAATTAAAAGGAAAGACTGCAGAATTTAAACAGCGGTTGGCAGATGGAGAAACTTTGGGGGAAATTTTACCGGAAGCTTATGCCGTTGTACGGGAAGCCGGTAAAAGAGTCTTGGGTATGCGCCATTTTGATGTGCAGTTAATCGGCGGTATTGTATTGCATCAAGGCAGAATTGCAGAAATGAAAACCGGTGAAGGTAAGACTTTAGTTGCTACATTGCCGGTATATTTAAATGCATTGACAGGAAAAGGCGTGCATGTTGTAACGGTAAATGACTATCTGGCGAAGCGTGACAGTGAATGGATGGGTAAGATTTATCAGTTCCTGGGTTTGACAGTGGGTGTTATTTGTCACGGCCTTTCCAATGACCAAAGAAGAGCGGCTTATCAATGTGATATTACTTATGCCACCAATAATGAATTGGGATTTGATTATCTCCGTGATAATATGGTGATTTATAAACAGCATAAAGTGCAAAGAGAACTGAATTTTGCCATTGTGGACGAAGTGGACAGTATTTTAATTGACGAAGCCAGAACCCCTTTAATTATTTCCGGTGCCGGCAACAAGTCCACCGATATGTATGGAGTTGCAGATTCTTTTGTGCGTCGGTTAAAGGCATTTAAAATACTGAAACAGGACGACAAAGAAGTTTATGACGATATTGAAGAAGATTATCTCATTGATGAAAAAGGAAAGACCTGCGCCCTGACGGCAAAAGGGGTAAAGAAAGCCGAAGAATTTTTCCATGTAGAAAACCTGGCTGACCCCCAAAATGGTACGGTGCAGCACCACATTAATATTGCGTTGCGTGCCCACGGCATTATGAAGCGGGATATCGACTATGTGGTAAAAGACGGGGAAGTGATTATTGTAGACGAATTTACCGGCCGTTTGATGTATGGCAGACGGTATAACGATGGTCTGCATCAGGCGATTGAAGCAAAGGAAGGGGTAAAGGTAGAACGGGAAAGTATGACTCAGGCCACCATTACCTTCCAGAATTTTTTCCGTATGTACAAAAAACTCTCTGGTATGACCGGTACCGCCCAAACGGAAGAAGCGGAATTTAACGATATTTATAAGTTGGATGTTGTGGTCATTCCTACAAATAAGCCTTTGGCAAGAGTGGATGAACCGGATTGTGTATATAAGACAGAAGCCGGCAAATTCCAGGCGGTCATTGCCGATGTTATGGAGGCAAACAGCAAGGGACAGCCTGTCCTTATTGGTACCATTTCCATTGAAAAATCCGAACTGTTAAGCAATATGCTTCGAAAAAGAGGCATCAAGCACAATGTGTTAAATGCCAAGCATCATGAACGGGAAGCGGAAATTGTAGCACAGGCCGGAAAATATGGTGCGGTTACCATTGCTACTAACATGGCGGGCCGTGGTACGGATATTAAGCTTGGCGGTAATGAAGAATATCTGGCAAAACAGGAAATGCGCAAGCTTGGTTTTTCCGATGAACTGATTAATGCATCTACCAGTCACAACGATACCACTGATGAAGAAATCCTCCGGGCAAGAGTAACCTATGCTGCTTTAGAAGCAGAATTTAGAGATAAGATTTCCAAGGAAAAGGAAGATGTGATAAATGCCGGCGGCCTTTATATCATTGGTACAGAGCGGCATGAATCCCGTAGAATTGATAATCAGCTACGTGGCCGTTCCGGTAGACAGGGAGACCCCGGTAAATCTCGTTTTTACATTTCTTTGGAAGACGATTTGATGCGTTTGTTTGGAGCGGAAAGAATTCAGGGTATGGTGGAAAGTTTGGGATTGCCGGAAGACCAGCCGATTGAACATAAGATTTTATCCAATGCCATTGAAAATGCGCAAAAGAGAATTGAAGGCAGGAATTTTAACATTCGTCGAAATGTGTTACAGTATGACGATGTTATGAATACCCAGCGTGGTATTATTTACGGACAGCGGGCCCAAGTATTGGATGGTTCCGATATGTCGGAATATTATGTAAAAATGGTGCACGCTGTGGCGGAAGATATGGTAAATACCTACTGCAATGCCCATGCAGATGTGGAATTGTGGGACTGGGAACCACTGCATAGTGAATTAACCGGCTTAATTGATAGCACACAGCACGAAGTCATTCGTTCTAAGAAAATGGGCTATGACCAGGCGGAACTGATTGCAGATTTAAATGATATGATTCTACAACGGTATCATACAAAAGAAGAGGAACTTGGAAGGGAAATCATGCGTGAGTTGGAACGTGTGGTACTGCTTCGGGTGGTAGATGAAAAATGGATGGATCACATTGACACCATCGACCAATTGCGCCATGGTATTGGTTTGCGTGGTTATGCACAAAGAGACCCCATTATTGAGTATAAGTTTGAAGCTTTTGAAATGTTTGATGAAATGATTCGCAACATTAAACGAGATGCCTTAAAACTGTTACTCAACTTGCAATTAGCGCCGGACGGAAAAGTAGAACGAAAGCAAGTGGCAACCCCTCAACAAGCCATTCACGGGGAAAACACCCGTCAGGGCGGCGGTGGCGCAAAGGTTACTGTAAAAAAGAATGAAAAGGTTGGCAGAAATGACCCATGTCCTTGTGGCAGCGGCAAAAAGTATAAAAACTGCTGTGGGGGATAATTGCATTGAAAATACATAGTAGTTATGCGGGATATCGAAATTGCATAGAGGGAATATTAAGGGAAGAAAAGCATTTGGAGAAAGGAAATCTTGAAATGCTTCTTTCTTTGTTGGGAAATCCACAAGATAAGTTAAAGTATATTCACATTGCCGGCACCAACGGAAAAGGCTCGGTGGCGGTTACTTTAAGTAATATTCTCACGGCGGCAGGTTACAAAACCGGCTTGTTTGTTTCCCCCGGAATTGAAGCGGTCAATGACAGATTTCGCATTGATGGAAATCGGATTGCAGATACAGAATTAATTGTATTGGCCCAGCAGGTACAACTGGCGGCAGAACGAGTTGGTGGTAGCTTTTGTGAATTCGAGCTGATGATGTGCGTCAGCTTTTTGTATTATGCCAAAAATGGCT
>CAYMRI010000071.1:0-10089 GCA_964392835.1 uncultured Eubacteriales bacterium
GCTTCTGATTAAGACGCTTCCAAAACTTGTAACACCAAAACGGTCATATCGTCAGATGGCCGTTTTTCTTGTTGCCATTGTAAGGATTCCTGCAAAATGGAATCTGCCATTTGCTTAGGCGTGTTGCAATCCAGCGTTTCGATAAAGCGGACCAAATCGCCACCCGTTTTTCCCCGATGCCGGAAGCCGTCAAACACCCCATCCGTCATCATAATAATCATGTCCTTGTCATACACCCTCTTTCGCACCGTGCGGCCGGAGACATTCCCCAGAATGCCTACGGGCAGGGTGTCAGAACGAATGGTTTCAATGGTGGGCACATACCGCCTACCACCGCCTGCTTCTTCTTTCATGTCATATTTCAGTACCGTAGGCATGCCACCATATTTGACCACCTCTACATTGCCGGTCTGCAGATGCACTGACACCAAATCCAAGGTAGAATAGTGGTCTTCTTCCGACTTTAAAATCATAGCAGAATTTATCATTTCAATGGCAGCTTCGTTGTCAAAGCCATTTTTGTAAAAATGTTCCAGCATGCGCACTGCCATTTCGCTTTGCTCCCGGGCTTTCTTCCCGGTGCCCATACCATCACAAAGTACCGCCAGAAAGCAACCGCTTCCGTTTTCCAAAAAAGCATAGCTGTCACCGGAAACCGCATTGGGCTGCTTGGCCGCTGTGGCTGTCCCGGTAAGCACTTGCAGTCGGTTGACTTCCGCAAACTTCCCTTCCCCCATATATTTCATATTGCGTTCCAGCACACCGGAAAGAATTTGGGCAAAACTTTTATCGATTTCTTTCGGTGCCGTCAAAATCACTTCATATTTCCCATATCGGTTTTGCATCACGGTTGCCTTAACCCCCGGATGTCCGGATTTCTGGAAGGCAATTTCTACGGTTTCACTCAATTTCACCAATTCCTGCAAATCCGTCTGCATTTCTTCTGCCAAATGATGGGTGGCTGTAGCAAATGCCCCTAACTGCTTGGCATACACCTCTTTGCTTTCCAATAATCGTTGTTTCCATAACTGTTCCACACGATTTACTTCATAGGCCACCCGAAATTCCATAAAAATGGCATCCGGATGCTCACAGGTTTCTTCAAAAAAATCCGGCACATCACTGCGCATTAAACTTCCCTTTTCCAGCAGCGCATTTCCCATTTGCAAAAACGCTTTTTCTACCATATCTTTTTTCTGCCCCCAGCAGTAGCCTTCCATGTCACAGCCCTCGCAAACTCGGATACATGCCTTTTGCATCCACTCCATGGGTTTCGGCGGTCCCGGGGTATCCTCCTCCCCCCCTCTTGCAAAGCGGGCAAAGGAGCGCGCCAACATATAATAAGATTTTGAAAACCCTTCCAACCTCCCAACCACCATATTGGTCATTTCATCGGTGTAATTGGCTTTTTCCACCACGGTGCGGAAATGCGTTGCCCCGGGAAGCCGTATTTTTTTCATCCATTTTTCCGGCGTCACAAAGAAAATAAAGTCTGCCGCCAGCAGGTCTGTCATAAGTTCCACCACCTCTGTGGCACTTCCCAACAGCAGCGTCACCCCAATGCCTGTCAATCCCACGGCAATACACACGCCCCATTTTCCCATTTTATACAGAACACCCCGACTGCCTGCAAAGGCAAACAGAATGATGAGATACATGCCAAGAACATTTCTTAGATTGATTCCAAAGAGTTGTATTTCCGGCAACCCCCAAGCACTTAAAATCAGCGTCACTGTAAGGGCTGTAATTTCCTCGTTCAAAATGAGTTTTTCCTGTTTCGGTCCTTTCTGTAAAGATTTCTGTACGGCGCCCATAGCATTTTTAAAGAGGAAAAATCCAACGCACCCCACCAGATTCTGCACCAGTGCCATAAAAAAATCGTACCACAAAAAGCCGTTTATGAGGATAACCACCACCGATGCACTGATGCCGGACAGCAAAAACGGTACCAGGCGGTACTTTGCTTTTTTCGTACCACCCCGTAAAATCCGATATGCACTTAATACGAGCATGGAAATAATGACAATCAGCGAGCGGGCGTTAAACCCTGTACTCAAGGCGCCCATCCCCACTAAAATCCCTACGATAATGGAGGGCAGCCGTTGTTCTAAAGATGCTGCAAACCAGCCATATCCAAAGGGTATCATGCCGCCTGGCAGAATGACCCGGCCTAACAGAAAACTTACACTTCCAAGGAGTACCCATCCTCCTGCTTCTTTTGTTTTGTTCCATAATTTTATCATTTGTACAAACCTCCAATCGATTTGTACTCATTATAGTCTTAGGGCAAAAGAAAATTTGTCGAAACGTAATTATGACCAAAGAGAATTCAAAATCTGCTCTTCTGTCTTTTTAGCCGCATCTTTGTTTTCCGCGGTAACAGAGAGATACACCTTCAATTTTGGTTCCGTGCCGGAGGGTCTTACTACAACTGTACAGTCCCCTTCCAGCAAAAATTTCAAGACATCAGACTTGGGTAGCCCATCCAGCCCTTGGCTGTAATCCAGGGTTTTCACAACCTTTGTCCCACCAAAGTCTGTGATGCCGCTTCGGAAATCCTGCATAATCCCCTGCATTTTTGCAAAACCTGCCGCTCCCGCAAATGTAAAAGAATAGAGGGTATTCCTGGTATATCCATATGTTTCGTAAAGTTCCGTCAATTTTTCCGTTAAGCTGACACCCTTAGATTTATAATAGGCAAACATTTCGCAAATGAGAAAAACGGCGTTGACGGCATCCTTATCCCGTACATGGCTGCCGCTTAAATAGCCGTAGCTCTCTTCAAATCCAAAAATATAGGAATCCGCTTTGCCCTCTGCTTCCAGATAGCCGATTTGTTCCCCGATAAACTTAAATCCGGTCAGCACATTAATGGTACGCACCCCGTAGGCTTTGGCAATCCGCTGGGCCATATCTGTGGTCACAATGGTTTTTACCATAACCGGGTCTTTGGGCATGGTGCCATTTTTCACACGCCGGGTACAAATGTAGTCCAGTAAAAGCACACCGGTTTCGTTTCCGGTAAGTAGCACATACTGGCCGTCAGCGTCCTTTACCGCAATGCCCACGCGGTCACAGTCCGGGTCGGTTGCCAACAACAAATCCGCATTGCATTGTTCCGCATATTGGATACCTAAGGCCATAGCCTCTTTGCTTTCCGGATTCGGATAGGAGCAAGTTGGGAAAGTACCATCCGGCTCCTCTTGCTCTTTTACCACGGTAATATTGGTATAGCCGGACTCTTTTAAGGTTCGCAGCACCGGTTTCAGACCTGCGCCGTTTAAAGGAGAGTAAATGATGGCTACATTTTTATCAATGTCAGCTTCCTCTTCTGCGTTCAGCATGGTTTGTTTTTTTACCGCTTCCACAAAGGCGGCGTAAATGGTTTCGTCAATATAGTTTACGATTCCCTCGGTTAACGCCGTTTCAAAGTCCACGGTCTTCATATCTGCAAAAATATCCAGTTTTTGAATTTCATTTAAGATTTCTGCGGCGGCTTCTGTGGTAATCTGACACCCATCGGCACCATACACTTTATAACCGTTATACTGCCCCGGATTGTGGGAAGCAGTGACCATAATACCTGCTGCGCAATGCAGCTCTCTCACCGCAAAGGATAAGCACGGGGTGGGCATCAGCTCTTTATACAGATATACCGTAATGCCATTGGCCGCAAAAACGCCTGCCGCAACTTGGGCAAATAATTGGGATTTGATTCTGGAGTCGTAGCTCACTGCAATTTTTCGTTTTTCTTTGGAGAAGCGTTTGCAGACATAATCCGCCAAACCTTGGGATGCTTTGGCGACCGTATACACATTCATACGATTGGTGCCCGCGCCGAGAATGCCCCGAAGGCCCCCGGTTCCAAATTCCAGTTCCCGGTAAAAAGCATCGTAGATGGCATCCTGATTGCCTGCCATTTGTTGCAATTCTTGTATTAAATCTTCATCCGCTGTGGCGTGGTGCAGCCATAAATTATATAGAGCGGATGGGGTGTTCGGTGTGGGTTGCATGGGGTTCCTTCTCCTTATATCAACTTAACTCTTTCTATAATACACTGGAAGTGCCAAGGTTTCAAGAAATTCCCCTGCCAACCGAGGGTGGTTTTGTGCCAACCGAGAGTGGTTTTGTGCCAACCGAGGGTGGTTTGGCCGAGACATTTTCATTTTTTCGTGCAAAAATTGCTTGCCGTCTCGGGCAAACTCCCATGGGAAAGCCGCAAAATCGTGAAAAAGCGGCTCTGCGGCGGGTGGTTTGACCTATCCAATCACCAGCATAAGCTTCCCCATGCCGCCATCAAAATCATAGAGTTTTTCCTTGAATTGTTGCCGTGTGACATTCCCTGTAAAGGCATTCCGCTGTGGCAGCACCTCGCCCGGGATACATGGCGCATAAAGATTCATAAGATACTGCCGGATGGTATCGGCGGAAACAATTTCCACAATATCCGACAAATCCCCTACCTCCAGGATATAAGGCTGATCGTCTTTCTGGTTGCGAAAAAGGCAGATGCGCCACTCTTTTTGCTGTTCATAAGAAAGGGTCTTATCAAAACAATCTTTCGAGCTGGTCCGATTGGCTCCATTGCGCATCCAGTGCGCTGCCGGATATAATTCTTTTGTCCCCATTTCCATGCTATGCTTAAGCGGCTCACGAGCGCCAACTCTTTTCCGATATCTTACATCACCTGCCACGCATAACCAATTTGTTTCTACAGCATGAAGGACTCTCTTCAAAAATTCCTCTTCCTTTTTAATAACACCAACATAGTTTCCAAACTGTTTCATTTCTTTATCGGGCAACCGGATGATTCTCGTATCCGGGAATACGGACGCGGTCTGGGGATTCCACACCATGTCATCCGAAATATCCACACGATAAAAACAATACAAATTACAATACCGATAGGCTTCTAACCGAAACATCAAATCCCCGCTAACGATTTGCTGAAAATCCACCGGTAACCCAATGCCCTCTTTTTTTATGGTATCGCTGATGCCTTCAAACACATCTCTTTGTTGTTCGAATCCATTTTCCCAGAAATAGGACAGTGCGTTCATATATAACTTGCCAGACACAAACATATCTGCATATTCTTTTTTGGAAAAATATTTTATAAGCTGCCGCAATTTTGGTGAAGTCCTTTCCTGTCAACCTCGCAAAAACCTCGCAGAAACCTTGCAGAACCTCGCAGAACCTCGCAGATATTTTGCAAAGTAACGCGCTATAAAACCCAAAAAATCCCCTTTATTAAAAGATTGTTTCCGTTTACCTCGCAAAAACCTCGCAGAACCTCGCAGATATCTCAAAAAAATTAACAAAGCATTTCATACGTCTGCCTGGGATCATATGTACTACCATTGCGCTTAATCAAACCAATCTCCATCAAATGATTTAATCTAACGCCAATCGTACGCCCAGAGCGTCCTGTATGCAGCTCTAATTCTGCTCTTGTAACCGTCGCCTTACTTCCCATGTATGCAAGAATTTTTCTTTCCAGCTCGTCCAGTTTATTCCATATATCATTGCCAATATTGGTAACAAGTCTATCCGTTTGTCGCATGGTTCGCATTACAATATTATTTTTCAGCACAAGCTTAACAGACTGCTCAGGTTCAGAATATATGGGTTCCTCTAAAAAGAAATCTTCCATATCTTTATAAATACGCTTTACACCTTCATTCAGTTCTCTTACCCAACCAAATTCGGTTAATACCCTGGCAATCCGTGGATTTCGCGAAAAACGCGTGTCACGAATATTATCTATTGTAACAATGGAAGGTAGTTTTCCTGGGCTTAGAATCTCTAGTCTGTCATCAAACATCGTAATCTTAATATAGCTCCCCGTCATTCCATACTCCCGATGGGTAACAGCATTCACAACCCCTTCAAGCCACGCAAATTCGGGATACTCCGGTACAACTTGAAACATGCCGGTAGTCTGATTTAAGGCCGTGAATTCTCTCAATTGGGCAGAAACAAAATCCTTCGCTTTTTCAATAATTTTTAGTAATGGATACTCCAAATTTACATCTTTTACAATATTAATCTTTGTTCCTACTTGTTCTGCAGTTCCGTCATAGCGAATAAAACGAATTCTACAGTTGGGATAAAATTGGAATATATTTTCAGCAAACAATAAAACCGCTGCATTTGTTAAACATTCCTTATCCCCATTCTTCTTAATAAATCCACGAGCTTTTAATACTTGTTTTGTTTCCAAATTTTCAGCCCCAATCTTTTTCTTATAGATTGTTAACAAATCATCACTTAAATCCGAAATTTCGGCGTCTAAATTACATTCATCCTCATAATGCCTAGTACTCTTACTGTACTCTAAATTTTTTAAATCTTCTCCTTTAATCTCCTTCGTTCTGTCTCCAATACGTAAAAAAGTAGAATCGTTATTTGTTCGAACAACCTGATCAGCTCCAGCAAAAATATGAAGTAACAGTATTCTGTCTTTGATTCCTTCTGCATTTATTACATCAAGAAATTCTTCTTTATAAGCAGGCATTGGTTTACAGCAATTTTGCGGTGCCAATACAAAATTATTGATCTTTTCTGTTCCAAAGGCGTTGATTCCCTCAATATTTCTCGTCTTATCGCTGATGCCAATCACAATCGTTCCACCTTCTGCATTGGCAAATGCAGAAATCAAGTCAGCAACATCTGACACTTTTACCCTGGCTGATTTTCTGTCAAAATATTTATTTTCATCTTCCGTAATCATGTAATCTAACGTAAGAAATGGGTTTACACTAGACCTAATCTCTTCCATAACACCCTCCTGCTCATAGGATTATTTCTTCTAATTTCATATGTCTATATTATATCCGAATCGCTACTCAAAGTATATAAAATTTTACATTACCGCACAATAATTATATTATACCAATCGCCACTTTTTGGAGCAAATATTCCCCATATTGGGAAATATTCTACTCTTACGTGAATAATCAAACAAAAACCTTGCAGCCATCACAACTACAAGGTTTTCCAAAATCTTATTTGCAATATATTTTCTTTACTCCTACACCGGGCCGGTAATCTCATACTTATGCTTATCACTGACACTAATTTCCTTGCCCAATTTTACGGAAGTTTTCACATTGATGTTTTGCGTCTGAAATCACAGCAGTGGTTAATCAAGAATATCCGCTACATCACAGGTCAAGGCGTCGGCAAGTCGCACCACAATATCGACCTGTGCCTTATTGATATCCTTTGCTTTGCGCTCGTATGCCCGAATGGTGTTGAGAGAGACGCCGGATAACTCAGAAAGTGCTTCCTGTGTGATACCGCAACATTTGCGTATCGTTTTTAATTTACTTTCCAAACGGTTAAAATGAGCATCCAAAACCTCATAAGATTTTTGAATATCTGCCTCATGGAGCGTATCATAAAGTCCTAATAGCTCCTCATAAGAAACCACTTCGAGAATATCGCGGAACCTCCGGCCGGAATACCACTGATAATGTGCCAGCACCCAGCCAACCCAATATACGTCGGACCGGTCGTAGGTTTCGATAACGGCACTGTCAATCTGCCTACCGGTAGTGCGTTCTATGACCTCGGTAAACAATTCTATGCCGCTTTTGCCTGCAACATATTTCGGATTTCCGTTCTCAATCTGCTCTGCAATATCAGACTGAATGAACAGGCGAAGAAAAACGCTGCCGTCATACCCAAATTCAAAAACAGCATCATGAAGCATATTCCCAACTACCTTTGCAGCTTTACTCAAATATATGGGATTGTAAGCGGGGGTCGTCATTTTTCATATCCTCTCTAATGATATCAAGAACAAACAGATCTTCTTTCAGTGCAACAAGGTCTTTTTTGCGCTGCATGTAATCTACTCGCGCCTGTTTGTCTCTCTGTATGCGTTTGTAATAGTATTTCCGATAATCAGCTATTTCATATTCCACAAATTCAATCTGTGCGAAGGATTGGGGAGATATTAAAACGATCTGCTCTCCGAGCGTACCGAGTTGCATGGCAACATTCAAATCTCTGACCGAAATTGCATTGTTGACAAAATCTTCTGCAAAGGAAAAATAGGAATCGTCTGCCCGATATCCAATCATAATATCAACGCCGGTCGTGTCGGGCAAAAAATGTTCCAGCAAATACTCCCTTGCTCTATTGCCGATATTGTTATTAATGTCAAACTTGCGATTCTGCAATAGGACAGCAAGCCAATTCAAAATGTTAAAAGCTCCTTTTGTTAAGTGCATGACCTTTAAGCCTTCGGTATGCAACACATACTGATTGGAATAGCCATCATTCTTGATAGGGCACGCCCATTCCTTTGCCAACCCCATGTTTTCGGTGCAGTAAAAACCCTGCCCATAGTCATTATATTTTTTTCCGATACCATGCTTGGGAATCTCAACAATTTGCTGCGAACCATGATAAATCACAATATCTTTATTCATAAACGCCTCCAAAAGTAATACCGTGGTATTAGTTTATTCAATTATAATATTGTGGTATTCGTTCGTCAAGCGATTTATGAATATTCCGGCTCCCGCATCCCCTGCGATTTCGTCGCGCAAGAATATTCACCATTTGCCTGTGAAAAAAGTCAATAACTTTAAAAAATATTTCTAGAAATATAATTTTTGTTGTACTTCCCATAATACTTCCAGCACAATGAAAATAAAAAAACCTTGCAGTCCCAAAACTACAAGGTTCTATCAACTTCTATCTTTATTATGATTCCTACACCGGGCCGGTAATCTCATACTTATGCTTATCGCTCACACTAATCTCTTCACCCAATTGCACTTCAATCAACTGCAATTTTGTATGGGCAATAATAGTATGCTTGCTGCCAATTTTCATAGTTATAGTATCTCCCATTTTTACAGGGGTCTCCACACCATCTATAATCACACTTCCATCTCCGGAAATAATCGTCCAAACCTCATCTCTATGCTCATGACTATGATATTTCATTTGGCTGCCGGCATTTAACGTTACTTTAACTGTTAAACTGTCCTTTTCCACATCTAACACACGATAACTGCCCCAAGATTTTTCAGCAAACATAATTTGTTGATCAATGGCATCCACATAAGGTTTAATATAACTGGACTGCTCCTTGCTGGAAACCAAAATACCTTCCGGGCTGGCAGAAACAATTAAATTTTCCAATCCCATACACAAAAGAGGCACGTCCAACTCATTAATGACATGTACATTATTACATTTTTCATTGAGCTTTACTCTACCTACTGCATTTTCTTCCATGGCTTCTGCTAACGTATTCCAAGTACCCAAGTCTTTCCATTGTCCGGAAAAACGCATCACTTGAATGCTATCTTCCTTTTCCACCACCGCATAGTCAAAGCTGATTGGCGTCAATGAAAAATATTGAGAAATCAAATCTTGATAGTCAGAAAACGCAATTAATTCATGTGCTTTTCTCAACACATATTTTAATTGAAAGGCAAAAACCCCACCATTCCAAAGAGCACCTTGCTTCATATATTCTTTTGCCGTTGCAGCATCCGGTTTTTCTTTAAAGGTCCGAACTTTGCTGACTGCACCTGTATCTTCCGGAATAACATAGCCATATTTTTCACTAGGGTAGGTTGGCTCCATTCCCATTAATGCCAAATTTGCTTCTCCAGTTCGAATCATATCTTCCAGTTGTTGAAATGCGAAAAAATAATCCATATCTACATAAGGATCTACCGGGCAAACAATAACAGGTTCTTCTTCAGAAACGCTCTGCACATCATGTAAATAGGAACAAGCCAAAGCAATTGCCGGGAAAGTGTCCCTTCTGCATGGTTCTACGCAAATTCCCACATCATCGCCAAGCTGATTGTGCAACGTCGACACTTGCGCTTTGGATGTAGCTATGGTCACTTTTGCAGCAGGATCTACAGTACGAATCTGCCGATACACACGCTGTACCATGGATTCGTATTCTCCCTGTTCCGTTTTAAAAATCTTAATAAACTGTTTGGAACGTACATTATTGGAAAGTGGCCAAAGCCTTTTTCCGGAGCCACCGGACAATAAAATAATGTTCATGATAAATCCTTTCTCCTCCTTTTACACCTCGTAATGTAT
>CAYMRI010000072.1:0-9932 GCA_964392835.1 uncultured Eubacteriales bacterium
ACATTTGAGTTGTTTTTCTTTTTTTATTTGTTACCTATCAATTGTACTATATCAGTTTGACTTTCTTCTTTTAACATGATAAAGTAAATATATATTATTTTAATTGCATATTAGGAGGATTCTATTTTATGGAGCGTTATTACCAACCGGAGATTGAAACTGCCAGCTATGAGCAGATTAAGGCATGGCAGGATGAAAGACTTGTGAAGCAAGTAAAGCATGTATGGGACAATGTGCCGTACTATCGCAAGAAAATGGAAGCAAAGGGACTTACTCCTGATGATATTAAGGGAACAGAAGATTTACATAAGTTGCCTTTTGTAACCAAAGATGATTTGCGGGAAGCATATCCTTACGGACTTTTGGCAAAACCTCTTTCAGACTGTGTCAGAATTCAATCCACATCCGGTACTACCGGAAAGCGTGTGGTAGCGTTCTATACCCAGCATGATATTGATTTATGGGAAGATTGCTGTGCCAGAGCCATTATGGCAGCAGGGGGAACGAAGGAAGATGTTTGTCAGGTTTCTTACGGTTATGGTTTGTTTACAGGCGGACCGGGACTGAATGGTGGTAGCCATAAAGTTGGTTGTTTAACCATCCCGACTTCCTCCGGTAATACAGAACGACAAATTATGTTTATTCAGGATTTACAGGCAACCATTTTGTGTTGTACACCTTCTTATGCAGCATACTTGGGAGAAAGTATGAAAGAAATGGGTTTGACTCCTGAACAGATTCCTTTAAAGGCCGGTATTTTCGGCGCAGAAGCCTGGAGTGAAGAAATGCGTCGAGATATTCAAAATACCCTTGGTATTAAGGCATATGATATTTACGGTTTGACAGAACTGTCCGGACCGGGTGTTTCTTTTGAATGTTCCGAACAAACCGGTATGCATATTAATGAAGACCACTTTATTGCTGAAATTATCAATCCGGAAACCGGAGAAGTGTTGCCGGAAGGAGAAAAAGGGGAATTGGTATTTACTTCCATTACCAAAGAAGCCTTCCCGTTGCTCCGTTACCGTACCCGTGATATTTGTATGTTGACTCGTAAAAAATGTTCCTGCGGTCGTACCCATGTAAAAATGTGTAAGCCTATGGGACGTAGCGATGATATGTTGATTATCCGCGGCGTTAATGTGTTCCCGTCTCAGATTGAAACTGTGTTGTTGAATCAAGGGTATTCTGCAAATTATCAAATTATTGTAGACCGGGTGAAAAATACAGATACGCTGGATGTACATGTGGAAATGACACCGGAAATGTTTACAGACAATTTAGGTGAAATTGATAAGAAACAAAAGGAATTGATGGATGGCTTGCGTTCTATGCTGGGGATTACTGCAAAAGTAACCTTGGTTGCACCAAAATCCATTGTTCGTAGCGAAGGAAAAGCAGTGCGTGTGATTGATAAGCGTAAAATTTAAATTTAATAAACCAAATAATAGAGGAGGACTTGTTATGAGTATGAAACAGATTTCTGTGTTTGTAGAGAATAAGCCGGGCGCAATGTGCGCTATGACTGCCGTATTGGCAGAACACGGCATTGACATGCGGGCCCTTTCTTTGGCGGAAACCAAGGATTTCGGTATTGTACGTTTGATTGTGGATGATGT
Organism: uncultured Eubacteriales bacterium; assembly: GCA_964392835.1. Taxonomy (GTDB): domain Bacteria; phylum Bacillota; class Clostridia; order UBA1212; family CASDQQ01; genus CAYMRI01. The sequence goes on from CAYMRI010000072.1 coordinate 1,620, forward strand.
TTACAATGCAGCTACCGTTTTGCGGGATGCAGGCTATGTGCATTCTGTGACGCCTGTTTTGGGCGTGGAAATTCCGGATACGCCGGGCGGTTTGAACAATGTGCTTCATGTGCTGGCAGAAGGTGGCGTGAATGTAGAATATATGTATGCTTCCTTGGGTGCAAAAGCAGAAGAACATGCCTATATGATTTTTCGGGTAGAAGATGTGGCAACAGCTTCTGCTGTATTGACTGCTAAAGGAATTAAAACAATAAGTTGAATTTGCAAAAAGCAAGGATGCCGGGTGCGGAATGCGCCCGGTTTTTCTTTTTCACATTTTTCACATAATCCTCACTTTTTTATTTCATAAAATTGCAGAAGTATGGTATAATTTACATACTTGCGGTATCAAACGGAGGAAAATATGTCGAAAGAAATACAGAAGAACACCTGGATTAAGCCGCGGCATGCAATAGTGACAAAAATTGCAGCTGTGCTTATGCGTCCTTATTGTCGATGGAAATATGGTATTACCATTGAAAAATTTAATACGCAGGGAGATAGAGCCTACATGGTGCTAATGAATCACCAAACCCCATTTGACCAGTTCTTTCTTGGGTTGGCATTTGAAGGCGTTATTTATTATTTTGCCACTGAGGATATTTTTTCAAAAGGCTGGGTTTCTTCCTTAATCCGCTATCTAGTAGCGCCAATCCCTATTAAGAAGCAGACCACTGACATCAGCGCTGTGAAAAATTGCTTTAAAATTGTAAAAGAGGGCGGTACTGTGGCCATGGCGCCGGAAGGAAATCGAACCTATAGCGGCAGAACCGAGTATATGAATCCGGCGATTGTTCCTTTGGTGAAAAAATTAAAGCTGCCTGTGGCACTCTTTCGGATTGAAGGGGGCTACGGCGTACAGCCAAGGTGGAGTGATGTGGTGCGCAAAGGGAAAATGCGTGGCTATGTTTCTCAAGTGATTGAACCGGAAGTATACAAGGAAATGTCAGACGAAGAACTGCTTAAGGGCATTGAGAATGGGTTGTATGTGAATGAGGCCTGTGTGGACGGCGTTTTTCAACACAAAAAGTTGGCAGAGTATTTGGAACGGGCTATCTATGTGTGTCCTTATTGTGGCTTGTCCACGTTTGAAAGCCATAACGATATCATCCGTTGCCATAAGTGTAATCGGGAAGTTCGGTATTTGCCTACCAAGGAATTGCAGGGGGTAGGATTTGATTTTCCCTTTCATTTTGTAGCGGATTGGTATGACTATCAGTGTGATTTTGTCAGTAAGCTGGATACCGGAGATTATATAGAAGAACCGTTATTCCGGGATACTGCCACCTTGTGGGAAGTGATTGTCCGAAAAAAGAAAGTGCTTTTGGAAAAAGAAGCAAAAATCGAATTGTACGGCAACCGTATTATTATCGAAAAAGAGGATGGCACCTGCATGGAATTTCCTTTTGAAGGGCTTTCGGCGGTTACTGTACTTGGAAGAAATAAGTTAAATCTTTATCATCAGCAAACCGTTTATCAGTTAAAGGGTAGCAAGCGGTTTAATGCTTTAAAGTATGTAAATATCTATTATTGCCATAAAAACATCAATAAGGAGAATGAGAATGGAAAATTTTTGGGACTTTAGTGTATGGGGAAGCTTTCTTTTAGTTGCAGTGTTATTGGCCAGCTTGCTGGTGGCAAATTTGTTAAAGAAAACAATTCCTTTTTTACAGGCATCTTTAATTCCTACTTCAGTATTGGGTGGGGCAATATTACTGCTGATTGCCGGTATTTACAGAACAATTGCCGGTGAGGCGATTTTTAACGCTACAGTATTTGGTGGCAATGGCTATACTGCTTTAGAAATCATTACTTATCATGCCCTGGCGTTGGGATTTATTGCTTCTACCTTCACGACTTCTGAGGGAAAGCTAACACAACAGAGAACCACTGAAATTTTTAATACCGGCGTAACCACGGTTTCCACGTATTTGTTGCAGGCGGTGGTGGGGCTGGGCATTACGATTGTAGCTGCCATGGTCATAGAAGGATTTTTCTCCGCAGCAGGTATTTTGTTGCCATTTGGTTACGGTCAGGGAACAGGACAAGCTTTAAATTATGGTGGTATTTATGAGGCGGACTATGGTTTTGCAGGGGGCAAAAGCTTTGGTCTTACCATTGCGGCTTTGGGCTTTTTAAGCGCCAGCATAGGTGGTGTCATTCATTTAAATCTTTTAAAGAAAAAAGGAAAGATTCAGGTTTCCAAACCGGGAGAAAAGGGGTTGCGTTCAGAAGAAATTCAATCGGAAAATGAAATTCCCATGCAGGAAAGCATTGATAAAATGACCATACAAATTGCACTCGTTGCAGTAGCCTATTTGGTGGCATTTGGACTGATGTATCTCCTTGGTGAGTTATTACCCGGTATGAAATCAGTTGTGTTTGGATTTAACTTCTTGTTGGGTGTGCTTTCTGCAACGTTAATTAAAGTGATTTTGAAATTCTTGAAGAAAAAATCCATTGTGAAAAAAGAGTATACCAATAACTTTTTAATGACCCGTACTTGTAATTTCTTTTTTGACATTATGGTGGTAGCAGGCATTGCCGCTATCCGTTTGGATATATTGGAAAAATACTGGGGCATCATTTTGCTTCTTGGTGTGGTGGGTTTGGTCATTACCTATGTATACAATTACTTTGTGGCGAAAAAACTCTTTCCGGTTTACCAAGAAGAACAGTTCTTGACCATGTATGGTATGCTTACCGGAACGGCCAGCACCGGCATTATTCTCCTTCGTGAAATTGACGGAGAATTTAAGACCCCGGCTGCGGAGAACTTAGTGTTTCAAAATTTTCCGGCTATGGTATTTGGCTTTCCTTTAATGTTGCTGGCAACTTTGGCGCCGGTAAGACCGGTATTCACACTGGGAATTTTAATTGCTTTCTTTATTGTCATGAATGTCATATTGTTCCGTGCACAGATTTTCGGAAGATTTCGGAAGAAAAAATAGGGTGTACTTCAAAAAAAGATAAAATTACAAAAATGCAGTACAAAACAGGCGGTTTGTACTGCATTTTATTGTTTTTTTTGAAAAATGCAGTACACAGACTGCTGCATTTTATTCCAACTCAAATGCACCGGTGTAAAGCTGGCAATATACACCCTTTTCGGCAATGAGTTTTTCATGGTCACCACGCTCAATAATGCGGCCGTGGTCTAATACCATGATGACATCGGAACCCATAATCGTAGAGAGACGATGGGCAATGACAAAGACAGTTCTGCCTTCCATTAATTTATCCATGCCTTTTTGCACAATGGCTTCTGTTCTGGTATCAATGGAAGAGGTTGCCTCGTCCAAAATCATTACCGGTGGGTCTGCAACAGCGGCACGGGCAATGGCAATTAACTGCCGTTGTCCTTGAGACAGATTAGAACCATTGTTTGCAAGTTCTGTGTTATAGCCTTGGGGAAGGCGCCGGATAAAGTCATCTGCACCTACAAGCTGGGCGGCCTTTATACATTCTTCATCAGTGGAATCCAAGTTGCCGTAACGAATATTATCCATGACGGTTCCGGTAAATAGGTTGGTATCCTGCAATACCAGACCCAAAGAACGGCGCAAATCTGCTTTTTTAATTTTGTTGATGTTAATGCCGTCGTAACGAATCTTTCCATCTTCGATGTCGTAAAAACGATTAATTAAATTGGTAATGGTGGTTTTTCCGGCACCGGTAGCACCAACAAAGGCCACCTGTTGACCGGGTTCGGCATAAACGGTGACATCGTGGAGTACATTTTTCCCCGGTACATAACCAAAATCTACATTGTACATATGAATGTCGCCGGCCAGTGGGGTGTAGGTCAAGGTACCGTCTCCATGCGGATGTTTCCAAGCCCAATGTCCGGTGTGATGTGCAGCTTCTGTTATGTTGCCATTTTCGTCAATGGCGCAATTTACCAAAGTAACATAGCCTTCATCTGCTTCCGGTTCTTCATCCATCATGGAAAAAATACGTTCTGCTCCGGCTAGTGCCATGACAAGGGCATTGATTTGCTGTGATACCTGATTGACATTCCCTGTAAATTGTTTTGTCATATTCAAAAATGGAATCACAATATCAATGGACAAAAGGCCAAAGCCACCTGCAAGCAAAGTGGAAATACCCAAGTTTGGCACTTTGGAAAGGAGAAGAATCCCTCCAACCGTGGCAATGATGACATACAGAACATTCCCAATATTTTGAATGATAGGTCCTAAACAGTTGGCAAAGGTGTGGGCACGGAAACTATCTTCGTACAGAGCATCGTTAATTTTGTCAAAATCAGTCTGGCAAGCATCTTCGTGACAGAAAACTTTTACCACTTTCTGACCATTCATCATTTCTTGTACAAACCCTTCCGTTTTTCCCATAGCTTTTTGCTGGCGGATAAAATATTTTGCGGAACCGCTACCGACTTTTTTTGCAACAAAAGCCATAAACACAACACCAACTAACACAACAAGGGTCATCCAAATGCTGTAATAGAGCATAATGCCAAGCACGCAAACTACAATGACAGAGGCTTGCAACAGAGAAGGAAAGGCCTGGGAAACCAGTTGGCGCAAGGTATCAATATCATTGGTGTAATGACTCATAATATCGCCGTGCTTATGGGTGTCGAAATATTGAATGGGGAGGTTCTGCATTTTTTCAAACATGGCACAACGCATTTTGTCCAAAAAGCCTTGGGTAATGTAGGCCATCAACTGGGTTTGTGTGGTAATGGCAATGATGGATACTGCATAAAGGCTTACTAAAATCAGCACTTTGGAAATAATCACTTTGGAAGCGGAAACCCAGTCGCCTGTTTGATACCATACTTCAATATCTGCAATAATCTGCTGCTGAAAAATAGCGGGCAGAGTAGCGGTAATTGCTGAAAAAATAATGCAGAACATGGCCAATGGTAGCAATACCGGGTAATAGCGAAACAGCATTCTAAAAATACGGACCAATGTATTCCCATTTATTTTTCGTTTCATTTCAGGCGGTTTCTTCATTATTATCCCCTCCTTTTGTCTGCTGTGTGTGGATGTCATGGTAAATTTCACAGGACTCCAGCAGCTCATTGTGAGTACCTACGGCAGAAATAGTACCGTTGTCCATGACAATGATCATATCTGCGTCTTCTACTGATGCAATTCTTTGGGCAATAATGATTTTTGTGGTTTGGGGAATGTATTCCCGGAATCCTTTCCGAATCAAGGCATCCGTTTTGGTATCCACTGCACTGGTAGAGTCGTCTAAAATAAGAATTTTTGGCTTTTTCAGTAACGCACGGGCAATGCAAAGACGTTGCTTCTGTCCGCCGGAAACGTTGGTTCCTCCTTGTTCAATATAAGTATCATAGCCGTCAGGGAAGGAGGATATAAAGGCATCTGCCTGTGCCAAGCGGCAGGCTTCCTCAATTTCGGCATCGGTCGCATCTTTGTTTCCCCAACGTAGGTTTTCTTTAATGGTACCGGAAAAAAGGACATTCTTCTGTAGTACCATGGCAACGCTGTCACGCAAAGTTTGGATATCATACTCCTTTACATCGATGCCTCCTACTTTTACGCTGCCGGTAGTGGCATCATAAAGACGGGGAATCAGCTGTACTAAAGTGGATTTGCTGGAGCCGGTACCACCGATAATCCCCACGGTCATACCGGAACGAATGTGTAAATCCACATCTGCCAAAGCGTATTTTTCTGCTTTGCTGGAATACTTAAAGTTCACATTGGTGAATTGAATAGAACCGTCAGGTACTGTCATTATCGGATTTTCGGGATTATGCAAAGCAGGTTCTTCGTCTAATACTTCGCAAATTCGCTTTAAGGATTCTGCAGACATGGTCAGCATAACATAAATCATGGCAAGCATCATTAAAGACATGAGAATCTGCATGCCATAGGTTAACATGGCGGAAATCTGTCCCACATCCAATGTGGTGCCCATGCTGGTAATGGTCATTTTGGAACCTACAATCAGCACAAAAATCATGTTGAAATAGAGACAAATCTGCATTAACGGGGTATTCAACGCTACAATTCGTTCTGCTTTGGTAAAATCTTGACGGATATCATTGGCAGCAGCCTGAAATTTTTTCTTTTCATATTCTTCCCGAGCAAATCCTTTTACCACCCGCATGCCTCGTACATTTTCTTCAATAGACTCGTTGAGACGGTCATATTTTTTAAATACTCGGCGAAAGGCAGGCATGGCTTTCCGGCTGATAAGCAATAAACCTACTGCCAATACGGGAATAATGACTGCAAAGGTGGCTGCTAAAGCCCCACCCATAATGTATGCCATGGTAATGGAGAAAATTAACATCAACGGACTACGGATGGCGATTCTGATTACCATCATATATGCCATTTGTACGTTCCCGACATCGGTGGTTAGTCTGGTAACCAGGGATGCAGAGGAAAATTTATCAATGTTTTCAAAGGTATAGGTCTGAATCTTCTCAAACAAATCATGACGTTGATTTTTGGCAAAGCCTGCAGATGCTTTAGCACAGGTATAGCCAGCGAAACCGCCGCAGCAAAGAGAAAGAATTGCCATCAAAATTAAAATGCCGCCGATGGTAAGAACTTTTTGGATTTCCACGCCGGCTTTAATTTGATTCACTAAATCTGCTGTCATAAAGGGAATAAGACATTCTATAATTACTTCACCCACAATTAAGAAAAAAGTAAGAATGGTGGGTTTTTTATATTCACGAATGCATGCCATCAATTTCCTTATCATGCTTTAACCTCCGCAGTACATTATAATGAAAAAATATTATATGACATTTTTCCTGGTTTCGCAATGTTTAAAACGAGGATGGACATGGGAATTTTCGTACATACTAATAGCAAATATTGTCAGGAGGTTATTGGTATGACACCGGAAAAAATATTACAAGAAGCAAAGGCGTTGGAGCTTTTTCTACAGCAGGCACGGCAATCCATTCACCAAATGGCAGAAGTGGGATTTGCTTTGAAAAACACCGTTTCTTTTGTAAAAAATGCGTTGCAGGAAATGGGCATACAACCCATAGATTGCGGCAAGGCGGGGATTACGGCGTTGATTGGCGGCAAACAGTCGGGAAAGGTATTTTTACTGCGGGCGGATATGGATGCGCTACCCATGAAGGAAGAAGCAGATGTGGCCTTTGCTTCAAAAAATGGTAATATGCATGCCTGTGGACATGATATGCATACCGCTATGTTGTTGGGAGCGGCTAAATTATTAAAAGCACATGAAGAGGAGTTGCAAGGGGCGGTAAAGTTGATATTTCAGCCGGCAGAGGAACTGCTGGAAGGTGCTTTGGATATGATAGATGCCGGCGTTTTGGAACAACCAAGGGTGGATGGCGCCATGATGATACATGTGATGGCAGGGCTGCCTTTTGAAGCGGGTTCTGTATTGGTTTCTGCACCGGGGGTCAGTGCGCCGGCAGCAGATTATTTTGAAATCAAAGTGCAGGGGAAGGGTTGTCATGGCGCCATGCCCAATACCGGCGTAGACCCTTTAACCGCAGCGGCCCATATCCTCATTGGCTTGCAGGAAATACAGGCGAGAGAGCTTGCCGCCAACGAACAGGGGGTTTTGACCATTGGTACCATGCAAGGGGGAACTGTTGCCAATGTCATTCCGGATGTGGTTACTATGGCCGGTAGTATGCGTGCTTCTGCAGAGGAAACCCGTACTTTGCTAAAAGACCGGCTTGTGGAAATTTCACAGGGGATTGCAAAGAGTTTTCGCACTGAGGCTACCGTTGTGTTTACAAAAGGTTGTCCTACTTTGGTAAATGATAAGGAGCTATCTTTGTTTACCACGCAAGCTATGAAAGAGTTGTTGGGGGAAGAAAAAGTAATTGTAGTAGAGGGTGCCGGGGGAGGGTCAGAAGATTTTTCCTATATCAGTCACAAGGTGCCGTCTATTATGCTGGCCTTGGCGGCAGGTCATCCGGAAAAAGGGTATGCCTATCCGCAACATCATCCCATGGTGAAATTTGATGAAAGTGTACTTGCGGTGGGAAGTGCGGTGTATGCGCACACGGCGATGGAGTGGTTGAAGGATTAAGGAATGCTGAGCTTGTCTAAAAGAATTGTAACTTTATTGGTTGGAATATGTATGCGTTCTTTTTTTAATAATGCAAGGGAACGCTGATTGGTTTCGTAATCACGAATTGTTTTAATAAAGGCAGAACAACATAAATAATCACATTTTGCATCACCATTTAATATGGATTGTATGATAAAAATAAAGCTAATAACATCCATCAAGATGAGGAAATTCTTCCATAGAAAAGGT
>CAYMRI010000073.1:0-9830 GCA_964392835.1 uncultured Eubacteriales bacterium
CAGAAGCTGCTTATTGCCCGAAATGACGGCGGGCAATATCCACCGATTCTTTGGCGTCCTTGGCGTAGAAGTCGGCACCGATTTTTGTAGCATATTCCGGTGTCAGCACCGCACCGCCAACCATAATTTGGCAGGGCACCTTATTTGCATGTAGCAGAGAAATGGTGTCCTCCATGGATTTTAAGGTGGTGGTCATCAATGCGCTTAATCCTACCAAAGTTACCTGCTGCTCTATGGCGGTTTGCAAAATCAATTCCGGGTCTACATCACGGCCCAAATCAATGACTTCGTAGCTGTAGTTTTCCAACAGCACCTTTACGATGTTTTTGCCGATGTCGTGAATGTCACCCTTTACGGTAGCCAGAATGATTTTTCCTTTGGACACCGTGGAAATGTTGTTTTTGGAAAAATGTTCTTTTATCACCCCAAAGCAGGATTGTGCCGCGTTGGCAGACAAAATCAACTGGGGCAGAAAAATCCGTCCTGATTCAAAACGACTGCCGGTGTTGTCCAATGCAGGAATTAGGTATTGGTCAATGAGCTCCATAGCATCCGTGGTTTGTAACAGTTCTGCAGTCAGGGAAGCACCATCCTCTGCCAGACCGTTTTCAATGGCATAGAGGAGTTTTTCCGTTAAAGAGGTAGGGGTGCCGACAGCGGTGGAAACTGCATTGCCGGCAGTAGGGGCTGCATAGTTGGCATACGCTTCAATGTATTTGGCAGCATTTTTGTCGGTATTGATTAGTAGTTTATGTGCCCGCACCGTTCCCATCATGGAGGCCACGTTGGGATTGATAATGGGCAGGTCCAGACCACTTTGGAGGGCCATGGACAAAAATGTCTGGTTAATCAGTTCTCGATTGGGGAGTCCAAAAGAAATATTGGAAACGCCCAGCACGGTTTTCAAACCTAGCTTTTCTTTTACCATTTGTACCGCTTTTAACGTTTCCATTACTGCTTCCTGCTCTGCAGAGGCAGTCAAGGTCAGACAGTCGATATAAATATCTTGTTTGGGAATGCCAAGTGCTAAGGCACGGTCCATTATTTTCCGGGCAATGGAAAAACGTTGTTCCGCTTTTGCCGGAATCCCGTTTTCGTCCAGCGTCAGGCAGACCACGGCGGCGCCGTATTTTTTCACCAGCGGTAAAACGGTTTCCATGCTGGTTTCTTCGCCGTTGACGGAATTGACAATGGGTTTCCCGTTATATACTCGTAAAGCTGCTTCCAGGACTTCGGGTACGGTGCTGTCAATTTGCAGAGGCACATCTACAATGCCTTGCAGCGATTTTATGGCAGACACCATCATGGCTTTTTCGTCAATTTCCGGTAGTCCTACATTGACATCTAAAATATCTGCGCCGGCGTGTACTTGCTCTAATGCCTGGTTAAAAATATAGTTCATATCGTTATTGCGCAACGCTTCTTTGAATTTTTTCTTGCCGGTGGGGTTAATGCGTTCGCCGATGACACGTGGTTGGTTCAGTTCCACCACGCGGCTGGGGCTGCAAACCGCAGCGGGAATTTTTATTTGTTGCCGAGCCGGAAATGTGGCGGTCGCCAATTTATTTTTCACCGCCTGAATATATGCCGGGGTAGTACCGCAGCAACCGCCGAAAATACGAACCCCGAGTTGTACCATCGCCATCATTTGTGCGGCGAATTCTTCCGGCGTCACATGATAATGATTGGTCTCTGGGTCGGGAAGGCCCGCATTTGGTTTTACAATTAGGGGAAGGTTGGTCCATTGTTCCAGCTCCGCTACAATGGGATACAACGCATCCGGCCCCAAAGAACAGTTGACACCAATGGCATCTGCACCCAGCCCTTCCAGGGTTAGGGCCATGGCAGGAATGCTGACACCGGTAAAGGTACGCATGTTTTCTTCAAAGGTCATGGTGACCAGCACCGGCAGATTGCTGTTTTCCTTTACTGCCAGTACGGCAGCCTTAGTTTCCAACAAATCCGTCATGGTTTCAATGACTGCTAAATCGGCACCGGCTTTTGCACCTGCCAGCACCAGTTCTTTGTAACAATCATAGGCTTGGTCGAAGGTCAGGTCTCCGGAGGGTTCCAACAGTTTTCCTAAAGGCCCCAAGTCCAAAGCGGCATAAGCGGGCTGTGATGTTGCATCTGTAGTTGTTTCCGCAATCGCAGTACGCACATTTTGTATGGCAGCGGTCACAATCTGCTCCACTGTGTAGCCGGAGCCTTCCAGTTTAAACCGATTGGCACCGAAAGTATTGGCATAAATCACCTGGGAACCGCTTTCAATGTACGCTTTATGAATGCGAACCAGCATCTGCGGGTCCGTGATATTTAAAAATTCCGGAATTGCACCGGGTGCCATTCCGTTTTTCTGTAGCATGGTGCCCATGGCACCATCTAATAGTATGTAAGGTTGCTGGGATAAAAGTGCGGATAGGTTCATAAAAAACTTCCTTTATAATAGATTCTGAATTGCGTCCTTAATTTTGGTGGCCACATACGGATTGTTCATGGCGTATAGGTGAATGCCGTCCACACCGCTGGAAATCAAATCCACAATCTGGTCAATGGCATAAGCAATCCCTGCATCTCGTAACGCTTCCGGATTATGCTCGTAACGCTGCATGATCTTTACAAATTTCTGCGGCAGGCTGGCACCGCACATGGTTACCATACGCTCAATTTGACTTTTATTGGTAACCGGCATAATCCCCGCTTCCACAGGTACGGAGATGCCTGCCTTTCTGGCACGGTTTAAGAAGTTGTAAAATGCGTTGTTGTCAAAAAAGAGTTGTGAAGTCAGAGAAGACACGCCTGCATCTACTTTTAATTTTAAATTGGCAATATCTGCTTTCGGAGATTCTGCTTCTGCGTGTGTTTCCGGGTAGCAGGCACCGGCAATGTGAAAATCGCCTTTTTCCTTGATATATGCTACCAAATCGGAAGCGTATTTGAATTCTTCCTTGGCAATAAAATTCGGATTCTTATCACCACGGAGCGCCAAAATGTTCTGTACACCGCTCTCTTTCAGGCGGTTTAAAATGATATCTGCATCGTCTTTGTTGCAGTTCACACAAGTTAGGTGTGCCATGGCATCAATTTTGTATTGATTTTGTAGAATAGAGGCAATTTCGCAGGTGGCATTATTGACCACGCTGCCACCGGCACCGTAAGTGACGCTGATATAGGCCGGGTCTACCCCTTGCAGTTTATCTAAGGTGTCATAAATGGTGTCGATAGAAGAGGTTTTCTTCGGGGGAAAAATCTCCATAGAAAAGACCGTTTTACCAGGTTGAAAGTGTTCCGCAATTTTCATAAAATCAACTCCTTCTATCAATATAAATAAAAAATGGCACCTCGGGCGGGAATCGAACCCACATTACAAGAATCGGAATCTTGCGTCGTATCCATTGGACTACCGAGGCACACTAATAGCTTTTCTATGATATACCAAAATGTTAGGAATTTCAAGTGGGAAATGCAGGGATAGTGTCGGGTGGGGCGCCGGGTGGAAGGCGATTTATTGCGTTGTGCCATGCCAGATTGTGGGGTGCTACTACAAATGGGCCGTTTTTTTGCAAAAACATGCAACAGTTTCTACATTTGAGGCATTTTTTTTAAAAATGTAGTAGCGGACCACGGCTCCGAAACCCGGCCGCCGGGCCGACCCCGCTTGGCGGTATATTTTTCACACCCGGGACATAAGCATTACTAACAAAAAATTGAAATGCGAGGTAGATAAAAATGTGTAAAATGCATATGTTCCGATGGCTAAGAATATTTTTAGGGTTTATAATGGCCTTTGGGATAATGGCCTGTTGTGTGGGGTGCCAAAGGAATCAGGAAAATCCCGCAACCAGTCCCACCGATGATACATACGGTCCGTCCAGCGGCATGCAGCTTTCAGAAGAGGATGCGGCAGAGTTAAACAGCAAAGTCCGCATCATAGCCTATTTTGTCAGTGAAGACGGCAAACAGCTGGAAGGGGAAATTCGATACATGGCGTTAGAAGAAGCAAAACAAAGCACAGAAAATATTGCTACGGCCATTGTGACAGAATTGCTGAAAGGGCCGTCGGAAAATTTTTCCGGGAAAAAGGTAATCCCAGACGGCACAAAAATTCTGGAGAGTGTTAAAATTTCCGGCAATCTGGCCACAGTGAATCTTTCTGCAGAATTTGTGGAGAACTGCGCGGATGATAAGAACTTAATGGAAATGAGCATTTATTCTTTGGTCAACTCCGTTACAGAAATTAAGGAATTGGAAAAGGTAAAAATTCTCATTGATGGGGAGGAAGTAGCATCCATGAAAGGTGTAGTAGAAATGAGCAAACCCTTTAAACGGAATAAAACCCTGATTTCCGTGAACCAGTTGGCAGCAAAAGACACCTTGGCAGACATTTCTGATTATGAGGAAGAATATGCCGATGTACCTCTGGAGTAGGTTGTCAAACCCGGCAAATCATAGTAAAATGACAGAGAATAAGGTGTTTTGGGAGGCTTACCATGAAAGTAGCAGTTATTTTTGGCGGAAAATCCACAGAAAACTATGTTTCCAGACTATCGGCAACTTCCGTCATCAACAATATCGATAAGGAAAAATACGAAATTGTCATGATTGGCATTACCAAAGACGGCAAGTGGTATCATTTTACCGGCGATGTGGCGCGGCTTTCTCAGGAGGACTGGTACAATGATGTGGAAACAGATGCTGTTACCGGGCAGCCGGTAAATGGAATTGTGACCTTGTCCGACCCAAGTATTGATGTGATTTTTCCTGTCCTTCACGGCACCAACGGCGAGGACGGCACGGTGCAGGGATTATTTGAACTGCTGGATAAACCCTATGTGGGTTGTGGTGTACTGGCGTCTGCGGTGTCTATGGATAAAGCCTATACCAAAATTATTTGTGAAAAAGAGGGCATTCCCCAATGTGACTATTGCGTGTTTGAACGCTATGAAATTGAAAAGGATGCAGAGGCTTGCGCAACCCGGGCTGCTGAAAAACTAGGTTATCCCATATTTGTAAAGCCTTCCAATGCAGGCTCCTCCTTCGGGGTCAGCAAGGCAAAAGACAAAGAGGCGCTGGTAGCGGCCTTAAAGCTTGCAGCGCAATATGACATCCGGGTGTTGGCAGAAGAATTTGTGGACGGCAGGGAAATCGAATGCGCAGTCCTGGGTAATCAGGAATTGGAAGTGGCAGTTCCCGGTGAAGCCATTGCAGCCAACGAATTTTATGATTACGAAGCAAAATATTTTAACAACCAGTCCCGTACGGAAGTGCCCGCGGACTTGACGGCGGCACAACGGGCAGAGGTCAGCGAATACGCAAAGAGAGTGTTCCGGTGTTTGGACTGCAAAGGCCTGTCAAGGGTGGATTTTTTCCTGGAAAGAAAGACAGGGAAGTTCCTGTTTAACGAAATCAACACCTTGCCCGGCTTTACCAATATCAGCATGTACTCTATGATGTGGGCGGCAAGCTCCCTTGCCTATCCGGCACTGCTGGACCGATTGATTGGGTTGGCATTTGAAAATTACGAAGCACATAAACGAAACTATTTTTAATAAACGAGGAAATTTGTATGGACAACAGACCTATCGGCATATTTGATTCCGGCTTGGGCGGCCTTACCGTATTGCGGGCCGCCATGGATTTAAACCCCGCAGAAAACATGGTGTACTTCGGGGACAACGGCCGGGCGCCTTACGGCACAAAATCAAAAGAAGTCATTGTAAAATACACCTTTCAGGATATTAACTTCCTGCTTTCCCACGATGTAAAAATGCTGGTCATCGGCTGCAATACCGCCAGTGCCTGCAGTTTGGACAAAGTACGGGAGAGCTTCCACTTGCCCATTATTGATGTGGTAGGCCCGGGGGCAAAAGCGGCCGCAACGCAAACCAGAAACGGCCGTATCGGCGTCATCGGTACCGCAGCTACAGTAGGTAGCAAAGTGTATGAAAAGGCAATTTTGCAGCACAACGCCGATTTGCAGGTTTTTTCGCAGGCATGCAGCTTGTTTGTGCCTTTGGTAGAAGAGGGCTGGTGGGAAAATGAAATTGCAGAAAGCGTGTGCCTCAAATACTTGGAACCGCTGAAGACCCAGGGTGTGGATACCTTGGTGCTGGGCTGCACCCACTATCCGTTTTTGAAAAATACCATTCAAAAGGTCATGGGTCCCCATGTGGTACTGGTAAATTCTGCTGTGGAAGTGGCAAAAGTGGTAAAGGAAACCTTGGGGGCGTTGTCTTTGGGCAATGATGGCTCGACCCCAGCCACCTATGATTTTTACACCAGCGACAGCGTGGAAAAATTCGAAGCCTTGGGAAGCACGTTTTTAAATCGTGAAATACAAAATGCAAAGAAAGCGGACATCGAACAGTATGCAAGTGATTGTAGATAGCACTATTTCCTGTAACGGACAAACGGACAAAATTCATACAGAAGCCCAAGGGCGTTTTTATGAGAAAAACGGCATCTGGTATTTGCTGTACAAAGAACCGTCAGAGTCTGGCTTGGCGGGTGTCACCACCACCATTAAGGCGCAGCCGGGGTGCGTGGTTATTTTACGAAGTGAGCCTTATGCCTCCCGTATGGTCATAGAACAGGGAAAAACATGCATCACCGCTTATCCTACCGAGGGCGGTTTGTTTGAGCTGGAAGTTCGCGGGGAGCGTGTAGCGGTTCTGTTGCGGGAAAACGGCGGGGAAATTCGTTTGCAGTACAGCCTGTTTTTGGCTTCCGGCGATATGCTGCAAACCGTTTCCATGGTAATTCAAGTGAAGGACTCTGTATGAGCAGTTATTTAGAAAAACTTCGAGCGCAAATTGAAGAGAGGTTGTCCATGCCGGTTCGTTTTACCAAGGACCCGGCTTTTGGCATGTTTACGGCTAATATTTCCAATCAGGCGTCTCTTTCTGATTATCAAACTGCCGTTTCTGGTTTGCCCATAGAGCGGGTGGCATTTGTACCTCCTGTTTTTTTAAATTTTTATTTAAAGGAAGGTTGGCAGCAAGAGGCCTTGCGACAGATTTTGCAAAATGCGGCGGAGCAGGAGCCTGTGCAAGTAGCGGCCTGCTTTGATGACTTTGAAATACAATATGCTTACAATCGCATTTGCAACCAACTGGAATTGCTGACTTCGCTTGGCTATGCGGTTCCTGATGCCGACACAGCGCGGCTGGAATTGCTGACCACCGGCGAAGAATTGCGTCTTATGGAACAACTGGCGACGACACCGGATTTGGCGCAAATTTCCAAATGCTTTCATCAATTTTTCAATACATCCCCCATTCGCGGAGAATCCATGGCACTTGCCGGTGCTCGATTGGCCTTGGTACAAGCTTGCCGCAATGTGTTTGAACTGTTCTGAAAGAATTATTTCCCGATACTTATTTTTATAATTCCTTTGTGCTACCTTGTTGGCAGGAGGGATTTTTTTATGGTTCAATATTTTCATGTGATGTTTAAGAGTTATGGAGGAAAGCATATTTTTCATTGTGAGGAAGATTATATTACTTATTTGCAAATGGTAAGCCGTGCTTGTGAAAAATATGAGATGGATTGGTTGGCATATGCATTAATGTCCAATCATATTCATTTAGTGTTGCGAGGAGAACGGGGAAATCTGCGGGATGTACGTTACAATATTTCCAGTGGGTATGCGGCCTATTATCGGCGCACCTATCCCGGCTACAGTGCGCCGGGCGAGCCGGTATTTCGTCCTCGCAATACCACCAAGTGGTTGCAGGCCAATAACGATTTGAAACAGGCGTTGCGCTATGTCCACCGCAATTTAATTGAAAAGGGGATGGAGGCATCTTTGGGCGATAGTCCCCGAACCAGTTATCGTGCAATTTTGTCTACTCGTGTACCGCAGAATTGGTCAAATCCGTTTCGCGAGGCGCTGTCTGCCGATGTTGTTTTTCGTGCGTTCGGTAAAAATCATGAGGAGCAATTGAGAAATTTTATTGCATTTCATCAAGTTTCGGGAGAATATACGCTGGAGCCTTTGCGAAAGAAGTCTGCCGGCGATTTGAAGAGGGCAGAAGAACTTTTACAGCAGTTTTTTTCTAGAAGATATTCGTTTGCGCCTAAATCATATACCGAAAAAAATCGCCAAACCTTTTTGCAATGGTTGGGAGGAAGAGGAAATGCTATGAAAGTAGAGTTGGTGTTGCGATTGGCTGCAGAGACCAAACTGAGCAGCCGACAGATAGCGGAATTTTTGCAGTTGGGACGATCGACGGTTCAAAATATTATTAAAAAACATACGGCTGGCTACTAGAAGCATAGACTCGAAAGAAGTTGGCCGAATAGTGCATAGACTTAAAAGAAATTGGCCAGTACTTGTCATTGACTAAGAAAATCTTTGTAATCTATGCAGCAAATGGCCAGTAAATAGGAAGTCTATGACGTTGGTGGCTATTATTGCTTGCGTCTATGCTTTTAGTAGCCACACGCATAAACACTCGGTTGACAAACCATCTACAAATAGAAAAGCAGTTACAACTAAACGCTAAAATTTTGGCCTAACTGGAATTTTTGAATCCGGCGAATCCCAAAGCACACAGAGCAACCACCCGGCCGGAAATTTATGATGAAATCATAGGTGTTTCTGCAGGGGCTGCGGTTTATGCATCCTTTGACATGGCTTCATAAGCGACACGGGCAGCATCCGGTTCCATGGTGCAACGCATCTGGTAAACGGGGATGCTACCGATTATTTTTTCCACTAACTGCAACAAAATGTCCATATATGCCTCGTCACGAGGGCGGACTGTTTGATACATCAAATTTTGAATGGCTTCCTTTTCAGACAAACGAGAAATTGTATTACACTCTCCCCGCTCTAAAAAACAAATGGCTTTTAAAGGAACACCGATATTGCGACTTAAATTCACCTTTCCGGAAAAAGGGGTACCATAGGCATACCAGCCATCAGCGGTTAAACGCAACGCCGGTTTATCATCGTTTAAGATAAAAACATGTTCTGAACCAAAAACTTGTTTCCACAACCCGGTGTGGGTAGACTTCCCGGTGCCGCTGGGGGCAGAAAATAAATAAGCCTGTCCTTGATACACAACAGCGGAAGCATGTAACATAAGCCCCTGAAAAGAAAGTAATTTATGATAAAACCAAGAACCGGTATAAAGATATTCTATGACGCTGGAAGAAATCTCCGGTTTTTGGGCCTGCAGTCTTTGCATCAATTCATCCGTCAACACAATATCGATATCCGGGGTAATATCGGTAGCCGAAACATATGCCATACTATTTTCAGTTAATGGTTGTTCACGCGGCTCCATACGCACGATTAAGCCTGCGATTTGAAAAATACCCATAGCTGGTAAACTCCTCCTACAGCAAGATAGAAAAAGTATACCACATTATTTGTACAAACAGCAAATCTGTGGTACAATAACCCAATATGAGATTTTGTTTGCGAAAGGAGACCACAGGTTATGGACAAAAAGACATTTTACATTAGTACACCGATCTATTATCCCAGCGATAAGTTGCACATCGGACACTCGTACACCACGGTGGCAGCAGATGCCATTGCAAGATATAAAAGAATCAAGGGGTTTGATGTCATGTTCTTGACCGGCACGGATGAACATGGTCAGAAAATTGCCAGAAAAGCAGAGGACTTAGGCGTAACTCCGCAAGCTTACGTAGACAATATTGTGGCAGGAATCCGTGATTTATGGAATCTGTTCCAAATCAGCAACGATAAATTTATCCGTACCACAGATGATTATCATGTGGCTGCGGTGAAAAAAATATTTAAACAACTCTACGACCAGGGGGATATTTATAAAAGCGAATACGAAGGCTGGTAC
>CAYMRI010000074.1:0-9827 GCA_964392835.1 uncultured Eubacteriales bacterium
AATTCCGGCACAAAGTGAAAAATGAAAACCCATCCAGGAATCTTTATTCACAAAGTGCATGTAAAGGTAAGCAATTGTAAAGCACGCCCCTACAAAGGTCAGTACTTGATACATACTGATAAAGGGGACATATCCATTCACAATCCAGTTGGTGGCAACCAGGAAAAGATTTCCCGCAAAGGCAACGCCATTAAAAATATAAGCCAACTTTTTTTTCTGCAGACCGTATAATACAGCAGAAATTATGTATAACAATGCAGAGGCCAAAATAATGATTTTTAATATGGTACTAATCATTTTCTTACCTCCTTCTTTTTCCCTGTTCTCATAAAACAACTGATAAAAGAACCAATTACCAGCAAACCAATACCGATGTAGGTTACAATTTCACCGGGGTCTTTTTTAAATAAGAATGTAACATAAGCGCCTTCACCGGAACCGGAAACTGCCAGTAAATAAATTTTCCAGCCACCTTTTCGCAGCGGATGGTTGACCGTCAAAGAAAGGGGCGTATCTTCGCTGCCGTAATATTCTTCGTATTCTGCGGAAGCAAGAATGAACTTTGCCTCATAATAACTGGGTGTAATACTTTGAATCAATGCTGTATTGCTTGTTATGTAATAATAGGTAGAACCTGTGGTGGGATTTGTGGTCAGTGCAGCATTTATTTCTGCTTCGCTCATATTGGTTCCTCCATAGGGACCTAAATCCAAATAGCCGTCAACCAGTTCCAAGTCGCTCTCTACCAATTCCATTGTTTGTGTCTCTGTATTAATGTGATAAATAGAATAAGTGGGACTGTAATATTCTGTAACAGCATCTACCACCTTAATATCCATAAGCAAATCCAGTTTTTCATTTTCCTCTGTGGTTGCAATAACCGTATAATAACCGGAGGTGTCTACCGGAAAGGTCATCTGATAGCTTTGCCCTTTTAAAAAGTACATAAAACTACCGATTAAAACCAATACCAATCCGATATGCAAAGCATAAAAGCCGATTTTGCGCAAATGGAATTTCTCTAATACAATGCCAATTATCATAATTACGACAAAATTTGCCAGAACAAATACCATCAACCAGTTGCTCATGTTATATTCCGGGTCGATAAACATATGTATGCAGGAAAGAACCAGAACAACACCGGTTATCGCTATGAGGACAATCATAGAAAAAAATAAAAAGTTTGATTTACGCAAAAGATGTACCCTCCAATTCATGCATACAAATTTTTAGATAAATATACAAAATATATTATATTAAATAAAAAAAAGAAATGCAAGGGGCGCAGGTATGTTAAAAAAACAGTCCGACTGCATCAGCCGTAGCCTCAGCAGCTTTGGGTTTGGCAGAACCACCGCCCAATTTCAGAATTAAGATGACAGCAACTGCACCTACTGCCGGGATGCCCACGCAGATAAGAATCCATGCCAAGACAGGCATTTGACACACATTGGTATTGGTAATATTTAAGGTATATACCGTGGTTCCCCCGTTACCGGAAAGAATAATCTTAACAGTATTTTCTCTTTCCGTTGTATTTATCTTAGCGCCGCCATTGGATGCAAAATACTGTACATCCACTATACATATTAATTTTATTAAATTAAAAATTAAGATACAAGAAGCATATTTTCAGGTTTTGTAAACTTTTTATTTCACTTTTGCGAGATACTTGCTATCTTTTAGGGGAATCGATATAATGATTCTGGGTATCTGTTTTTTACAATCGCTCCTGATACAAGGTTCTGTTCGTAGCGAGAACAAAAGTGGGAGGCGTTTGTTATGGACAGAAGTAAAAAGAGAACGAAGGTTTTTACAGTAAAAGATTTGCCGGCTACCCAGCGGCCTTATGAAAAGATGCAGCTACATGGAGCAGAAAACTTGTCAGATATGGAACTATTGGCAATTTTGCTTCGCTCCGGTACCAAAGCACACTCTGTGCTAGAGGTGGCGGGAGCGGTCTTGTGTGCACCGGAGGGGGACGGCGGATTGCAGAATCTGCGGCAGCTTACATTAGAAAGTCTGGCACAGATTACGGGAATCGGAACCATTAAGGCGATGCAGCTCAAAGCTGTGGCAGAAATGGCAAAGCGGTTGGCGGTCCAGTCTTTTGGCAAGGATCGGATTATCATTCGGCAAGCAACAGATGTGGTCAACTTGCTACAGCCAGTGATGCAGGAGTATCGCCAGGAAGTGGTAAAAGCAGTTTTTCTGAATACAAAGCATGAAGTAATTCGGATAAAAGATGTTTTTATGGGTGGGTTATCCTCTTCCATGGTACATCCCAGAGAACTGTTTGCAGAAGGGGTTCTCAATGGTGCCGCAGCGGTGATTATCTGTCATAACCATCCAAGCGGGGACCCTGCGCCCAGTTTGCAGGATATTGAAACCACTAAGAGGCTAATAGCTGCCGGGGAATTGTTGGGCATTCCGGTATTGGATCATTTGGTGTTCGGAGAAGGAAAATGGGAAAGCATACTGCCTTATATGGTTTCCACAGAATAATAGAAAGAGGTTTTGGCATATGAGTTTATTTTCAAATTGCTTGGGAATTGATTTGGGAACAGCAAATACGCTGGTTTATGTAAAAGGAAAAGGGATTGTGCTGCGGGAACCTACCGTTGTGGCAATTAACAATAAATCCGGGAAAGTCGTGGCTGTAGGAGATGCGGCAAAGACCATGATGGGAAGAACTCCTGCGTCTACCTCTGTGATTCGTCCGTTAAAGGACGGAGTTATTGCGGACTTTGGTGTTACCCAAAGTATGTTGAAATATTTTTTAAACAAAACCTCCGGTCTGTTCCGGACCAGACCTGTGGTTATTATTTGTGTCCCCTCCGGTGTCACAGAAGTAGAAAAGAAAGCGGTTCGGGAAGCCACTGAAAATGCAGGGGCCAAAAGTGTGTATATGATAGAAGAGCCAAAAGCGGCAGCACTGGGTGCCAATTTGTCTATTGAAGAACCTACCGGCTGCATGGTGGTAGACATCGGCGGAGGTACTTCTGAAGTTGCCATTCTTTCTTTGGACGGCATTGTAACCACAGAATCTTTGCGTGTGGCCGGAGACAAACTGGATGAAGCCATTATTAATTATATAAAGAAGGAATATAATCTTCTCATTGGGGAAACCACAGCGGAGGATATTAAGATTACCATTGGAACGGCATATCCACAGGAGCAGGAATCCTATATGGAAATCCGTGGGCGGGATTTAACAGAAGGGTTGCCGAAAACCATTACCATTTCTTCTACCGATGTAATGGAGGCCATTAAAGAACCCATTGCGGCCATTATTGATTCCATTAAATATGCTTTGGAAAGAACGCCGCCGGAATTGGCAGCGGATATTATGGACAAAGGGATTTATCTTACCGGTGGAGGAGCGTTGTTGTCCGGGTTGGATAAAGTCATTCGTCTGGAAACGGGAATCCCGGTATTTATTGCGGAAAATCCTTTGGATTGTGTTACTTTGGGAACAGCCAAGGTGGTGGACTCCTTGGATAATCCCAGAGCCAGAAGATTAATATTACGGGAACAGAATTATTAAGGAGAGCCAATGAAGTTTTTAAAAAGCAAATGGGTAAAATTGTGTATTGTGTGCGTGGTGCTTTTGGGAGTTATTTTGTTTTCTGCCAATCCTAATAGTCCGATCCATTTTGTCTATAAGGCGGTTAGTGTGCCGTTGCAGCCCTTGCAGTCTTTTTTTTCCGGGGTGGGAAACAGATTTTCCAAAGCGGCAGATTATTTTTTTCACTACGATACCATTGAACAGACGTATCAGCAAATAGAAGAGGAAAATGATCAGTTAAAAGCAGAGCGTCAAGACATTGAGGCGTTGCAGGAGGAGAATGAAGAATTGCGGACCCTGTTAGGTATGGCGACAGAAAATGCAGATTATGACTGTATCGTAGCCAATGTGATTGCCAATGACACAGAAGATTGGTTTACTACCTTTTCCATTGATAAAGGGTCTAATGCCGGTATTGCAATTTCCGATTGCGTGGTAACTAGTAAAGGTGTGGTAGGGAAAGTGGTTTCTGTGGCTCCTACCTCTGCAAAAGTCATGGCAATTGTAGAGGAAGAAAGTACCTTGATGGGCAGATTAACAAAAACCAACGATTTAGTCCGTATTCGAGGTATGGAAAATGTGGGAACGGACATTTTGTGTAAAATGGACCGAATAGATGAAACGGTGGATTTAGCTATAGGAGATCAAATTCAGACCACCAACAGCGAAGAACTCTATCCTGCAGGACTGGTTATCGGCACGGTAAAAGAGCTTGTGGAAGAAAATAATGAAAGATATGCGTTGGTAGAGCCGGCAGTGGATTTCCGGAAGCTGGACAAGGTTATGGTTATGAGCAAAAAAGAGGAATAAGCTATGGGAAAGAAATTGTCCATCTTCATACCGCTTATGCTTGTGTTTGGCATTCTGCAAACCAGTCTGTTTCCCAAAATGATGATTTTAAATGCAATTCCGAATCTGGTATTTGTAACAGTCTGCACGATTGCGTATTTTTTCGGTAGCGAGGACGGCTTGATTTTTGGAGTTGTGGGTGGACTGATCTTGGATATTCTAACGGAATATACGTTGGGAATAAACGCTTTGTTGTTTGCAGTTACCGGCTTTATTATCGGCTTCTTTCCTCGGAAGAATTTTTGGGACAAGATGCCCATTGCGTTGGCGATTGTTATGGGGGCGATATTTTCCGAGCAAATGTTGTCCTATTTATTGAAAAGAGTTGGGTTGTACCTTTCCGGTACAATATCGGCTTTTTCCATAAATTTGGGAGGCGTATTATTGCAGAAGGTTCTACCGGGATTATTGTATGATGTAATTGTTTTTCTTCCTATTTACTTTATTTGCCGTGGGGTAGACCGGCACATCGACAGGGGAAAGAAACTGATGGCAGATTTTTCATGAGGTAACATGAGGTAAGTTATGTGGGATACATTGAAAAAAATATTAAAAAAGAGACAAATTTATATTAGTATTTTGGCCATTTTCATTGTAGTGGCCATGGTATTAAAGTTGTTTAATCTGCAGATTACCAATGGAGATGTTCTCAATTATTATGCCAATAAAGGTTCTTACAGTATTCGCACCATAGAAGCACAAAGAGGAAAGATTTATGATCGCAACGGGAAACTGATTGCTTATAACCGTACCGGCTATAATGTGCAAGTGTTGGAATATGGCAATTTAACTTGGGCGGAGCGAGATGCTGTGTACTATGATTTGCTGCAGATTCTTGAAAAAAATGGTGATAGCTATGACAATGCTTTGGTCAACTATTTAACACCGGACATAGAATTTGGTGTATTGATTGATGATGCAACGGATTCGGAGGAGTTGGAACGCCGACAGAACTGGATTACGCGATATGCCGGTGAAAAGAACTTTAATATGCCGCAAGAGGATATTGATAAACTGTTGCAAGCCCAAACCGCACGGGAAATTTTTGAGTATTTCCGAAAAGAAATGTTTCAGATTGACGAATCTTACAGTGAGGCGGATGCCTATGCGATTATGGCTATTCGATATACGGTTTTGGCAAACGGAGGCATCTCTACCACTACCCCGCAGGTAATTGCCTCTGATGTTTCGGAAGCTACTATGGCGGAAATTGAAACGCGGCATTTGGATTTTCCCGGTATCTCTACTGTTGAGGTATATTTCCGGCAGTATAATGATGCTCAAACAGTATCCCATGTACTAGGTTATGTTCGTGCCATGAACGAAGAGGAGTATGAGACCATTTACAAAGATTTAGGATATGCTTCCAATGAAATTGTAGGGAAAGAAGGAATTGAAAAGGCGGCCGAGCAGTATTTGCGAGGTGTCAAGGGTTCCCAAACCATTTATGTAGATAAAAATGGTGAGGAAATCGGTACAGTATCTTCTACATCGGCCATACCGGGCAATGATATTTATTTGACCATTGATTTGGATTTGCAGGCGGCTGCATTAGAGTCCATGAAAAATTATGTGGAAGTGGTAAAGTCAAAAAAAGACGATGAAACCAATTTCGGCGATTGTGTAGGCGGTGCTGTGGTAGTTATGGATGTGAATTCCGGAGAAGTGCTGGCCTCTGTCAGCTATCCGGACTACGACCCCAATATTTTTTTGGCCTCCAAATATGATACAGAAGCCCAGCAGGCCATTATGGACTTGTATGCAGATTTAGAACGGACGCCCAGCTTAAATCGTGCTACTATGGGTCTTTATGCGCCCGGCTCGGTGTTTAAACCTGTGGTTGCGCTTGCTACTTTGGAAAACAATGTGATTGGAAAATATACTACTTGTACGTGTAACAGAAAAGGTGTGTATTCTAATTTTACATTAACCTGTCTGGGAAGCCACGGTAATCTGTCTGTGGTGCCGGCTTTGGTAAAATCCTGTAATATTTTCTTTTATGAAGCCAGTGTAAAACTGGGAATTTCCACACTGGATAGTTACGCTAAGGCATTTGGCTTGGGAGAAAAGACCGGTATTGAAATTGCAGAACAAAAGGGAGAGAGAAGCAATCCTGATACTATGAAAAATTCAGAATTGGATTTAACCCATGTTTGGAGTGATGCAGATACGGCACAAACCAGTATCGGTCAGTTATATGCGCGGTTTACACCCATGCAGTTGGCTCGATATGCAGCAGCCTTGGGGAATGGTGGAAATCTCATTACACCCCATCTTATCGGGCAAATAGTATCTGCAGATGGCACTGTGACCAAAACGGAAACAGTTTCTACAAAAATTGAAGGGATTTCCCAGGAAACCATGGATATTGTAAAAGAAGGTATGATTGGTGTGGTTTCCGATGACAGTGCCTCCATCAATGCTTATTTTAAGCAGTTTGATTTTGCCATTGCAGGAAAGACCGGTACACCGGAAACCGGAGAAGAGGCTTTTAAAAAATCTTCCAACGGTGTCTTTGTGTGTTATGCTCCGGCGGAAAATCCCCAGATAGCAGTTTCTGTGGTCTTGGAACATGGTGTTTGGGGGGCTAATGCAGCTTATATTGCCAGTGAGGTTCTGGCAGCGTATTTTGGCTTGGAAAATACAGAAAATGTGATATATGCGCCGGAGAGTGGTGCAACGGAGATTTTACCGTAAGGAGTACAAAAGAAGAAACATTTTGGAGGAAGCATGGAACAGAAAGAATTAGTGATATTGAAAAATAGTCCGGACAGACTGTTGTTGATTTTGGATAGCGAAGCGGATTTTTCAGAAATCCTGGAACATGTGCAGGCAAAGATTGTAAAGAGCCAACATTTTTTCAAAGGGGTTTCCATGAAATTGAAATACACCGGCAGAGAGTTGACGCTCGCACAAGAAAAAGAAATTGCAACGCTGTTTGTAAAAATAGGGGAAATGGATGTTATTGATATCAGCAAAGAAATTACCGTGCCGCAGCGGCCGGAAGGAAATCCGTTCCGGGGTATTGCATACGGTTTATTTGATGAGACACCGGAGGGAAAAGAAGCAAGACCGGTGCGAAAGGCCCAAGGGATTTTTCAAGTAGCAGAGGGATTAACCGCTTACTATTACGGGAACTTAAAAAGGGGCCAGCGAATTGCCTATAAGGGCTCTGTGGTTATTTTCGGAAACATAGAAAAGGGAGCAGAGATAACAGCCACAGAAAATCTCATGGTGTTCGGAACCGTGAAAGGGGCTGTCTCTGTGGGAGGTAAAAATTTAAAAACAGCGGTGTTGATTTGTGAACGATTTGAGACAGAGTCTTTTGAAATTGCCCAGATTCAGCGAACAACATCGGATTTTAATGAAAAAATAAAAGCGGCGCAGAAAACCGGTTTGTTCCGCAAACAAAGGCCGGAAATGAAAATGTTATATCTGGCAGACAATCGGATAACCGTTGCGCCTTTATCCGGTTTGTGATTAAATAAAGACAACAGGCAACAAGCGAAAAGCAGGAAGGCGAAAAGATGAAAAGAGTGAAACGGGAACAAAAATATATTGGTTTTGTATTGGGCATGTTGGTAATGATGCTGCTGTGCTTTGGTTTGGTTTGTGTAACGGCAGAGCCTACGGAAGAAACGTCGCCGTCGGTGGAAGTTTCTGCGGACCCGGGTCAGGTGGCAGCACCCACAGAGAACCCTACGGAGGAAATTTCCGAAGTGCCCACAGCGGATGCCACAGAGGTTCCGACTGATGCATCGACACAAGACCCTACAGAGCTTGTTACGCAGGCCCCCACAGAGGAGACCGTAGCAATTCCGACAGTTGCACCTACACAAGGCCCTACAGAGAATATTACAGTAGCGCCTACAGATAGCGTTGCCGGTACAACCCAGACACCGGTGCTTTCTGCAACCCCTTCGGAAGAACTCTCTACAGTAGTTACGCCTACCGGGAGCCCGGATAGCAGCGGTACCGTAACACCGATTGTCCCCACTACCCCTATGGATACTACGCCACCGTTTACCATGGGACCTATCAATTGGGAGGACATGTTACCGGAGAGTAGCCCCCAAGTTACACCGGGAAAGACGGAAACATCTGAAGAAACAACTTTGAATATGAATGGATATGTGCTTCGAATTGCGGCTACTTGGGATGAATACCAGGATACCTGCCTGGATTTAGAGGCAATCAGTGCTTTTGAACAAAAATATAATTGTCAGGTGCAATTTTTGGACTTGAGCGAAGAAACCTTGTATAACCGTTTGCTTATGTCCTGTGCCACCGGTGTCACTTATTTCGATGCTATTTTGGTAGAAGGAACGGAGATTCTGGTCAATTTGGAGCCTTTGGGATTACTGCAATCCTTCAGTCAGTATATGACAGAAGCGGAACTGGCGGCATTGCCTGTAAGTTATCAGAAATTTCTGGCCAAAGACAATGTCTTGTACGGCATTCCGGCGAAAGCACCGGATGTTTCCGGCATCTGGTATAATGCGTCCATGGTACAGAAGTATCTGTATACAGATCCGTTGCCATTTTACAATCAAAGAACCTGGACATGGTATCAGTTCACTTCTTTTTTACGGGAAGCCACCAGAGATTTGGACAATGATGGATATTATGATACCTATGGTATCGCAACCTCCTCTCCGTGGTATTTTTCTGTGTTGGAATCTATCAGAGGGTCCTTGTTCCGTTGGGACGGGTCTCAATTCCTACCCAGTGCTACCAATTCTATTTCTGTGCAAGCCTTGTCTTTTGCACACAAGGTATATAGCAGTCACTTTGTGGCCAGTGACTATGAGAGATATTTTTACAGCGGACGAACACCTTATCTGGCAGGAGAACTGTCTATGTATACAGAATTAAATAACTGGATGACAGAAAAGGAGTTAATCTTCCTGCCTTATCCTTCTGCCTCCGGTGCAGAACCCTATACCACGGTAGCAACCTCTGTTCCCTGTGCGGCCATTACAGCCACGGCAACCTATCCTGAGCAGACCGCAGAACTGCTGAAGCTGTTATACGGCGGTGATGCATTGACAACGCGGATTGAAACCTATTGTGCGCAAAGCGGTTTTTCCGATCAGATTAAAGCAATGTATTACTCTATGTTGGAGAACTTTACAGTGGATTATACCAATGCCTTTGATTCCTCCGGTATGCTTCAGACAACAATACTTTCTTTTCTGAAGAATCAAACCACAGAAGCCGGTACGGTAGAAATGTATATACAACCTTTACTTGAGCAGGCTATTGCGGAAAAACAAAAAGAGATTGATTTGACGAAAGTGCCGGTGGAAATTCGCTGGTAGTGAAATAGATACAATAAGGAGATTAGGCGTATGAAAAGAGCGATTGTAACTGTAATCGGACAGGATAAAGTGGGCATTATTTATGA
>CAYMRI010000075.1:0-9786 GCA_964392835.1 uncultured Eubacteriales bacterium
ATCATAGCAGTACCGCCGCCAATCAAAGCAATCGGCTTATTTCCTGCCATTTGCAAACGCTTCATTAAACAAAGCGCCATAAAGTGCCCTACATGAAGGCTGTCTGCCGTAGGGTCAAAGCCAATATAGAAAGTAGCCTTTCCTTCATTAATCAATTTACTGATTTCTTCTTCGTTTGTTACCTGTGCAAGCAGGCCTCTCGCTTTCAATTCTTCATAAATTGTCATTTGTTCCATCTCCTTTTTTCAAATAAAAAACTCCCGTCCCATGCGAAGGACGAGAGTGTATTCCCGTGTTACCACCTTACTTCATAACCGAAAAACATGCTTTCGATTAACTCATTACAAGATAACGGTTGTCAGCCGCTGCAGCCTACTAAAAAATCACTTGTTCGGTGCAGATTTCCGGGAGGTAATTCACATATTTGCCATCAGCGGACCTCTCATCAACCGGTACCTTTCTGTGCTTAAGACATATTGCTACTGATTCCCTTCATCAACTTTACTTCCTGTATTGTACAGAAAAAATATTTTTCTGTCAACGCTCCTTATTCTTCATCCTCGTCAGAAATACCATGGTGTTCATCGTGTTTGCCACACCCGGAACAGCAGCCACTGCACTTTGCCACTTTGTTTTCCAAACCGTTTTTATCAAAGTAGTCGGATAACGCTGCTGCAATCGCTTCTTCTGCCAAATTGGAACAGTGCATTTTTACCGGCGGCAAACCATCCAAAGCTTCTGCTACCGCCAAATTGGTTACTTGCATAGCTTCATCAATGGTTTTTCCTTTAATCAACTGGGTTGCCATACTGCTGGTGGCCACTGCTGCGCCACAGCCAAAGGTCTTAAACTTGGCATCTGTAATGACATCACCGTCAATTTTTAAATACATCTTCATAATATCGCCGCACTTGGGGTTTCCCACAACACCCACACCGTCGGCATTTTCAATTTCTCCCACATTCTGCGGGTTCATGAAATTCTCCATTACCTTTTCACTATACATAATCTATTTCCTCCTACAATGTTTTTCTTATTTATCCTTCACTGCTTCGTACAAAGGAGACATGTCACGCAATCTTTGTACAATTGCCGGTAACACCTCTAAAATCTTGTCTACATCTTCTTCCGTGTTTTCAATACCATAGGTAATGCGCAAAGAACCATGCGCGATTTCATGTGGCAAACCAATGGCCAACAGCACATGGGACGGGTCCAAAGAGCCGGATGTGCAAGCGCTTCCGCTGGAGCCGTAAATGCCATACATATCCAGCATCAAAAGCAAGGATTCCCCTTCAATAAATTCAAAGGACATATTCACGTGACCCGGCAAACGATTTGTTCTGTCACCATTTAACCTTACATATGGGATTTTTTCAAAAATACCATCAATGGTCTTATCTCGTAATGCCATTAACTTCTTGTTTTTTTCTTCCATTTCATTTACTGCTAGTTCAATGGCCTTTCCCATACCCACAATGGCAGGTACATTTTCAGTCGCAGCACGCTTTCCTCTTTCCTGATGACCGCCATGTACGAAGTTGGTTACCTTCGAACCTTTCTTCATATAAAGCGCACCAATGCCTTTGGGACCGTAGAACTTATGAGCGGACATGGAAAGTGCATCAATGCCCATTGCTTTTACATCGATTTTTAAATTTCCCACCGCCTGTACCGCGTCAGTATGGAAATAAACACCGGCTTCTTTTGCAATAGCAGCAATTTCTGTAACAGGCTGAATGGTACCGATTTCATTATTAGCAAACATAATGGTAATCAATATGGTTTGTTCTGTAATGGCTGCCTTTACATCTGCAGGATTTACAAAACCATTTTCATCTACCGGCAAGTAAGTAACTTCGTATCCCTTCTTTTCCAGATATTTGCAAACTTCCAATACAGCCGGATGCTCAATGGCAGAAGTAATAATGTGATTTCCTTTTGCCTTTAAGGACTCTGCAACCCCTTTGATAATCCAGTTATCCGCTTCAGAGCCAGAGGCTGTAAAATAAATTTCTTTGGGGTCAGCACCAATGGCTTTGGCAATCTGCTCTCTTGCCTGTTCAATGGCAGTCTTGCTTTCTCTCCCCTTTCCGTAAATGCTGGAGGCATTTCCGTAATATTCTGAAAAATACGGCAACATCGCTTCCAGTACTTCCGGTCTGACTGCGGTAGTTGCAGAATGGTCAACATAAATTTCTTTCTTGCTCAAAATACACACTTCCTTCCTAGTGCAATCCGTTTATTCTATCAATGTAGGTAATGTAGAGCCACCTACAGGCATATAATAAACCGTCGCATCTTTTCCCATTTCTTTTAACGCATCCTGTAATGCAGTATTCACATCTTTATAAGGTTTCATAAATATTTTTTCAGCCAATTCGTTTGGTAACTCGGAAACGCAGAAAATCTGTGCTTTTTTTCGAACCAACGCAATGGCCGCTGCTTTGTGTCCACCCAATTCAAAATGATCTTGAATATCGGAAATCATAGCATCGCAAGTGGTGGAATTTAAAATCCATTTTTCAAATTTACCTTCTCCTAAGCCTTCGGTGCAGGCAGCCACAAGAATAATAATACCGCCATCCTTTACTGCATGCTTTGCATTATCCAAAGCCTTTTGCGCCTGATACAAATTAATATCCTTAGGATAGCCGTGTGGTGTAGTAATCACAATATCTGCTTTTTCCGGAATTTCAGCTGCATACAGTTTATCCAGGAACTTACAGCCTTCTCTGTGCGCCTGTATAAAATGCCCTGCCACTGCACAAATGATTTCTTTCTTTTCATCCAGTACCACATTTAAAATAAAATCTACCGGGACGAATTTTTCACAAACTTCATCAATATCCTGCCGAACGGGATTGGTTTCAATATTACCCGCCTTCGCTTCTGCCTTTACCATAGCGCTGTGGTTTGCTTGAATGGCTTCTCTGGTAGAAACCCCCGGCATAATGGCTTTAGAACCGCCGGAATATCCTGCAAAATAGTGATATTCAATGTTGCCCAGACAAATTCTGTAATCCGCCTCTGCTACCACAGAAAAAATATCCACCGGTGTGCCTCTGGATGTCACGCCCATATGGGTGCACTGTGTGGGGTCACTATCAACACAGTTTACTTTGCCATAAGACTCTTCCCCTACCAGATATTTTTGTTCTTCTTCCGTATGCTTTCTATGACTTCCCAAGGCAAACACAACCGTTACATCTGCCAGGCTACATCCGGCAGCTTCGATTTCTGCCAAAATTGCAGGAAGCACTTTCCTTGTGGGCATAGGACGTGTAATATCACTGGTTACAATCACAATTTTCTTTCCCGGTTTCACAATTTCAGAGAGCTTCGGTGTTCCAATTGGATTTGCCAAAGCCTGTTGAATCAATTCTTCTTCCGAAGCAGTTCTTTGAAAATCATTTTGCCGCAATTCTCCTAAAAAATTCTTAGTGGGAATGACAAATTTTTTGCATCTTTTTCCATATCCAACTTCAAAATCCAAAAAATCTTCTTTAGAAACGGCACCCGGCTTCTTAGACATAAAAATCAGTAACAAACCCACGATGCAGAGGGCTATGTACAAAAACACATAAATTTCGCTTACGTTTTGTAAAACAAACACATTTATAATGACAAACACGAACAATATCAATAATAAAATCGCACCGACTCTCTTAGCCATAACTAACTCCTAGTGTTAATATAAAGCGCCTCTTTCAGCAGCGCCGTAAACTTCGCTCTAGCGTCCATTATACCACGAAACCACCATATGTAAACCACTTTTTATCGAATTGCCACCGCCTCAATCTCAACCAAAGCACCTTTGGGCAATTCTTTTACCGCAACACAGGAACGTGCAGGACAACCGGTAAAATAAGCAGCATACACCTGATTAAACACAGCAAAGTCCCCCATGTTTTGCAAATAACAGGTTGTTTTTACCACCTTTTCCAAAGAGGAACCGGCAGCTTCCAGTACTGCTTTTACATTTTCGCAGGACTGTCTGGCCTGCGTTTCAATGGTATTTCCTTCCAAATTTCCTGTAGCAGGATTTAACGGAATTTGTCCCGAGGTAAAAATAAAATCCCCAATTTGCATGCCTTGCGAATAGGGACCGATGGCCTCCGGTGCGTTTTTTGTTGCGATTTTCTGCATCATAATACTCCCCCATTTTCTTCTATGTATTCATCCATAATCCGTGCTGCACATGCTACCAGCTCTGCGCAAGGTCTCTTTTGATAATACGCTTTTGTACGTTCCGATGCAATAGGACTTTCTTTTTTTACATCCAATCCAAGCAGTTGTCGGCATACAATAAATTGATTTTCTTTTTGAAATGCAGCAGCCAATTCCTGAATTCTGGCATAATGTTGATTTTTCTGTGTGAAATCCTTAGGGTCATCATAACCATACAAAGCGCCTGCCACTAAAAACATACCACTAACCGCACCGCAAACTTCGCGCAGCTTTCCCATGCCACCACCGAAAGAAGATGCCAGCAGCAAAGCTGTTTTTCGTTCTATTCCGGTTACATCACAAAAAGCAGCAAATACTGCCTGTGAACAGTTGTACCCTTCTAAAAAAAGATTTTTGGCAATTTCATCATGTTTCATCGTTAACACCAAAAATATCCCCCTCGACAGCAACACAAATTACAAATCGCATTAATCAGTACGATTCGACAACACCAATTATTCAAGGGAGAAGCGGAACCATAGGAGGTTCGCCGACTGGTATACCACTGTCCGCCGTTTTCCATTTGATGTACCAAATTTTGGTATTCTTCATTGTTCGGTTCTAATGAGGCGGCCATTTGGGCATGTTCTTTGGCAACCGCATTATTTCCAAGACCAGCATTGGCAATGGCGCTGTAATAATACCATTTGGCATCTCGGTCTTTCACTTCGGAAAGTACGCGTAACGCTTCCTGGTAACGACGGTTTTGAATAAAGCTTCTGGCAGCCCGCATTTCATTCGATTCCTGCTCCTGATAGCTACTGTTTCTGCTACTTTGTTGTCCATAGCCGCCGAATCCACCATAAAAACCGCCAAAACCGCCATAAGGATTGCCACCGCCATACCCCTGTGATTGAGAAGAAGTCGTCCGGCCTTCCTTTTCATCCATAATGACCTTATAGGCTTCTTGTATTTCTTTAAACTTTACCTCAGCCGCTTCTTTATTATCCGGATTTAAGTCCGGGTGATATTTTTTACTTAATGCACGGTATGCTTTTTTGATTTCCTCATTGCTTGCGTTCCTGGAAACCCCAAGCACACTGTATGGATCTTTATTCATCTTTCTTCCTCGTTATTTTGTCATATTTTGCCCAAACCCCGGAATAGAGAATATTTCTCAACAACTCCGCTTCCTCCACAATGGGTAACCGTTCAAAGGCATGGGCACATTCAGACATCATCATGGTTAGTATTTCTTGTACCTTTTCTAAATAATCCTCTTTGTCCATGTAAGGCTTCCAGGGATTATAGCTTCCTTTTTTTCTATCCTGTTCGGCATCTTCGTAGGCATCCATTAAATAAATAAACTTTCCTAAATAGAAGCCCATTTGCCGCAGTTCATCCTGCCATGCATCTTCTTTGTATACAAAAATTTCCCCCAGCATGGTACCGGTAAGCCCCGCTGCCAAATCTAATTCCATCCTATTCTTTCTTTCGCAATCCGTCAAGCTTTCTATGTAGGATGCCACAGCCTGACTTTGTCTGGGATACTGTAGCGCCACTCTTTTTTTCTTTCTTTGCAGCAGTTTAGCCCCTATCCATGCGGAGCGTTTTTTATCATCCTTCCAGTGATCCAACAGGCTGTAATAGGTCAGCAAAATATTCATATCTGCTGTATAGTCGCTGATTGCATTTTTCAAAACCAAATGTTTTTTCAGAGGATGAGCAAAACAACGTTTCCATTCTTCCTGCAAGGGTTCCTCGTAAAGGGCATTTAATAAAACGCTTAAAAAAGTCATATCATAACTAAGGGTGGCCTGTCCGCATCTGCCGTGTCTTTTCTGCAACGAACGGCAAACGCCACAGTAATACCCCCTGTATCGCTGAAACTCCTTGATTTTCAATTCCGGTTCATTGACAGTTATATATCCAAACATAAAACACCATCCTTTTATGTTTTTTCAATGAACTCTTCCCGACATTTGGGACAGGTAATACAAATCTTGCCTTTGCCCCTTGGTACTCTTACCTTTGTTTTGCATTTAGGGCAACGGAAGAACTTGTGTGTTTTCATTTGCTTCAAATGCGCTTTAAAATTCAAAAACTTCTGATTCTCAGCCGCTCTCTTATAAATCTGCCGAGAAAACATACGGTAGTAGTTATAAGCAAGCAAAGTCACCGCCAGCACATAACAAACAATGTATGCCACGCCGGATACAAAAGACAGTAGAATCGCAACAACAAATAATACAATAATTGCAATATTTAAAAATTTCCCCAGCTGGTCCTGTCCATAGCGTCCAGCCATAAAGCGCATGAATTTATCCCGAAAAGCCATTTTCATCACCTCATATTTTTCTTTTCCATTAGTATAGACAGTAGGAAAAATATGGTCAAGATTTCCAAAAGATTATTTATGATTTATTCAAAAAATGTCAACAAAGCAAAGCAATGGTTTATGGGGAATTCCTCAATATTTCCCGTCAGATAGTGCTGTTGTAATTGGAAGGCATGTTTCCAGGAAGGTTTCTCCGTTTCTTCTCCAAGGCATTTCAGCACGTACGCTGCCACAGAATTTCCCGAAGGCAAAGCACCGTCAAACATTTCTCTCGGTCGTAAGAATAAAGATTCTTCTTCTTCGGAAGATAGATAAAAGCCACCCTTTTCTCTGTCGAAAAATAAATTCAACATTTCTGCCGCCATGCGCTCTGCTTTTCCAAGGTAGCTATTTTCTCCGGTTACTTGATATAAAGTTAATATGCCATAAGCGAAAAATGCATAATCATCCAGAAACCGACTTTTCTCTTCAAACTGTTCTGAAAGCCATTGTTCTGCTTTCACAGCCGCACTTAAATAGGAAATTTCCTTTGTGACTTCATAGGCTTTTGCCAAAGCAGCAATCATAAGGCCGTTCCAAGAAAGCAATATTTTTTCATCCCGATGCAGTTTTGTACGATGCAATCGATACGCATAGGCTTTTTTAGAAAGTTCGTCAATTTGTTGATTTGGTTCTGCAAACTTTGGATTTTGTAATAAATTGGGGATATTTTTCCCTTCAAAATTTCCCTGTTCTGTAATACTAAACCAGTTACAGAATGTCTTTGCATCTTCCTGCCCCAACAAATCTGTCAATTCTTTTACCGTCCAAACATAATATTTCCCTTCGACACCCTCACTGTCTGCATCCTGTCCGCAGTAAAAACCACCTTGAGGTGCGGTCAATTCCCGCAACACATAACCAAGTGTTTTTCGAACCACCATCTCATAGAATGGATTCTTTGTCTGCATATATGCTTGGGCATAGGCAATGGTCAACAGCGCATTGTCATACAACATCTTTTCAAAGTGGGGCACCAGCCACTGTTTGTCCGTGGAATATCTTGAAAAACCACCGCCAATATGGTCAAAAATTCCGCCTCGATACATTTGTTCCATTGTTATCTCAACCATTTCCATGGCTTTGGAATTCCCGTGTTTTTGGGCATATTCCATCAAAAACAGCAACTGATGCGCAATGGGAAACTTCGGCGCTCGATGAAAGCCGCCGTTTTGGGCATCAAAACTTTTTTCCAATTGAGAAAACGCCTTATGCACTAAATTCTTGTCCGGCTCTTTGGGTGGATTGGCAAGTGTCTCCTGTCTTAACTGCATTTGCACTTCTTCCCCGGCGTTTCGCAGTTCCTGCTTTTGCTCCGTCCACATATGAGAAAAATATCCCAACACTTCATCCATCCCCGGCATTTGTTCTGTCCTGTGTGGCGGAAAATAGGTTGCGGCAAAAAAGGGTTTGCCTTCCTCGGTGGTCAGTATGGTCATAGGCCAACCACCCTGCCCTGTCATTGCCTGGCAAGCAGACATATAGGCAGAATCAATGTCCGGACGCTCTTCCCTATCCACTTTAATAGGCACATAATTGTCATTGAGAATTTTGGCAATTTCTTCATTTTCAAAGGTATCGTGTGCCATGGCATGACACCAGTGGCAGGTGGAATACCCGATGCTTAAAAAAATAGGTTTTCCTTCTTCTTTCGCTTTGTCAAAGGCCTCTTTTCCCCATGGATACCAATCCACCGGATTGTATGCATGTTGCTGTAAATACGGGGATTGTTCATGAATCAAACGATTGGGTTGCGGTTGCATAAATTCACCTCATTTCAGATTAATACTTTCAGTATTCCCCTGAAACATCATAAAATTCCACCGGGATACCATGTTTTTGCGCATATTGTTGTATCTCCTCTGTGTAATGACCTTCCTGCAAATAAAAAACCACTTGGTCTGAACCCGCAAAAGCATCCTCTGCAATGGTAGCAAAAACTCCCCAATCCGATTTAAAAACTACTTTCTTCAAATTTGGACAGCTAGAAAAAGCACCCTCTCGAATCGTAAAGGTTCCATTTCCACTACAGTAAATTTCCACCTCTTCTAATGCCGCATTACCAGCAGCAGCAAAAGCTTCTACACAACTTATAAACCGTGGTAACGGTGCTATGGTTTGGGCGGTATTTACAGAACATTTTCTTACTTCCTCTCCAACCTTAACAAGAGAAACCGTTGAAACAATACTATTGTTAACCAGGTACTCTATGTTATCAATTTGTTCTATATAAGTGGCGTACTCTGGCGCTTCTACCTCGTCTCCGGTTAATTTATTTACCGTTCCCAAAAAAACAGGTATTTTGGTAGAATTATCAATAATAGCATAGAAAAACGGCCTGTTTAAAAACACATAATTAAGACCCGTATATAAAACTTCGCCTCTTGTAGGAATATGGACTACCGTTGCTGCACCTGCTTTTGTACCATCTGCATCTAAATGAATAAAGGTCTGGTGATCCACTTTTGAAATATAGAGTTTACCTAAAATTTCTCCTGCTTCTGCCATATTGGAAAAATCACTTGTAGTATTAAATGCACTTAGCAGACCCATATTTTTCAAAGAACCGGCTAAATCAACATTATATTCATAATCAAATTCCGGCAAATAGGAAAGACAAGTTTCTTCTGTTTCCAAATTAATCATATTTAATAGTTCTTCCCCGGTAAGGGCATTTACATATTCTTCCAAGGACATGCCTTCTTTGGGCAACAGTGCAACAAAACTATATTGCTCATCCTCGTATCCATTAATAAATCCCGTAGCATTTTCATTTTCAATATATTTTCTAATCCCCTCTAACATAGGAACATTTACCCATTCTCCATTAGCATTTTGAAAAGGCTCTTTGTTCGGTTTTTCATAATAGCCACCCCATTTAGATTCAAATAAAATGGTGTTAATCAACAAAAAAGCAGTTGATGATTCTATGTCATTTAGCATCTGTTCTATTTCCCCATCAGTTGCTTTAGAAACCCATGCATTTACCTTTTCAAGCGCATCTCTTTTATTTCCAAAATTAATTTGAAATGCATCACTCTTATAATAATCCGAATTACTTTGCAGAAATTCAGGACATACTTTCCCACTATTTTTCTTATCAAACCAGATGGAATTGTTTATTTTTAAAGTCTCTTGATTTTCATTCAGCAATCGGTTTAGTAAGCTATAAGCATGAATATTGATATCCTCAATTGACATGCCATTCCCCAATACCTGTTCAAACGCCTCCAATGTTT
>CAYMRI010000076.1:0-9742 GCA_964392835.1 uncultured Eubacteriales bacterium
GCTACAGTACAGATAATGGGACTTATCTTCCGGTACCCTTTTTGGTAAGTTTGCCGGGGAAAAATGCAGAAAATGAATGGGAGTATGAACGGGAAGCAATTGTAAAATATATGACAGCATCTGTTTCTGAACCATCCAAGTTACCGCAAACAGGGGAAAGTTGGAATCCAATACCGCTTTTAGCTATGTCCGGCAGTCTTTTTGTGATATGGAAAATTTCTCATAGCAGAAAAAAGAAACAAGACAGAAAATGTCATTATAGTTACAATAAAATTTAATAGTATGCTCCTTTTTGTAAACAATATAAAAAGCTTACATGGCAATTAAAAAGCATATAACGCATTTCATGAAACTATTTATTACTATTGTTACAGTTTGAGGTCATTTTTTTGAGAGGCTCTGCAATGAAAAACACAGGATATGGTGTGAAAAATAAAAAACAAACACAATATATTGTATGCACTTTGAAAAAGTGTTGCATTTGCAATAGAATACAAAAACTACGTTGTGATATGCTTTTACAGCACAATAGAAGATGTAATTCATAAATGTAAAATTAAGATACGGAAGAAAAAAGAAAGAGGTACTGGCTATGAAAATCATTAAGCGTAGTGGAGCAGAAGTAACATTTGATGTTTCTAAAATTATAGCAGCGGTTGTAAAAGCAAACGCAACTGTGGAAGCGGATAAACGGTTGACACAGGATGAAATTGATGAAATCGGTAATTTTATTGAGGCACGCTGTAAAAGAATGGATCGTACCTTGACCGTGGAAGAAATTCAGGATTTGGTGGAAAACCAAATTATGTGCCATGGTGCTTTTGAGGTGGCAAAGCGATATATTAAGTATCGTTATACTAGATCTTTGGTTCGTAAATCCAATACAACAGACAATCAGATTCTCAGCTTGATTGAATGTAATAATGAAGAAGTAAAGCAGGAAAATTCTAACAAGAATCCTACTGTTAACAGTGTGCAACGTGATTACATGGCAGGGGAAGTAAGCAAGGATATTACTAAGAGAATTTTGTTGCCGCAGGACATTGTGGAAGCACATGAGCAGGGCTTGATTCACTTCCATGATGCGGACTATTTTGCACAGCACATGCACAATTGTGATTTGGTAGATTTGGAAAATATGTTGCAGAATGGTACGGTTATTTCGGAAACTTTAATTGAAAAGCCCCATAGTTTTTCTACAGCATGTAACATTGCAACCCAAATTATTGCCCAGGTGGCAAGCAGCCAATATGGCGGACAAAGTATCAGTTTGACCCATTTGGCACCGTTTGTGCAGATTAGCCGGGATAAGATTCGGAATACCTTAAAAGAAGAATTTCAGGAACTTGGTTGTGAGCCTTCAGAAGAGGTATTTAACAATATTGTAGAAAAGAGACTTCGCGATGAAATTAAGCGAGGGGTGCAAACCATTCAGTATCAGGTGGTTACTTTGTTGACCACCAACGGACAAGCGCCTTTTGTTACAGTATTCATGTACTTGAATGAAGCAAAGTCCGAGCAGGAAAAGAAAGACCTGGCAATGATTATTGAAGAAGTACTGGTGCAACGTTACCGTGGTGTTAAAAATGAAGCCGGTGTCTGGATTACACCTGCTTTCCCGAAATTGATTTATGTATTGGAAGAAGACAATATTCATGATGATTCACCGTATTTTTATCTGACCAAACTGGCAGCGAAATGTACGGCAAAACGGATGGTGCCGGATTATATTTCTGAAAAGAAAATGAAGGAATTGAAAGAAGGAAACTGTTTCCCGGTTATGGGATGCCGGAGTGCTTTAACGCCTTGGAAAGATGCAAACGGAAACTATAAATTCTATGGCCGTTTTAACCAGGGAGTTGTTACTTTGAATCTGGTGGATATTGCGCTTTCTTCCGGTGGTGATATGGATAAGTTCTGGGAAATTTTTGATGAACGATTGGACCTTTGCTATCGTGCATTGATGTGCCGCCATAATCGGTTAAAAGGAACCTTGTCTGATGCTGCGCCTATTTTGTGGCAGTATGGGGCCATTGCCAGATTAAAGAAAGGTGAAGTTATTGACGATTTGTTGATGAACGGATATTCCACAATTTCTTTGGGGTATGCCGGTTTGTGTGAATGTGTTCGCTATATGACCGGTAAGTCGCATACGGATCCTACTGCAACACCATTTGCAATTGAAGTAATGGAATATATGAATAAAGCTTGTAATAAGTGGAAAGCAGAAACTACAATTGGTTTTGGTATTTATGGTACACCGCTGGAGAGTACAACTTATAAATTTGCAAAGTGTTTGCAAAAGCGGTTTGGCATAGTAGAAGGCGTTACAGATAAGAGCTATATTACCAACAGCTATCATGTGCATGTAACGGAAGAAATTGATGCATTCAGCAAGTTGGCATTTGAAGCAAAATTCCAGGCACTGTCTACCGGTGGCGCAATCAGCTATGTAGAAGTGCCCAATATGCAACAGAACCTGGAAGCGGTAATACAGGTAATTCGGTTTATCTATGAAAATATTATGTATGCTGAATTGAATACCAAAAGCGATTATTGCCAGGTGTGTGGATTTGACGGTGAAATTGAAATTCAAAAAGATGAAGACGGCAAACTGGTTTGGGAATGTCCTAAGTGCGGAAACAGAGATCAAAATAAGATGAATGTGGCCAGAAGAACCTGCGGTTACATCGGAACCCAGTACTGGAATCAAGGGAGAACCCAGGAAATCAAGGAAAGGGTTATGCATTTGTAATTATTCTGTTGCGCAAAGGAGAGGCTTATGTATTACGGCGAAATTAAGAAAAATGATATTGCCAACGGCATCGGTGTTCGGGTAACCTTGTTTGTGTCCGGATGCTCCCATCATTGTAAGGGTTGTTTTAATCCGGAAACATGGAACTTTTACTATGGAAAACCCTTTACGGCTGAAACAGAACAATTGCTGTTGGATGCTTTAAGTCCATATTATATTACCGGATTGACTTTGCTGGGAGGGGAACCT
Source organism: uncultured Eubacteriales bacterium (assembly GCA_964392835.1). Lineage (GTDB taxonomy): Bacteria > Bacillota > Clostridia > UBA1212 > CASDQQ01 > CAYMRI01. The sequence goes on from CAYMRI010000076.1 coordinate 3,005, forward strand.
TTAGAACCCCAGAATCAGAAAACATTAGTGCCGTTTTTGCGAAAACTTCGGGAAACACTTCCGGAAAAGACTATTTGGTGTTACACGGGATATACATTAGAAGCGGATTTGCTGGCAGACGGGGGAAAGGCTCGTTGTGAAGTGACGGATGAAATGTTAAGCCTGTTGGATGTATTGGTGGATGGTGAATTTGTAGAGGCGTTAAAGGATATCAGTCTTTTGTTCCGTGGATCTTCCAATCAACGGCTGATTGATTTGCCTAAGACATTACAACAAGGGGAAACCGTAATTTGGACGACAGCGTAAAAGAAAATAAAGATAGACGATAGGGTGCAGAGTTGCTTAACCGACATGCGTTTAGACATGTCGGTTAAGTTGACTTTTGGACGACTTACTGCTAGAATGTTAACATTGGCTTAATTGTGAAAAATACAGATAAATAAAGGAGTAACTATGAACGAAACATTTGATTATTCAATTGTAGACAGCATTGTAGAAGAGCTGGGTGCAAAGCCAAGTTCTGTCATTGCTATTTTACAGAACATTCAGGAACATTATCGTTATTTGCCGCGGGAAGTTTTTCCGTATTTGGCAAAGAAAATCGGTGTGAGCCAAGCGCAAATTTACAGTGTGGCAACTTTCTATGAAAATTTTTCTTTGGAACCAAAAGGAAAATATGTTATCAAGACCTGTGACGGCACAGCCTGTCATGTTAGAAAGTCTATTCCGATTTTGGAAAAGTTAAGATCGGAATTAGGACTTTCTGCTACAAAAGCAACCACTGATGACTTAAAGTTTACAGTGGAAACCGTGTCCTGCTTGGGCGCTTGTGGCTTGGCACCGGTTATTACGGTAAATGATAAGGTATATCCTTCTATGACACCGGAAAAAGCGGTAGAACTGTTAAAGCAATTGAAGGAGGAAGATGCAAATGTTTCAGAATAGAGAAGATTTAGTAAAATTCCGGAAATTATACCAGGCATCCCTGCATGCAGAACCCAGAAAGATTTTGGTTTGTGCCGGAACAGGTTGCGTTTCTTCCGGGTCTTTGTTGATTTATGACCGTTTTATTGAATTGATGAAAGAAAGAAACATTCCCTGCGAAGTGGAATTACAAGAAGAGCCTCATGAAAATACCGTGGGCATGAAGAAAAGTGGTTGCCATGGGTTTTGTGAAATGGGTCCTTTGGTAAGAATTGAGCCGGAAGGTTATTTGTATACCAAAGTGAAACTGGAAGACTGTGAAGAAATTATTGAACGCACCATTGTAAATGGGGAACATATTGAAAGACTGGCATATCAGAAACAGGGTACTGTGCAAAAGCGTCAGGAAGAAATTCCGTTTTATGAAAAGCAAACCAGATTGGTATTGGAACATTGTGGTCATATTGATGCCACTTCCATTAAAGAATACTTAGCAACCGGTGGATACACTGCATTTGAAAAAGCATTGTTTGATATGACTGCAGATGAAATTATCCAGGAAATCTCCGAATCCAACTTAAGAGGAAGAGGGGGCGGAGGATTCCCGGCCGGCAGAAAATGGTCTCAGGTAAAGAGACAAAAGGAAGCACAAAAGTATGTTGTTTGTAATGGTGACGAAGGTGACCCGGGTGCTTTCATGGATAGAAGTATTATGGAAGGTGACCCACACAGAATGCTGGAAGGTATGATGATTGCCGGCTTAGCGTGCGGTGCTTCTGAAGGTTACATTTATGTGCGTGCAGAATACCCAATGGCCGTTAGTCGTTTGCAAATGGCAATCCAGCAAGCAGAAGAGGTTGGATTGTTAGGCGATAACGTTTTAGGAACAGATTTTTCCTTCCGGATGCATATTAATCGTGGTGCCGGTGCTTTCGTTTGTGGTGAAGGGAGTGCGTTGACTGCTTCTATTGAGGGTAAGAGAGGTATGCCAAGAGTAAAGCCCCCCAGAACGGTAGAACATGGTTTGTTTGATAAACCCACTGTATTGAATAATGTAGAAACCTATGCCAATGTTCCGTTGATTATTCAAAAGGGTGCAGAGTGGTATAAGACCATTGGTCCGGAAAACAGCCCGGGAACCAAAGCATTTGCATTGACCGGTAACATTACTAACACCGGCTTGATTGAAGTGCCCATGGGAACCACCTTGCGGGAAGTTATTTTTGAAATCGGCGGCGGTATGCGTGGCGGCGGAGAATTCAAGGCCGTGCAAATCGGTGGTCCTTCCGGTGCCTGTCTGACAAAAGAACATTTGGATTTACCACTTGATTTTGACTCTTTGAAAAAAGCAGGAGCTATGATTGGTTCCGGTGGTTTGGTTGTTATGGATGACCACACCTGTATGGTGGAAGTTGCCCGTTTCTTCATGAACTTTACACAGAATGAGTCCTGCGGAAAGTGCGTACCTTGTAGAGAAGGTACCAAACGGATGTTGGAAATTCTGGAACGGATTGTTGCCGGTAACGGACAAGACGGTGATATTGAACTGTTGCAGGAGTTGGGCGAAATGATTTCTGCCACTGCGCTTTGCGGTCTTGGAAAGACAGCAGCTTCTCCGGTACTCAGCACCATTAAGAGTTTCCGGGAAGAGTATGAAGCCCATATTTATGAAAAACGTTGCCCGGCAGGCGCCTGTCAGAAGTTAAAACGGATTCATATTGATCCCACATTGTGTAAAGGTTGTAGCAAGTGTTCCAGAGGATGTCCGGTAGGCGCAATTACAGGCAAGATTAAGGAACCGTTCAGCATTGATCAGAACAAGTGTATCAAGTGCGGTGCCTGCGTTTCTACCTGCCCATTCCATGCAATCAAGGAGGACTAAGGAAAATGGATAATACAAATTATATGATTATTGACGGAATTCCCGTAGAGATTAACGGTGAGAAGAATATTTTGGAACTCATTCGTAAATTGGGAATTAAAATGCCAACATTTTGTTATCATACAGAACTCTCCATTTATGGTGCTTGCCGTATGTGTATGGTGGAAAATGAAAGAGGTGGACTGGAAGCTTCCTGTTCTACACCTCCAAGACCGGGTATGGTCGTTCGTACCAATACGGAAAAATTAAGAAAATACCGTAAGATGATTCTGGAATTGTTGTTGGCAAATCACTGCAGAGATTGTACTACTTGTGATAACAATGGAAAATGTAAGTTACAGGATTTGGCAATGCGCTTTAACATCAATACCGTGCGTTTCCCAAATACTGCAGCTGAGCCCAAGGTGGATGATTCTTCCGTATGTATTGTGAAGGATCAAAGCAAATGTATTTTGTGCGGTGACTGTGTGCGTGTATGTAACGAAGTACAAGGTGTTGGTGCCATTGATTTTGCACACCGTGGTTCTCATATGACCATTAGTACAGCATTTAATGAACCTTTGGCTAATTCTCCTTGTGTGGGTTGCGGACAGTGCTCTGTGGCTTGTCCTACCGGTGCTATTGTGGTAAGAAATGATGCCGCAAAGGTTTGGAAAGCCTTGGATGATAAGAATACAAAGGTGACTGTGCAGGTGGCTCCGGCAGTGCGTGTGGCATTGAGTAAAGAATTTGGGTTTGCACCGGGTGAAAACTCCATGGGCAGGATTATTGCTGCTTTGCGAAGAATCGGCTTTGATGAAATATATGATACTTCTACCGGCGCTGACTTGACTGTTTTGGAAGAAGCCGGCGAATTGGTAGAACGTTTACAGAAGAATGAAACAGATATGCCGTTGTTCTCTTCTTGCTGTCCGGCATGGGTGAATTATTGTGAAAAGAATCACCCGGAATTGTTGCCTCATATTTCTACCAGCCGTTCCCCTATGGAAATGTTTGCTTCTATTATTAAAGTAAGCGAAGAAGATAAGGAAAAGAAGAGCGTGCATGTGGCAATTATGCCTTGTACCGGTAAGAAATTTGAAGCGGCAAGAGAAGAATTTAAGCTGAATGGAAAACCCATTGTGGATTATGTTCTGACCACCCAAGAACTCATTCAAATGATTAAAGAATCCGGTATTGTTTTTAATGAATTAGAGCCGGAAGCAGTAGATATGAAGTATGGCACTATGACTGGTGCCGGTGTTATCTTTGGGGTAACCGGTGGTGTAACAGAAGCAGTTCTCCGCCATGTTTCTTCCGATAAGTCCATGACGGCGTTACAGGCCATTGCTTATAAGGGTGTTCGCGGCTTGGACGGTGTAAAGGAAACCTCCATTATGGTTGGCGACAGAGAAGTGAAGATTGCTATGGTCAGTGGTTTGAAAAATGCCGGTGATTTGATTGCCAGAATCAAAGCAGGTGAGCATTATGACTTTGTAGAAGTCATGGCTTGCCCCGGTGGTTGTGTCAATGGCGCAGGTCAGCCTTATGTAGAAAAAACATTGCTGGAAGGCAGAGGAAAAGGCCTGTATGCAGCGGATAAGCTTTGCAGCATTCGCCGTGCGGAAGATAATCCGTTGATGAAAGAATTATATGATGGCGTTTTGAAAGGAAGAGTGCATGAGTTGTTGCACGTTCACTATACGCCGAAAGCGAAACACTCCTCATGAAATGGGGTATTGTTTCCGCAAGCCGGATATCACACCGGTTTATACAAGCAATTCAAATAGTAGGGAAAGATACTGTTCATGCAGTGGCTTCCAGAGACTTGCAAAGAGGAAAAGCATTGCAGGAACAGTATGGAATCCCTAAGGTGTATGATTCCTATCAAGCATTGTATGAAGATCCAGATATTGAGGTTGTTTACATTTCGAATGTAAACAACCATCACTTTGAAGCGGTTATGCAGGCCATTGCCCACAAAAAGCATGTGGTTTGTGAAAAACCGCTTTCTGTTTCTGCGAAAGAAGCTGAAATAATGGTGGAAGCAGCAAAAGAAGCCGGTGTATTTTTCATGGAAGCGCTTTGGACCAGATTTTTACCTCTCTATGAAAAAATCCATGTAGCTATCGACGCCGGAAAAATCGGCGAGATTCAGCAAGTAAGGGCAGATTTTGCGTTTGAGGCGGCGCGGGATCATGCATGGAGGCTGTTAAACCCGGATTTGGGCGGCGGTGCCCTGTATGATATCGGGATTTATGCGTTTATGTTCATTTTGGACTTTTTGGGGACCGATGTCAAAGGTGTCAAGGCTACGGGCTTGCGTGGTACAACCGGCGTGGATGAAGAGTCTGTTGTGACATTGGATTACGGCAACGGAAAGATGGCAACGGCGTTTTTGTCATTCCGATCTTCCAGACCTCGCTTGGGAACCATTTTCGGAACCAAAGGACAGATTGACATTCCCAATTTTTATGCCGCCAATGAAGCTACTGTTTTTTGCTACGAGACAAAGTCTTCTTATATAATAAAGGAAGAAGAAAAAGAGAATAAATTTGTTTATGAGGTGGATGCTGCACATACGCATTTGCAGAAAGGGGATGTAGAAGCAACCAGGGTGCCCTGGACCCATTCTGTTTGTGCGGCAGAAATCATTGATGAGGCATTAAGACAATTATGAGTACGGAATGGGAAGTTTTTGAACAAAACTGTAAAAATTGTACGGCCTGCGGACTTGCTACCACCAGACGGAATGTAGTAGTGGGCAGAGGAAATCCCAATGCACGGGTTTTATTTGTAGGCGAAGGCCCCGGGGAGCAGGAGGATTTGCAGGGACTGCCTTTTGTGGGACCTGCGGGGCAATTGCTGGATTTGGCTTTGGAGGCGGCACAGTTGCGTGCTGAGGAATACTACATTGCCAACATTGTAAAGTGCAGACCGCCCCAAAACCGTGACCCATCTGCAGAAGAAGCAAAGGTTTGCATTTCCCATCTTCGTAAGCAGTTTTCCCTGATTCAACCGGAAGTGATTGTGTGTCTTGGGCGTGTTGCTGCAAAGACCTTGATTGATCCCAATATCCGGATTACCAAAGAACGAGGTGTTTGGATTGAACGGAAAAATGTACGGTTCTTGGCGACCTTCCATCCGGCGGCGATTTTACATGATAGAGAAGGCGGCTTGCAGAAAAAACAAGAGATGCTAGAAGATTTACTAAAAATCAGGAGATATTTAGATGGACAAGAAAACACAACTGTCACAGTTATTTGAAGAATATAAAGCAACCTTTGCAGACAAACCGGCTTTTGTTTGGGGGGACGGCAATGAAAATGCTACGATTTTACTTATTGGGGAAGCACCCGGCAAAGACGAGATAAAGCAAGGAAGACCTTTCGTGGGAAAAGCAGGCCAGAATCTCAGTGAGTTTTTACAATATATTCATTTAGAACGGGCCGATATCTATATTACCAATGTAGTGAAGTATCGATTGTCAAAAATCCATCCGGTGCGGGGGACAGAGAGTAACCGCCCTGCGACCACAGCGGAAATTCTAAGCAGCATTCCTTTTTTACATCGGGAAATAGAGGTGATAAAGCCAAAAGTAATTGTAACTTTGGGAAATGTTCCTCTCCGTGCGGTGAAAAACGATGTTTCAGCCAAGACCACCATCGGGGATTATCACGGCGCTATTCACAAAATGACCATAGGGGATAGCGAATATTGCGTATATCCGCTGTATCATCCGGCAAGTATCATCTATAATAGAAGCTTAAAAGATACTTACTTAGAAGACCTGGAACGGTTGGAGAAAAATCTCTGAAATTTTTTTGAAAAAAGTGAAAAAAGGTGTTGACAGATAAAAACGCGGGTGGTATATTAATAAAGCCGCTTGCGAAAGCGACGCCCTGAAAAGGGCAAACGGACCTAGAAAAGTAAACAGTGCAAATTAAGATAAT